>NZ_JBXWOS010000018.1:0-119476 GCF_059611005.1 Ruegeria sp. CDSB117
TGATACACCTCTGAAACTCAGTGGCTTGAAGCATGCAACAGAGACAGCAGCAACAAAATTAATGGGTCCAGAACCTAGTTATCTAAAGCGATCTAAAGGGCATACGAAAGCCGTCATCATTGATGACGTCTCTCGGCTTGCCCGAGGTATGAAGGCATACTTGCGAATAAAGGAGGAAATCGAAAGCGCGGGCGGTAAATTGGTAAGCCCTCGACTTCGCTTTGGCGAAAGCGCCGATGAAATCCTGTTTGAGATGATGCAAGCAGTGTTCTCTCAGCACTTCAGCCAAAAAAATGCAGAGACAAACAAGAGCCGCACTCGTGGTCGAATGTTGAACGGATATTATGCTTTCAGCCGCTTGCCGGTTGGCTACCTGTATGTTCGTTCGGACAATCAAGGGCGAAAAAAGGTTGTAAGGGACGAGCCCGTGGCATCCATTCTATCAGAGTTGTTATCAGGGTTTGCCGCTGGTCGCTTCGAAACTGTAGGAGAAGCCAAATCGTTCCTCGAGAATGATCCTACATTCATGCGCTCTATCGGGAAATGCAGGCTTACATACTCATACGTCTCAGCGATACTGCGGCGCCCGATATATGCAGGGCGCTACAGCAACCTCAAGTGGAACATTCCACTCACCAAAGGAAAGCATTCTCCACTGATCTCATAGGAGGAGCATCAGAAAATTCTGAAGCGTTTGGATGGAAAGGTGGTGGCTCGTGTCAGGCAAGATGTCAGCGAGGATTTTCCTCTCCGTGGATTCGTCCTTTGTGAAGCTTGCGGGAACTTCATGACCTCGAATTGGTCAGGAGGAAGATCAAAGCACTATCCTTACTACATTTGCCGAAAACACGGATGCGGCAGGGCCGGAAAGTCAATTCGAAGAGAGCAGATTGAAGGTGAGTTCGAATCTTTGTTGCGCCAGATCCAACCCGAGCCTGGTTTCGTGAAGGTATTTTCCCAAATGCTGCGAGATGCGTGGGAGCTTCGGAGGCTCAAGGATAGACAGTCACGTGGGGAGCGCAAAAAGCGAATCTCTCAGATAAACAGTGAAATTGAAAAGACGACTGACAGATACGTAGACACAGAGTTGGAAGTTGTGTCTGCGGCCCTGGAGAGAAAGCTAGAAAAACTACACAACGAAAAGGCCCATGAGGAACACAAATTAAGGGAATTCGACCAAAACAGCCCAGACTTCTCAGATGCGTTCGAACCGGCAATGCGGATTCTCTCAAGACCTTTTGATATATGGAAAAAGTCAACGCTCGAATGGCGAAAAGCTATGCTCCGAATGATATTTGCAGCTCCAGCAGTCTACAGCCATAAACAAGGGTTTCGAACCGTGAATCTGACTTTACCTTTCAGAGCTTTAGAGGATTTCAAAGCTTCTGAGTCTGGTTTGGTGCCCCCACACGGACTCGAACCGCGGACCTACTGATTACAAATCAGTTGCTCTACCAGCTGAGCTATAGGGGCGCTGGGTGTCGATTACTTTCTCTTTTGACGGACTGCAAGCCTCAATTTTCATCCAAACTTAGGGATTTTGAATTTTCCTTGTGACGCGACCGATCACCTTTAGGTGGGGGGGCAATATTTGACTGTCCCCAGCACAGCCTGTAACTCGACAGGCAGGTTCAGGAATGCAAGGACAAGAACCAATCATGCAGGTTGCTATCCACGCAGGCGCAGCTTTTACCGATGAAGGGCGGCTGCTCAGATCGTTGCAAACCAATGGAGCCGCTCTGGCCCAAAATAGTGTTTCTTATTTTGGCCCTCGTCGTTACCGGCAAGTATTCAAACCGGCATTCCAAGCACTAAATACACGACCGCCGTTGCCAGATGAGATTGAACGCATCCGGAGCAATCTGCCGATCCAACCAGAGGTAGCGCGAGCCATTTTTTCCAGTGAGGGTTTCATTGGTGAGAAAGATTCGGTGCTCGCGGACGGGCAATTCTATCCCTTCGCGGGCAAACGAGTGTCTGTTCTGGAAGAGGCCTTTAGCGATTGTCAGTTAGAATTGTTTCTGGCGCTCAGGAACCCCGGCAGTTTTATCCCGAAATACCTGATGTCTTTACCGGAACAGGCGCGCGAGGACGTGATCCGCAACAATGATCTTAGTCACCTCAGCTGGGTTGAGATGATCGAAGATGTTCACGACTTTGCCCCCGGGGTGCAGATTACCCTGTGGTGCAATGAGGACATTCCGCTTCTATGGGGGGACGTTGTGCGCAGCGTCGGCGGGCTTGCTGCGGACGTTGCGATCAAGGATGAATATGACCTGCTGATCTCTTTGCTGACCGAAGAAGGTCAATCACAAGCGCAGGCGATTCTGGACCAGGTTTCGACGCTTTCACAGGCTGAGACCCGAGACGTTCTTGCAGACATTCTAGCGAACCATGCTCAACCGGACAAAATGGAAGAAGAGCTGGACCTGCCCGGCTGGAGCGATGAGATCATCGACGCATTTTCCGAACTTTACGAGCAGGATCTGGCCAGGTTGGAAACGATGGCCGGGGTGAAGGTTCTGAAACCCTGACCCCAGGCGCGGCTCACATGCCCAACGCTTCCTTATACATTTCGAGTACCGCCTCTTCTTCGGCGATATCGTCCTTGTCGCGTTTGCGCAGCGCGATGACCTTGCGCATCACTTTTGTGTCGTAACCGCGGGCTTTGGCTTCGGCCATGACCTCTTTCTGTTGTTCCGCCAGATCCTTTTTTTCGGCATCCAGGCGTTCAATCCGCTCCACGAACTGACGCAGCTCGCCCGCTGTCACACGGTAGTTGGCGGCGGCCTGATCTTCGGTCACGTCTTCCATATTTATCTCTCCAAAAGGCTGCGATCTGATGCATTAGCAACGGCAGTTAGCCGGATACATTGCCGCCGCGTGAGCTGCAAGCATCCAATCCTCGATGGGCTTGTGCGCGGTCGGTCGATCCGCTAAGCGCAACCAGGATTTGCGGAAAAATGTGGGGAACCATGTTCGAAATCATCACCTGGGGCGGTGCCGCCCTGTCACTTGCAGGCCTGCTGGGTCTGGTTTGGTGTATCCTGCGTGTGATGAAAGCGCGCAAATCCGGCCTGTCGGACGATGAATTGCGCGCCGCCGTTCAAAGCGTCCTGCCGTGGAATCTGGCGTCGCTTTTTCTTTCGGTGATTGGCCTGATGCTGGTGATCTTGGGAATCTCGTTCAGCTGACACTTCGCCTCAGACCGGCATATTGTCGAACTGCGCCTCGATGACATCTTCGCACAAAGCCGCATCCAGGTGTCGCAGGCGCGATGGCACGTGCATGCCTTCCTGACGCATCCGATCAATCACTTTGGTTACACTGGGCTGAAGCGCAAGCCGGGTCTCAAAACAGGCATTCTGCAGCTTTTGCTCCAGGTGTTCGGCTTCGGAATACAAACTTTTTGCAGACATTTTATTCCTCCCAATTTCTATCACTGTCGCCGATATAGGTAACGGTTTTAAGACCTGGTTATCCTGGCGAACAAACGCGCGGAAAACTGCCTGTCGCCCACCCGGTATCGGCAACCTAAGGCAGAATGATTAAATTCTAATCGGAATTGGATTAACTTGCCTTGACACGCATCAAATCAAAGATTGCCGGTTGCATCATATTCTGAAAAACATATATGATGAGTTGCGCGCTGACGGAGAGCCAAATGACACCAATTGTGAAAGCGTTTTTCGACCCTGACACCAATACGGTCTCGTACCTCGTACAAGAACCCGAGGGGACGGCCTGCGCAATCATCGACAGCGTTCTGGACTTCGATCACGCCTCAGGCCGAACAAAGACCGACTCGGCGGATCAGATCGTCGCTTATGTTCGCGACAATGAGCTAAGGGTCGAGTGGATTCTGGAAAGCCATGTGCATGCCGACCACCTTTCAGCGGCACCCTATTTGCAGCAGGAACTGGGCGGAAAAATCGGCATCGGTGAACAGATCGTGACGATCCAGGAAACTTTCGGGAAAATCTTCAACGAAGGGACCGAGTTTCAGCGCGACGGCAGTCAGTTCGATGCTTTGTTCCGCGATGGCGACAGCTTCCATGTCGGGCAGATGCGTGGCGATGTTTTCCACACGCCCGGCCATACGCCCGCCTGCATGACATATGTGATCGGAGACGCGGCTTTTGTCGGTGACACGTTGTTCATGCCCGATTTCGGCACTGCGCGGTGCGATTTTCCAGGTGGATCCTCGGAAATGCTGTTCGAGTCGATCCAGAAGATCCTGGCCCTGCCCGATGATACGCGCATCTTTGTCGGGCATGACTACAAAGCGCCGGGGCGTGATGAATTTGCTTGGGAGACCACCGTCGGAGAGCAAAAAGCCCTTAACGTCCATATCGGACAAGGCAAATCAATCGAGGAATTTGTCGAGATGCGCGATGCCCGCGACGCAACCCTGCCCATGCCGCGCCTGATCCTGCCGTCTTTGCAGGTCAACATGCGGGCGGGGCAAATGCCGCCTGCGGACGAACAGGGCGACGTATTCCTGAAGGTGCCGATCAACAAGTTGTGACACAGACCCATCAGGCGAGTTGAGGATAACAAATGTACATTGAATGGATTTGGGGGCTTGCCGGTGGCCTGCTGATCGGGCTGGGCGCTGCAGTCTACCTTCTGGGCAACGGGCGCATAATGGGCGCCAGCGGGATTCTGGGCGGGCTGATTGATGGCAGTGACCGCACGTTAGAACGCCTAAGCTTCATCGCAGGCGTCATCGCGATGCCGCTTATTTTGAGCCCCCTGCTCTCTTCTGCGCCCATGACCCATCTGACCGACAATTTCACAGTGATCGTCATTGCCGGCGTTTTGGTTGGCGCAGGAACGCGCATTGCCAATGGATGCACCTCGGGGCACGGGGTATGCGGTATCTCTCGATTCTCAATCAGGGGCATCATCGCGACGTTGATCTATATCGGCGCAGGTGGGGCAACAATTGCCCTGATGCGCCATGTATGGGGGCTGATTTGATGCGGGTTCTCATATCGATGCTGGCCGGATCTCTGTTTGGTGCCGGCCTTTTGATTTCGGGCATGACCGATACCACCAAGGTTCAGGGGTGGCTGGATGTGTTTGGAAACTGGGATCCCACCCTGGCATTTGTGATGGGCGGCGCGATCCTGCCGATGCTTATCGCCTGGAGAATGACGACCCACCGCAGACCGCTGACCGGTGGTCAGTTTCCTAAGATGAGCCCGCCCGAGCTGGACCGCCGCCTGATTATCGGTTCCGTGATGTTTGGCATGGGCTGGGGCTTGTCCGGGCTGTGTCCCGGACCCGCTATCGCGTCCATCACCTATGGCGGCCTTGGCGGCGCTGTGTTTCTGGCTGCGATGATCACGGGAATGTTTGCGGCGCCCGGACTTGGTGCGCAACTGGACAGATCCGCAAACGCGGCCTAAGCAATTGCCATGGAGATTCGACCAATAACCCCCCGCTATGCCGTCTCGCCCCAAATCACGGTCGAGGACGTCCCAGCCATCGCCGCAGCAGGTTTCGTTAAGGTCATCTGCAACCGTCCCAATACGGAAGTTCCACCAACCATGCAGTCGGATGCAATCGGACAGGCTGTCCGGGCGGCCGGGATGGAATATGAGGTTCTGGAACTGACCCACCAGACCATGACGCCTGGCAATGTTGCCCTGCAACGAGAATTGGCTGAAAGCTGCTCTGGCCCCGTCTTAGCCTATTGCGCGTCGGGCACGCGCTGCTCAGTGGTTTGGGCTTTAGGTCAGTGCGACCACATGAGCGCGGACGAGATACTCGAGGCCACAACCAAAGCCGGTTATATGCTGGACAACCTGCGCCCCGCGCTGGAGCATATGCGCGGTTCTGACGGCTAAGGACGTTTGGCACTCAGGTCAGGTTGCATCGGGAACGTCGTCCAATCCCGTCAGACCTGCCAGTTGCGAAATTTCGGCTACCATCTGATCCGGGCTACCAAAGCCTAGATCGCCCTCCAATTCGTTCAATGCCACTGCATCTATTGGCATGACCTCATGTGAGGGATCGAATGGCATCGGATCTTTCAGAGCCTCCGGCCCTGGCGCGTTGCTTTGTGCTTCCAGAAACTCGGGCATTTCAGCTTGCTCCAACGCCGCAGCCGAAGCACATTCGTTCAACCGTACCGCGCGCATTCCTCCGCATTGTCCCAAACGTCCAATTGCAGCCCGCGTTCGACCAATTGTCAGGATTTCCGCACGATCCAGCCGTGATCCGGTCAACGGAAGGACATCCCCAACTGACAGCCCGGACAGGGTTGCCAATGGCACTGACATTCTGCCGATCACCGTATTCAATTCGGCCCGAACAACCCCCGACGCTTGCTCAAGCTTCGGGCCGGCAGCAACTTGAATTTCATCATCGGCCCCCTGCTCTGACGGTGTATCGGGCAACAGGACTGTGATCTGCCCCTGTCGTAGCCCGCCGCCAAGTTCTACCGTCAAGCCAAACACGCGATATGCGTCTTCGACCATGGCCAGCGACAAGGAACGCAGATCCGCCATCCGCGCCCGGAATTCATAACCGGCAAGACTGGATTGATCGGCGGCTGTATCGACCAGTGCGACGGCCCTGGTCAAAGCGTCTTCGACCAGCGGCGCCACCATTGCTGCATCCGTATCTGTGTACCCCCGTGCCGTTGGCGGGTTCGGCATAACTTCACCAATTGTCTGCACTTGCACGATCGCTGACACGACCCCCATATCCACGCAAATTGCAGCGGACATCCCGTCCGCGTTGCCCAGGCGCAGCAGCATCCAGTCCGCATCAATCACCTCAGCCAGCGTGTCCTGAGCTTTGAGAGACTCCCTTGCACCGATCACCGATAGCGGCAGCTGGAACTGATCCCCTGCCGTTCGCGCAAAGGCCAGTCTAAGGGCACGAAGAACGGAACGCGGCTTTTCACCTTGTTCCTCTTGTCCTGCCGAAAGTTTGCGCGCCAAAGCTGTGCTGACAGACTGCGTCATGCCCGATACCGATTTGAGTTTCTGAACCTGGTATCCGGTCTAACCCGAGGCAGGTTACCAATGTCTTTATGGTCGCATTATTGCGCAGCTTGCCGGTGCGCCAACGGAAGGCGGACCCGAAAGGCCGCACCGCCTTGCCCAGGAAGATAACTGATCTCGCCGCCCAGACGCTGCATGATCTCGCGGCAGATCGCCAGCCCCAAACCAGCGCCACCCGCCTTGTCCCCACCGACACGGGCAAACTTTTCGAACACCATCGACTGCGCTTCGGGCGGGATGCCACTGCCGTTATCGGTGAAATCAATGACGACCTGCCCCCCGACATCATGGGCCGAGATGGTCAAAACGGGTTCATCCGCGTCGCAATATTTCTGCGCGTTCGAAATCAGATTGATAAAGACCTGCCCCAACCGATCGAGATCAGTGTTCAGCGGAATACGCTCGGACGGTCGCGAGCGGCGAATCCTGAGTTTTGGATGTGACCCCGCCAATGCGCTTGAGACCGCCCGATCCAGGATCGAACCAAGGGTATCCCCACCCATGTTCAGGCTCACACGACCGCTTTCCAGAACGCTCAGGTCCAGCAAATCGTCCAGCAGGCGCGTCAGCCGCAGGGCCTCATCATGGATGATCGCGGCATAGCGCGTTTGCTCTTCGGCACTCAAACCATCCGTATCGCGCATGATCTCCGAAAAGGCCCGGATTGAGGTCATCGGCGTCCGCAATTCATGGCTGACCTGACTGAGGAACCCGTCTTTTTGTTCCGAGATCTGTGTCAGCTTGGTATTCGCCTCCCGCAATTGGCGCGCGGTACGGCTGAGCTCGGCGGATTTGGCCTCAAGCTGGCTGGAATACTCCAACAGTTCCGCCGACTCGTCAGCCACCGCAAGCAAGTCCTCAACCGAAACGGACGATCCACCGACAATCTGCCCGATCATCGCATGGGCCGTGGCCGCGCCGACCGAGCCGCTGAGTTCACGTTCCAGTCTTTCCAAAAATCCCGGCGTGGGCTCCGGCAGGCTTGTCCGTCCACCCTGTGCTTCGGCCTCGTGCTGAAAGAACTCCTGCGCCGGGCCAGAGCCCAGAATGCGCTGTGTCATGATCATCAGGTCTTCGCTTTGCGCCACCGACCCGGTCCAGCCAGCAGGTGAGACCGAGTGGTCAAAAACATTGACGAACTGCGCGCCCTGCAGACGCTCCAACGGGCTTGGGAAACTCAGCAAGGACGCAGCGCAGAACGCAGCCGTGTTCAACGCCAATGACCACATGACCGAGTGGACCATGGGGTCCATTCCTTCGATCCCGAACAGGGCCCTCGGCCGCAACCAGCCCCACCCGAAGGGGCCGTTTTGCAGTACCGAGTCGGGCATTATCGCGCCACCCATCCCCGGCAGTAACAAGGTGTAGATCCACAGCACGAATCCAACCGTCAGCCCAACGAGCGCTCCGGTGCGCGTGGCCCCGCGCCAGAACAACCCACCAACCAGCGCTGGCAGGATCTGGGAAATGCCCGCAAAGGCCACCAGCCCGATCGACGCCAGCGCCGCCCCACCGCCCGACAAGCGGTAATAGTAGTAACCTAGCGCCATGATGACCGCGATGGACACGCGCCGCGCCATCAGCACCACGTTACGCACATCACCCGAGACCGAACCCGCGCCCCCTTGCGTGCTTAGCCAGATCGGCATGACCAGATGGTTCGACACCATGGTCGACAGCGCCATTGCCGTCACGATGACCATAGACGTGGCCGAGGAAAACCCGCCGATAAACGACAGCATCGCCAGCCAGTCGTTCCCTTGCGACAAGGGCACCGTCAGCACGAACAGGTCAGGGTTCGAGCCTTCGGGCATCAAATCCAGACCCACAACGGCGATGGGCACGACAAACAGGCTCATCAACAGCAGATATAGCGGGAAAGCCCAGGCAGCGGTTCTCAGATGCCCCTCATCCGCATTTTCAACGACCATCACCTGAAACATCCGCGGTAAACAGATGAATGCGGCGGCCGAGAGGAAAATGAAGGTCGTCCAACGTCCGGCATCCACGTTCCATTGCCCGATTTCCGAGGCATCGATGCGATCCATCATCGGGCCAATCCCACCCGCAACGCCCCAAACCACGAAGACACCAACCGCAAGCAAGGCAAACAGTTTGACGACCGATTCCAACGCAATGGCGGTGACCACGCCGTGGTGACGCTCATTCGCATCCAGGTTTCGAGTACCAAACAGGATTGCAAACACCGCCAGGCCCGCAGCTACCCAAAACACACTGGAACCTTCTCGGTAGAGGCCCGAGGGATCGGCCTCGGCAAAGATGGAAAAAGACAGTGTAATGGATTGCAGCTGCAACGCTATGTACGGCGTTCCGCCCAAAACGGCCAGAATGGTCACGCAAATGGCCAGCGTGTTGGATTTTCCATATCGCGACGAAATCAAGTCTGCGATGGATGTTACCCGCTGGGTGCGTCCGACCCGCACGAGCTTGCGCAGACCCCACCACCAGCTGAGCATCACCAGCGTCGGCCCAAGGTAAATCGTGACGAACTCTAACCCGGACCGCGCAGCGTTTCCGACAGCGCCGTAAAAGGTCCAGGCCGTGCAATAGATCGACAGTGACAATGTATAGATCAGCGGAGACCGCAACCACGCCCCCCGGCCAGCGGCCGCCATCCGGTCAGCGGCAAAAGCCACCCCGAACAACAGAACGACATAGCCGAGGCAAACCAGGATCAGAACGTTTAGTGTGGCCATCAATCCGACTCTGCCTCGGCATCGTCACTTACAACCATTCGTCTGGCTGCAAATCCAAAGATTAGACTGATTAGGATCAGCAAAGCCCAGCACGTGAAGATATACAGAATTGCTGAAGACAACGGCACGCCATCATCAGATGAGCCTTGGCTTGGCCACAGCAGCGGAATGGCAACAAGAGCGGCCCCCAGAATAGGCAGTAAGCGCGCGGCATCCATCAACCTGCGGCGGCGATAGCTCTGACGCTCGAGAAATAGCGAAGGCCGGACCCCTTGGGGTTTACCATCTTCGCCCGAATTCATGACCGTGTTGCCTGCGCGTGCAGGTCTCGCACCGCTGTCAGCACTTCGGCGTTGGAAAACGGCTTGGTCATAAAGCGGCTGACCCCGGCATTTTCAGCCATTTCCCGGTCGCGCGATTGCCCGCGCGCGGTCAGCATCAAAACGGGCAAATGCTGCATGCCCTCAAGCTCGCGCAGGTTGCGCAAAATCTCCATCCCGCTTTTGCCGGGCAGCATAACGTCCAGTATGACCAGATCAGGATTTGAGCCCTGAATGACTTCTATCGCATCCGACCCTTCTGCGTGTGTTTCAACGTGCCATCCCTCGCGGGTCAGCAAAAATCGAATGGCCTCAGCGATGTTGGGCTCATCCTCAATTAACAGAACCTTGCGGCTCATATGTTCCATCCCTCCCCAAGACAGATTCCGTACGTAAACCTGTCGGCGTTAGCTTAAGCCCTCTGTCAGGAAACTGTCAAAAACCTTCGCTCAAAATCGACGGCTCGCGGCGCGATGCGCAGGCGTCATTCGGGCAGACCCGGCAGCTGGGGCCGACCCGGGTCACGGATTGCGCGCTCGGAGCCCCCTCTTCCACCGCTCGGACAAGCATGACTGAATGATAGGCGGGCGCATCGTCATATCCTGAAACCGCCTGCGGCCACGCGTAGGCATAGCAGTCGAACTCGGCCGCCGTTCGCCCCAATTGCACAACGCGTTTGCGGATCGGAACCAATGGTCTGTTCAGAGCCTGAAAGATGGGCCAGAACGGGCAGGCTTCGCCAAAGCGGGGCATGGCGAAGCCAGGCACGGATTTGCTGAACAGGATACTGCCCGACGCGTCACAGACCACCAACCCGGTCGGCCGCCCTAGATATCCTTCGGGCAATGTCGCCAGCCGCCGCAGGACTGTCGGGATATCTACTGAAAACCGTGCCGCCAGAGCCAGCGGATCAGGCTCGGCCTCGGTCAGAGCCTTCTGCACGTCGTCCAGAGGCATGGCTCTGACATCTGCGGCGTAGGTATCCAGATATCCCTTGGTCACAGTCCGCGCTGCTGCCGATTCAATCGCGCTCAGGTCAATGTCCGCACCGCTTCCGCCGGCTTCGATCTGCGGGAAATGGTGGCTGTTGGCCTGAAAAAAAGCCTCAGCATCCTCCGAGGGTACACCGCGACGGTCATCGGCCGCCTCAGAATCATCCAAATATGCCACCAGAGACTTGGAACTGTCAGCTAGCCTTTCAGCATCCTGGTGCAGGTTGCGGTGAAACCGATCGCGCCACTCGGGCTCGATTTCCTGCGTGTCGGCCAGAATCCCTGCCGTTGAACGAATGGCAGCGGCCGTTGACAGCACCTCGTGCATCGACGCGGCAAGATGTGGATCATGCGTCAGTCGGTCGGACAGGGTTTCAACCGTGCGCTCAAGCGAGACGACCCGGCGATGCATCTGCGCCAGAACTCCGGCCCACCCGGGAAACCGACCTGCGAACTCTTCCAGCGCGTCCACTTCGGCCTGTTGTCCAACCGCATCTGCAGCAGCCTCGCGCAGCGCCGAAATCAGCGTCGCCTCAATCCCTTGGGTCAGCAGCGAAGGCTCAACAGACAGCGCATTGGCGATATCCACCAGCAGCTTGCCCCCGATCCGACGGCGATTGTGTTCGATTAGATTCAAATAGGACGCCGAGATCCCAACCTGCCGCGCAAGCTCGGCCTGCCGCAGACCTGAGATTTGGCGTCGCTCGCGAATGCGGCTACCCGTCAGCGTGTCGCGCATGTTACATCACCCAATTCGACCCATTCTTTTCAAAACTCCCATTAAATTTCTAAAGCTTAAAGGCCGATTTTCATAGCCCATTTACAGCATTCACAACTGCGATTGCGGATGGCCCTTACCTTCCACCCCAGCTTTCGGTGCCCAATCTGCCAAATCTGCATCCACCCTCTTCTAATTTTCCCGAATTCCTTGCACGATAGCCAGATGAGCGACCCAGCCTTCGAATATGCCCCCATCGGATTGGTCGAGTTGGAAAACCGCATCATCCGACGCTGCAATCTGCAATTCGCCCGCACCTTTGGCGGCGAGGAGGCAGAGTATCGCAATATGCCCCTGCTGCACCTCTACCCCTCGGTCGCGGACTGGGAGAGGATCGGACAGCGCGGCCTGAAAGCGATGCAGGACACAGGATATTATACCGACGAACGGGTTATGCGCCGTCGCGACGGTGACCTGTTTTGGTGCCGTGCACGCGGACGATCCCTGACACCGGACGACCCGTTTCGCCATGGCATCTGGAGCTTTTCTGATATCTCCGAAGACCGCCCGCTGGTCGAACTGACAACCCGCGAACGCGAAGTTGCCATCATGTCCTGCCGTGGTCTGTCCGCCAAGGAAATCGGCGTCGAGTTGGGGCTGAGCTATCGCACAATCGAGGCTTACCGCGCCCGTCTGCTAGAGAAGTTCGGCGCGCGCAAACTACCTGAACTTGTGGCAAAACTCTCAGGCATGCCCCTTTAATCCGTTTCCCCCCGAAATATTGGGCAAAACCCCCATCTGACATGCCGAGACTGCGCTTTTCATGACCGTCCGCATAGCTTATAACGCTGCGTAATCAGACCAAAGCCCGCGAGAACAGACGGGCCAAAGGGGAACCGTCGAGGACACTCATGACAGATACCAAACACGAAGCGGACGTGGCATTCATCAAGGCACTGGCCGAACTGCTACGCGAAAATGACCTGACCGAACTGGAAGTCATGCGCGAATATGGTGATGACGACAGTTTGAATGTCCGCGTCAGCCGTATGTCGCAGGTCGCGCCCGCCCCTGTTCAGATGGCCGTACCGGCAGCGGCACCAGCACCCGTAGCAGCAGCCGCTGCACCTGTCGAAGCTCCGGCGGCACAGGAAGATCCGGCCAGCCACCCGGGCGCTGTCACCTCGCCCATGGTAGGAACCGTTTATATGCAGCCCGAACCGGGCGCACCTTCCTTCATCAGCGTCGGCGCATCGGTGTCCGAAGGCGACACACTGCTGATTGTCGAAGCGATGAAAACCATGAACCACATTCACGCACCCAAATCCGGAACCATCAAACGCATTCTGGTCGGTGACGGTGATGCGGTGGAATTCGGCACCCCTCTGGTCATCGTTGAGTAAGGCGGTCCCATGTTCGACAAGATCCTGATTGCCAACCGAGGCGAGATCGCCCTGCGGGTCATCCGCGCTGCCCGCGAGATGGGGATTAAGACGGTCGCCGTCCACTCCACCGCCGATAGCGACGCGATGCATGTGCGCATGGCGGACGAATCGGTCTGCATCGGCCCTCCGCCCAGCCCGCAAAGCTACTTGTCGGTGCCTGCGATCATCTCGGCGTGTGAAATCACTGGCGCACAGGCGATCCACCCTGGCTATGGTTTCCTGTCCGAGAATGCCGAATTCGTGCAGATCGTCGAAGATCACGGCATCACCTTTATCGGCCCCACCGCCGAACACATCCGCGTCATGGGCGACAAGATCACCGCCAAGGACACGATGAAGGCGCTGGGTGTGCCTTGTGTTCCGGGTTCGGACGGCGGCGTGCCCGATCTGGAGACGGCCAAGAAAATCGGTGAGGAATTTGGTTACCCCGTCATCATCAAAGCCACCGCTGGCGGTGGCGGTCGCGGTATGAAAGTCGCGATGAGCGCGGATGAGATGGAAAGCGCATTTATGACCGCACGTGCCGAGGGCAAAGCCGCCTTTGGCAATGACGAGGTCTATATCGAGAAATACCTGACCACGCCCCGCCATATCGAGATCCAGGTCTTTGGTGACGGCAAGGGCAAGGCTGTGCATCTGGGCGAACGCGACTGCTCGCTGCAGCGCCGCCACCAGAAGGTGTTTGAAGAGGCACCCGGCCCCAGCATCACCCCGGAAGAGCGCGCCAAGATCGGTAAAGTCTGCGCGGACGCCGTGGCCAAGATCAATTATATTGGCGCCGGAACCATCGAGTTCTTGTATGAGAACGGTGAGTTCTACTTCATCGAGATGAACACCCGCCTGCAGGTAGAACACCCGGTGACCGAGGGCATCTTTGGCGTCGATCTGGTGCGCGAACAAATTCTCGTCGCAGCTGGCGAACCGATGTCGTTTGGTCAGGACGATCTTGTGATCAACGGCCACGCCATTGAGGTCCGGATCAATGCAGAAAAGCTGCCGAACTTCTCACCCTGCCCGGGCAGAATCTCGGCCTTTCATGCCCCCGGCGGCCTGGGTGTGCGGATGGATTCGGCGCTGTATGATGGGTATTCGATTCCACCATATTACGACTCGCTGATTGCCAAGTTGATCGTACATGGCCGCGACCGGGCCGAGGCGCTGGCACGGCTAGATCGCGCATTGGGCGAACTGATCGTGGACGGTATCGATACAACCGTGCCGCTGTTCCATGCGTTGCTGCAAGAGCCGGAAATCCACAACGGTGATTACAACATTCACTGGCTGGAACACTGGCTTGCGGCGAATATGGCCCAATAAAACCAAGGGACCAGAGGGCACTTGCGCTCTGGTCCCCGGGTATCGCGCATGAGCCTGACCCCTGAACTTTTGCTACACGGTTATTCCATTGGAATTTTCCCGATGGCCGAACACCGCGATGATCCGGAACTGTTCTGGGTCGATCCCAAGTTTCGTGGCGTTTTTCCGTTAGATGGCTTTCATATCTCGCGCAGCCTCGCACGCCGCATTCGAAAGTCCGGCTTTTCCATCAGCATCAACCGCGATTTTGCCGGAGTGGTCGATGGCTGCGCTGATCGGGCAGACACCTGGATCAATGCAGAATTGCGCCGCCTTTATCAACAACTCCACCTCACGGGCCGGGCCCATTCGCTGGAGGTCTGGGATGAGGACGCACTGGTCGGCGGCGTTTATGGCGTTACGTTGGGTGCGGCGTTCTTCGGCGAAAGCATGTTTTCCCGTCGAAAGGATGCCTCGAAAATAGCGCTGGCCTATCTCGTGGATCGCTTGCGCCAAACCGGATTTCGCTTGTTTGACACCCAGTTTCTGACCGCTCATCTGGCGTCTCTGGGAGCGATCGAGATTCCGCGCACGCAATATCGGAATACGCTTGAAGAGGCGATCAATGCCAGTGCGGATTTCGAGGCAGCAGTGCCTCAGTCACCAGACGCAGTGATACAGCGCATCACCCAGACGTCATAACGCGCATGGTCCAGCGCGTTCAGCGCGGGCGACGTGGCAATCATCCAGCCGTCAAACAGTTGATCTGTCCTGCCTTTTTCCCAGATCGTCAAGTAGGCAAACGCATCACCGGTCGGGTTGTCCGCTGGATAGCGGCAATCGCCCAAGGCCACGTCCAACCCAAAAACCGGCAATGTCTGACCATTCCGCATTTCAACATCGACGGTCTGACCGCTGACCTTGTCCAGACCGCGCAGCATTGCGCCAGGACCGGATTGGGCTTTTTGCTGGGCCGTGGCCCCCATCGCGACCAGCAACGCTGCAATCAGGGCAAATCGCTTCATTCGCTTCCGTCCCCGGCGACAAACTTGACCAGCAGGGAAATCAGACTGACGGCACCTTGCGTATCTTCGACTTGATCGCCCGCTTCAAAGTAGAAAGGCGAACCACCCGGCATAATCTCGACAAAGTTGCCGCCCAGCAGCCCTTCGGATGAGATGACAATCGCGCTGTCGTCCGGCACCAGAATTCCGTCAGAGATCGAGAAGGTGGTATCGGCGCGATAGGTTTCGGGATTCAGGTCTACACCGGTTACAGTGCCGATCTTGACACCAGCAAGGCGTACGTCAGTGCCGACGCCTACCCCTTCCAAGGAACGGAAAGAGGCGCCCAGTTCATAGCCGCCACTGCTTTGCGACAGGCCGGTGGATTGGCTGGCGTAAACGCCAAATGCGACGGCACAGGCTAAGACGACCCCACCGACCAGAACTTCGGTTGCATTATAACTCGACATTGCTCGCCTCGTGTTATTCCGGGCTCCAGGCCTCGTAGTCCTTACGCTCGACCGGGTCCGGGCGGCGCAAAGAACCTGCTGGTGCATAAGCCAAAGCAGAGCCTGTCAGATTTTCCTGATGCGGTTTTTCCCAGGATTTGTGTTTCAGCGGTTTGTCCGTCGGCGGCTCATCCCAGGTGCGGTGCAGCCAGCCATGCCAATCGGGGTCAACTCGGCTTGCCTCGGCCTCACCATTGAAAATAACCCAGCGTCTGCTGTCGTCGGCATTGTGATAGAACACGTTGCCTTCGTCGTCTTCACCGACCTTGATACCCTTACGCGATGTGTAAATCTGCGTGTTCAATGTGGATCCGTTCCACCAGGTCACGGCCCGCAAAAGACTGTTTAGGATTCCCATCAGCTGCCTCCGGCATTTCTGTACCCGCAGATATGGACCAAAGGCGGGCTAAGGTCCAGTGTCACAAAAACCGCACCCTCTATTGCGGCAGAGCCGCGGTCACTTCGATTTCGATGCGGTCCTCGGGTGTTATGAGATTGCATTCGATCACCGTCGCTGCCGGTGGGTTGTCACCAAAAGCTTCTACCAACAACGGCCAGCAAAGTTCGAACTCATTCATGTCCGGCAAATAGTAATTGACCCGAACTACGTCCGCAAAACCGACTCCAGCCTCGGCCAGCGCTTTTCCAATCGCCTCCAAGGACGACTTGCACTGCCCTACAATGTCCTCCGGCACGTTGTCACCTTGGGCGCAAGTCCCGGCGACAAAGACGAAACCATTTGCAACAACAGCGCGACAATAGCCGATTTTGGCCTCGAATTCTCCGCCAGATGAAATGCGCCTGATTTTCATGCTTCCCTCCAAAAGAAAACGGCGCGGTCAATCCCGCGCCGTCTTGGTAATTCTTGTTGTGCCTTACCCTGCCGAAGCTGATTCCGCGGCATCCGCATAGATGATCAGGGGCTGCTTGTCAGACGACACCGCCTCTTCGTTCACCACCACTTCGGTTACGTTCTTCATGCCCGGAAGTTCGAACATGGTGTCCAGAAGGATATCCTCGAGGATCGAGCGCAGCCCGCGCGCGCCGGTTTTGCGTTCAATGGCCTTCTTGGCGATCGACTTCAGCGCATCATCAGTAAAGGCCAGCTCGGCGTCTTCCAGTTCGAACAGGCGCTGGTACTGCTTGACCAAAGCGTTCTTGGGTTTGGTCAGGATTGTAACCAGTGCATCTTCGTCCAGATCTTCCAGCGTCGCCAGAACCGGCAGACGTCCAACGAATTCCGGAATCAGGCCGAACCGCAGCAGATCCTCGGGTTCGAGATCCTTGAAAATCTCACCTACGCCGCGTTCATCATTGTCCCGCACGTCGGCACCAAAGCCCATGGCCGAGCCTTTGCCGCGCTGTGCGATGATCTTATCCAGACCCGCAAAAGCACCACCGCAGATGAAAAGGATGTTCGTGGTATCCACTTGCAGGAATTCCTGCTGCGGATGCTTGCGCCCGCCCTGCGGCGGCACACTGGCCACGGTGCCTTCCATCAGCTTAAGCAGCGCCTGCTGCACACCTTCACCCGATACATCGCGCGTGATGGATGGGTTTTCGGATTTGCGCGTGATTTTATCGACCTCGTCGATATAGACGATGCCGCGCTGCGCGCGTTCAACATTGTATTCGCTGGACTGCAGCAGCTTGAGAATGATGTTTTCAACATCCTCACCCACATACCCGGCTTCGGTCAGTGTAGTTGCGTCTGCCATGGTGAACGGCACGTCCAGAATACGCGCCAGCGTCTGCGCCAGCAGCGTCTTACCGCAGCCGGTTGGGCCGATCAGCAGAATGTTGGACTTGGCCAGCTCAATATCGCTGCCGGCCTTTTGGGCGTGGTTCAGACGCTTGTAGTGGTTGTGCACAGCAACCGACAGAACCCGCTTGGCGGTGGCCTGACCGATAACGTAATCGTCCAGCACCTCACAAATGTCTTTGGGCGTCGGAACGCCATCGCTGGACTTCAGGCCGCTGGCCTTCGTCTCTTCGCGGATGATGTCCATACACAGTTCGACGCATTCATCGCAGATGAAAACGGTCGGGCCGGCAATCAACTTGCGCACCTCATGCTGGCTCTTGCCGCAGAAGCTGCAGTAGAGCGTGTTTTTGCCGTCACCGCCTGAATTCGTCGCCATGTTCTACCTTTCGGGCTTCGTCCCTGCGGTCCGTGTCGGACCGCGCATGCCACATGTTGGTGCAGCTTAGGCCACCACCGGGGCGGCTACAATCTCAAAAATGGCCCCCACGCCTGGGACGTGGGGAGATATTATTAGGCCTCGTCACCGTCCATTTTGGCGCGATTTTCGACGATTTCGTCGATGTGACCCCAGTCTTTCGCCTCTTCCGGGCTCATGAAATTGTCACGGTCCAGCGCTTTTTCAACCGCCTTTTTGGTCTGACCTGTATGACGCACGTATATGTCATAAAGGCGATCCTTCAGCTTTTGCGTCTCGGCCGCGTGAATCATGATGTCGCTGGCCTGACCCTGATAGCCGCCGCTGGGCTGGTGCACCATGATCCGGCTGTTGGGCAGCGAGAAACGCATTCCCTTCTCGCCACCGGCCAGCAAAACCGACCCCATCGAGGCTGCCTGACCGATTACCAATGTCGAACATTTGGGCTTGATATACTGCATTGTATCGTAAATCGACAAACCGCTGGTAACCACGCCGCCAGGCGAATTGATGTAGATCGAGATTTCTTTGTTTGGATTTTCGGCCTCGAGGTGCAGCAATTGCGCGACGATCAGGTGGCTCATCCCGTCGTGGATCGGACCGTTGATGAAAATGATCCGCTCTTTCAGAAGGCGCGAGAAAATATCATACGCGCGTTCACCCCGGCTGGTCTGCTCGACGACCATGGGAACGAGCGTATTCATATAGGTGTCAACGGGATCGAACATGAGAACCTGCCTGTTTTGCTATGGATCGGGACATTACCCGAAGAAACGTTACCCGAGTCTTAGTGTCGGCACGGGGGGGCTGCAAGGGGGGCTCAACAGATCGCACTCCAACCGTCCAAAATAGGTGGATAGTCTGATGTCGAACGCACCGAGGCCGCCGATGTCAATGCGCGGTTTGATGCTCTAAACAATAAGTTCCCCTTTTCCCATCACGGCATTTTGATCCATGCATATGGAAATTCATGCACAGAACGTGTAGCAATGCGAACCGCTTTAGCGAACCACTCACAAAAGTGCCCACTCACAAAAGTGCCCCCACACCAGGGCCCAAAAGGAAAACAGCAATGGCATTGCCTCAGATTTCACAGAATATGACGTCTGACGATTTCGACCGGATGGCGGGAAATGCGACCCGCGCATCGAATTTCCTCAAGGCGATCAGTCACGAAGGCCGATTGATGATCTTGTGCCATCTAGTCTCTGGCGAAAAATCCGTGACCGAGCTTGAGGACCTACTTTCCGCACGACAGGCTGCTGTTTCGCAGCAGCTGTCCCGCCTTCGTCTGGAAGGCCTTGTGATTCCGCGACGCGAAGGTAAGGCTATTTACTACCGACTTGCTGACGACAGACCGCGCCGTATGCTTGAAGTGGTGTACGAGCTGTTCTGCGGCGACCAAAAGGACTGATTTCGTTTATCTTTCCACCGCACCAGACGCGTTGTTCCAGTCTTTCCGACCCGAACATTCTAACGTTGGTGCGGCCACACCCTGCCTTCGCAATCCATGCGGTCAATTTGGTCTGCAGCTTCGTGTTTCTACGCCCCGTGTCAGCGCGGTAAAATACTGGTTACAGCAAATAAAAACTGCTAGGCCATGCTTAGAACATCAAATGGAGGTACTGATGATCCGAGCAATTCTGGTAGGGTTGGCACTGTTTTCTCTCGCCGCGTGCGAGACTGCCAAAGGTGCTGGCAAAGATATCGAAAAAGCAGGTGATGCCATTCAAGGCGCGGCAACTGACGTTCAGCAAAATATCTGACGCGGTTCAGGATATTGTGAAAGCACAACTTCTACATACAAGATATGGTTGAAGATTGCAGCCAACCAAGTTACACTCCTTGGCACAGGTGCATAGACGCGGCATTGCATATCTGACACTTCGGGGTTCTTGTGCATCCACAAGAACCCCGTTCCCGTTTTGCAGGGGCAGAGTGGCAGCCTGGAAAAACCAGAGAAAAAGAAAAGGCGTCAGGTGCGCAGACGCGGTCCATGCATGTACCCTTGCGGATACTCCTGACGCCTTGCCGGGTCGATGCATCCGAGGGACGCCACGATCCAGTTGCCCAGACCCTGTTACAGGCCACGGCCGCTGCTCGGCATCCTAAGATGCTTTGCAGCACGCATCGACCTTCTGAGAGTCTGATCATCTGACCCGGGTCTGACACCCAATTCAACTGACCATCCACCGGTAAGCCTCTGCATATAAAAGCTAATCCTAAGACTCGCCCTTATTGCCTCGACCCCCTTTGGTCTTTGCGTCCCACCCTGGTTCCTAAGAACCGTTGCGGTAATAGAACTGTTACATCCGGGTCATGTTCCGACAAGGAAATAGCACTGCAGCATGAGAATTAGACGGGGATAAAGTGTTGATATCCGCTGGGAGAAAATTGTGGATAACTCCGGAAATTGAAACACCGTGCGGTCTTGGCAATGGAAAACGCTGAATTCGACGAAATGACCCGATTTTCCCGTTTTCTGCACCTGCAAAAGCCATTTTGCTGCCAATTGTGGATATTCACAGCCTCAGAGCATCGAATCAGGCGTATCTTGTGATTGCCCAGCCAGAGATGACCTGAGAATCCGGGGCCGGACGGCCCTCAGACCACAAGCAAAGCCGCGCTGAAGGTTCGCGAGAGCCTAAACCACAGGTGCCAGGGAACGCCGCAATCCGGCACCGTGTGTTCAGGACCCTGTCACTTGCAGCCAAGATGCCGCCCGACCCGTCCCCCCTGAGGAGACGCTGTGTCCGTTTATGAGAAGCGTTCCGACCCGACCGAGATTACCTACTACGCGCTGCAACACGGTGCAGCCAGTACCCCCTACGACCGGCCGGGCCGGAGACGCTTCAGTTCACCTGACGTTCGAGTACAACGCTGTACGTTGTCCCGCGTCGCAGGCTACGGAAATCCGCGTAAATCTTGCCGTCCTGATAGCGCGCATCCACCAGCGCATTCACACCCACCTGCGGATCGGCCGAGCTTTCGACGATGCCGATGGTGCCTGACCCATCCAGACTGATGGTGCCAGTGGCGTCAAACACGCGCCAATCTGTGCCAGCATCCGGTCGCCACATGCTGGGCCCCCAGAACAGGTTGTCCTGCTGCTGCTGGATATCCAACACCCACTCTCCCTGATGAAAGCGCGGTGCGTCTCCGGTGGCTACCCGAGACGGGGAGACCTTGGTATAGGTGCCGCTCCAGGCACCACGCAGATCAGGTGTGGTCTCGGCCATCGAGGCCGTGGCAAGGGTTAGGCTCGTGGCCAGAGCGGCTGCTCCGGCAGTCATATATCTGGTCATGGGCTCTCCTCCAAAGTTCAGGGCCGTTGCTGGCCTGTTGAACAGATTGGAAGGGAGTGCACGGGTTGCAACTTACCTGAGGGAAACTTCACAAACCGGTAATGTTTGCCTCAGGCCCAGGCCAGCGCGGTGCCGAGGATGACCAGACCGATGCCTGCAGCCTCGCGAAACGAAAAGTTTTCGCCGAACAGAAAGAACGAGGCGATGGCGATCAGAACGACCTCGGCCCCCAGAATACCGGTATAGATGATGCCCAACCGCTCCTCGCGCAGCGCGGCAAGCTCCAGCGTCGCCCCGGCCAGCAGAGTCGCGACGATCAGCAGCCCAAGCCCCACACCGGGGAGCTTCCACCAGAACTTCATCGCGATCATGGCCACGGAATAGAGACCCGCCGACCCGAGGGCGATGATGGGGATCATGGATGTGGACATCTGCGCCTCCTGCTGAGGTTGCCGTGGGGTCAAGTGTAGCAGGAGGGTGCGGTTGGGGCTGTGAGGTGGATCACAGTGTGGGTGATGGAGGCCAACGAAAATGATGTGTTATTAGACTCATGGCTCGCTCAAGCACGCATGATCTTGGGAGAGTTAAATGACCTTACAACTCTTTTAAGTTGCGCCACACAAAGACATTATGCAAAGTCTCAAAAAAAGACGAATAGGTTCAAATTGTTTATTCCAAGTTTTGACAAAGGTGGCGCACTACCTGCATTCATAGGTGCTGATCCGACAGAACCCAGAAGTAGATCTCCCTACAAAAGCGACATGTCGTTGCTGGTCACAAGATTTCTAACTTCTCGAGAACGAGCAAAGCTTTTGTTGGGCTTAAATCAGTATAGGAAGAAGCTGTTCAACGGCGGATTTATCGGCGGAATCCAATGGATTGACGGTAGCTTTGTTGAGGACGTTGAAACTATCCGCAGCCGCGCACCGAAGGACATCGATGTCCTAACTCTCTTCCACAGGCCGCTAAAATACCAAACAAATGCATCGCTGTGGCAGCACGACTACAAGAATTTCCTACATCAAGAGTTTTTTGATACAAATGTTTTAAAACCGATCTACCTCTGCGATTGCTACGGTCTTGACCTTGATACGGAACCCTATCGGATTGTTGGAAATTCCTCATATTGGTTTGGGCTATTTTCTGAACAGAGAGATACATTCAGAAAAAAGGGTATCGTTGAAATACCGCTGGCGAACGATCCAATGGAGTTTAGTAGAATAGAAACGCAAATTCGGACCAAATTCGATGTCTAATCTTGCCCATCTACAGCATCTCAAATCTCAGATTGATGAGGTTTCATTTTTGGCTGCAGAAGCTGAGGAGGCAGGTGATGTTGTGGCCGAGATGAATTTTCGATCCCGTGTGTCCGCGATTGAGTCTGAAATTGAACAGCTAGAAAGAACAGATTCGAACGTTGCTGAGGTTGCGCTTCTATTCGACGGGCGTCCGGTCCTAGGAACAGCGTCGATTGACGCTCGCTTCGCCACCAAAGCCCTCTCAATTTTTCAGGACATCGTGTCTAAGCTCTATGCTAGTGGTACGAGCTTGGGACTAAAGGGGGCACGAGGAATTGTTCCTAGCCAGAGAAACTCCTCACTCCGAATTACTGAGATCGCTCGCGGCTCGTTTGGGTTTGTATTGGAAGAACCGGGCGCTGACCAATCTAGTGCGGTGGCAACTACGCTCCGCGAAGCTCTAGACGAAGCAATTGAAACTATTGAAGAAATCACTCAAAGAGATGATGATGACTTCTTAGTTGAGCTTGATGCGATAAATCCAAGAGTGTTTTCATCTTTGAACCAGTTTTTCAAACATCTGCACTCTAGCGAAGCGACTTTACGAGCTGCGCTACCTACGAAACAACTAAGATTTGA
Organism: Ruegeria sp. CDSB117; assembly: GCF_059611005.1. Taxonomy (NCBI): domain Bacteria; kingdom Pseudomonadati; phylum Pseudomonadota; class Alphaproteobacteria; order Rhodobacterales; family Roseobacteraceae; genus Ruegeria; species Ruegeria sp. CDSB117. Next base: position 23,383 of record NZ_JBXWOS010000018.1, read on the forward strand.
AAACGAAGATATTGAACGCGCCTACTTAAGATTGAGTAACGCCAGTGTTGATATTAAAGAGGAAATTTGGATCGGAACATTGGTTGGCCTGTCACCGCTAAGCAGATCATTTGAGTTTCAACCAGATGACAAAGTAGACGTCATAACAGGGAATTTTGGCAAACAAGTTAGTCAGGATTACCTTGAACGCATTGAGAATGATGGCATCACGCTCGGGAGCAAGTTTAGAGCTTCTATAGAGGTAGCAAGAGTACGAAAGCCAAACGGCGAGGTGAGCATTAAGTACACCGCTCTTGACTTGACCGAGCTATCTTCGAACTAGCCCCTCTACCAACTGAATTCTTGTTGACTGGTCAACCACACACAAATGGACAGCCTTAGCTGTCCATTTTTAAGGCGCTAATAAACGCCTCCTGCGGGATATCCACCTTCCCGAACTGACGCATCTTCTTCTTACCCGCCTTCTGCTTGTCCAGCAGTTTGCGTTTCCGCGTGGCGTCGCCTCCGTAGCATTTGGCGGTCACGTCCTTGCGCAGGGCCGAGAGGGTCTCGCGGGCGATGACCTTGCCTCCGATAGCGGCCTGGATCGGGATTTTGAACATGTGGCGCGGGATCAGGTCCTTGAGCTTTTCGCACATCGCCCGGCCCCGCATCTCGGCCCGGTCGCGGTGAACCATGGTCGACAGCGCGTCGACCGGTTCGTCATTCACCAGCACCGACATCTTGACCAGATTGTCCTCGGTATAGCCGGTCATCTGGTAATCAAACGACGCATAGCCCTTGGTCACCGATTTCAGACGGTCGTAGAAGTCAAAGACAACCTCGTTCAGCGGCAGGTCATAGACGACCATGGCGCGGCTGCCCGCATAGGTCAGGTCCAGCTGGATGCCGCGGCGGTCCTGGCACAGTTTCAGCACGTCGCCGAGGAATTCATCGGGCACCAGAATGGTCGCCTTGATGCGCGGTTCCTCAATATGGTCGACCTTGGAGGGGTCGGGCATGTCGGCGGGGTTGTGCAGCTCGATCATCTCGCCGTCTTTCATGTAGACGTGATAGATCACCGACGGCGCGGTGGTGATGAGCTCGATATCATATTCGCGTTCGATGCGGTCGCGGATGACCTCAAGGTGCAAAAGGCCGAGGAAGCCGCAGCGGAAGCCAAAGCCAAGTGCTGCCGAGGTTTCCATCTCAAAGCTGAAGCTGGCGTCGTTCAGGGCCAGTTTGTCGATCGCATCGCGCAAATCTTCGAATTCGGAACTGTCGACGGGGAACAGACCGCAGAACACCACCGGCTGCGCGGGTTTAAAGCCGTCCAGCGCGATTTCGGTTCCGTTGCGGTCATTGGTGATGGTGTCGCCGACGCGGGTGTCACGAACCTGTTTGATCGAGGCGGTGAGAAAACCGATCTCACCGGGGCCGAGGCTGTCGACCATCTCCATCTCGGGCCGGAAAACGCCGACGCGATCGACATGGTGCAGGGTGTTGTTCGACATGAACTTGACCCGCATCCCCTTTTTCAGCGTGCCGTCCATGATGCGGACCAGAACGATGACGCCGAGATAGGCGTCGTACCAACTGTCGACCAGCATCGCCTTGAGCGGCGCGTCGAGATTGCCCTGCGGCGCAGGCAAGTGGGTGACGATAGATTCCAGCGTTTCGTGGATGCCCTGCCCGGTTTTGGCGCTGACCTGAATGGCCTCAGACGCGTCGATGCCGATCACATCCTCGATCTGTTCGGCCACGCGGTCACAGTCGGACGCCGGCAGGTCGATCTTGTTGAGTACCGGAACGATCTCATGATCTGCGTCGATGGCTTGGTACACATTCGCCAACGTCTGCGCCTCGACCCCTTGGGTCGAGTCCACAACCAGCAGCGAACCCTCGACCGCGCGCATGGACCGCGAGACCTCATAGGCAAAGTCCACGTGGCCGGGTGTGTCAATCAGGTTTAGCACGTATTGCTCGCCATTGTCGGCGGTATAGTCGATGCGGACCGTGTTGGCCTTGATTGTGATGCCGCGCTCGCGCTCGATATCCATGCTGTCGAGCAGCTGTTCCTTCATGTCGCGATCCTTGACCGTTCCGGTCTCTTGGATGAGCCGGTCAGCAAGGGTGGATTTGCCATGGTCGATATGCGCGACGATGGAGAAATTGCGGATATGAGCGAGGTCTGTCATGGGTTGGGGATATGTAGGGGAATCGTGGGTTGGTCAAGGTGGTACGTTTAGTGCGTTTAGGGCCTATTTAACTCCAATGGGATTGAAATGTCAGAAGTTGATTACGTGGAGTTGGTTCACTCGGAATTTGAGAGGCAAAGTGTTCAAAAGTGTGTTGGAGTTTCGTTACGAGCGGCACTTAGGGATTTGCCGCCAGTCAGCTTAAAAGGTAATGCTGATGCAACTAGGAGCCTGTTATTTCCGAGCTTACGATTATTGATAGCATCTATCGTCCATTGGCGATTTGACTGCCGAGCGTCGTTTGAAGGGTTGGGACGAACGCTTAAGACGATCAAGCCTGGTGATCTCCTGCTAAACGACAACTCGGCACACTTAGCAGCACAAGCAGCCCTCATTCGCGGCGTCGAAATTGCCAGAAGAACCGCCACAGAAACACTAAATTCCATTGCTCAAGCAGCAGATTCAGATGAGTTTCTTTATGCGATGACACCGGGGAATAGGTCGACGAAACGCGCTTCCGACAAGGCCGCCGATATTTTGGCAATGCAATGTCTTAGTGATCTCGACACGCCCTCTGATCGGGTTTTTGATCAGCTGCTTTGGCGTGAAGAGGTGCGACTGATTGTTCCCTTGGACGCCCGCGACGGCTTCGAGGAGTTTTTTCGAGGCCAGAGCTTTCAATTCTGGCGAGAATGGCGTCAGGGTTTCATTGATGGTCAACCTCTAGATTGGGAGCTTCAAAGGCGGGTTGCCTTGATTGAGTGCAGCATCTGGAGCGCAGGGCCCGAAGCTGTCGCCTATGAAATCGAACGGATTCGAGCCCGGTTGGAGGTCGAAAGAGCCTTATCTGGCCTGATCGATGACCCAAACATCCAAACATCCAAACCTCTGCGCGCCTCGGTATTGGAGGGAACAACCCTCCTGAGAGCAATTACGATGAGCGTTTAACCGGCCCAATAACATTGATCTGGGAAGCCGCCGAAGAACTCTCGACTACTTTGGAAGAGGAAAATCCGCCTTCCGAGTGGATTAAAGCAATCTTAAAAAAGCTCAAAGCAGGGTTGGCTGATCTGCTCAAATGGAGTGCTCTAACAGTCAAGTTGGCGGTAGGTACAGTTGTCGTGATAAGCTCCAAGAGTGTCACGACCGCTGTCGTGGATACATATATTGCTAAACATCCAGAGAAAATTGGGGGGTTAATAGAAGCTTTAGAGCGGTGGCTGCCCTTTTTATCTTGAACGGCGCCGGGCTGAAGCCCGACCTACAGGTATTGGGGGGGTAAGGTATCGTTGCCGTCTCGTGTATTCACTTTTTCGAACCACCCAATTGATCCAGACTCCACTTTGATTCATACTCCGCCGCAGACCGAGAGGGGCATCAGACCCGTCCGGGCAGGCAAAAACGAGGCATGAGCATGAAAAAATTCCTCTTAATCGCATTCTGTGCCACGTCGCTGACGGCGGTGGCTCCGGTCGCAGAGGCGGCGCAGATCAAACGGGCGTGTCTGGCATCTGACCGGTCGGCGGCGACGCGGGATCGGTGCAGTTGCATTCAACGAGTGGCCAACCAGGCGTTGACCCGCAGCGATCAGAAGACCGTTGCCAAGTGGTTCCGCGACCCGCATCAGGCGCAAGAGCTCAAGATGTCGAAGACCCAGCGCGACGATGCGCTGTGGGACCGGTATCGGAACTTCGGTCAGATGGCGCAGGCGATCTGCAACTAGGCTGATCAATCCTTGACCTGACCTGAACTGCGCCCCAGAAAGGCGCAGCGAAAGGGATATCTGATGGTTATGAAAGGGCTGACCCTGCGCGGCCTCGAAGTGTTCGAGGCGTTGGCGCGGACCGGATCAGTAGCGCAAGCCGCCGAGATCACAGGGCTTAGCCAGCCGTCAGTGTCCCAGCAGTTACGCAATCTGGAAAAGGCAGTGGGCACCGATTTGGTGGATCACGCACGGCGCCCGATGCGCCTGACCCAGGCTGGGCGCAGCTTTCTGGCCCGCGCGCAGGCTGTTCTGGCCGAACTGCAGATGGCCCAAAGCGAGCTGACTGTGATGGACCTGGGGCACCTTGCAACCCTGTCTGTCGGCCTGATTGACGATTTCGACAATGACCTGACCCCGCGACTGGCCACTCTGTTGGCCGAAAGTCTGACGCGGTCAAAGTTCAAACTGATCACACTGCCCAGTCTTGACCTGTTCGAAGAACTTGAGGCGCAGCGCCTTCAGCTTGTGGTGTCAGCCCATAGCGGCGAGGTGCTGGAAGGCGTGGTCGAGTACCCGCTGGTGCGCGATCCCTTCATTCTGGTGACGCCCAAAGGGGCCGAAAACGCCATGCAGGATCTGCCCTTCCTACGCTATGCCCGCGAGCAGTTGATCAGCCGCCAGATTGAGGCCCATCTGGCGCGCCAGCAGCTGGAATTTGAAGAACGGTTCGAAATCGGTTCTCATCTGGCGTTGATGGCAATGGTCGCGCGCGGCCTCGGCTGGGCGATCACGACGCCGCTGGGCTATATGCGGGCGGCGCGATTCCATGACGGGCTTGAGGCGCACCCTGCCCCGATCGGAGATGTGTCGCGGACGATTTCCTTGTTCACCCGCACCGACTGGTCAGGTCAGGTTCCGCAAGAAGTCGCAGGCATGATGCGCCGCCTAATGGGCAGCCAGATTGTTGACCCGGCCCTTGCGCAATTGCCATGGCTGAACAACCGCCTAAAGTTGATGAACTAGCCGCGTAGATGCGTGTCGAGACCTTCGACCGCCGCCTCGATTAGATCCAATGCTCCATCGAAGTCACGTGTATAGTATGGGTCCGGGACGTGGTCTGTGCCGATATGAGGCGCAAAATCCGTCAGCAAACGCACTGGGGTTTCGTTCCCAGCTGGCCTCAATGCCTCAATATCCGCGAGGTTGTCGGCATCCATCCCGATAATCAAATCGAACCTGTCGAAATCCGCGGGCACAAATTGGCGCGCCCGCAAATCATCCAGTTTTATGCCACGCGACAGAGCTGCCATTTGCATCGGCCCATAAGGTGGGTCACCAATGTGCCAGCCAGAAGTCCCGGCACTATCGGTAGCGTGATGCGGCGCACGGGCGCGAAAGGCGCCCTCGGCGGCGGGAGAACGGCAGATATTGCCCAGACAGACGAACAAGATACGGTGGGTCATGAACCACGGTGTAACGCGAAGGGCCAAGATGGAAAAGATCGTCATTCTGACAGGGGCCGGGATTTCCGCCGAAAGCGGGTTGGGCACGTTCCGCGACGAGGGCGGTTTGTGGGCCCAACACCGGATCGAAGACGTTGCCACGCCCGAAGGGTTCGCGCGTGATCCCGCGCTGGTGCACGGGTTTTACAATGCCCGCCGCGTACAGGCCGCCGAGGCGCAACCTAACGCGGCCCACGATGCACTTGCCCGACTACAGCAGGACTGGCCCGGCGAGGTTGTGATCGTCACACAAAACGTCGACAGCCTGCACGAGGCCGGTGGCGCGCAAAACGTGATCCACATGCATGGAACGCTGGCGGGCGCGCTTTGCGCGGCCTGCGGCCACCGCTGGACGGCGCCGCCCGAGATGGCCGTGGGCGAGCCCTGCCCTGCCTGCGTAGCCCCCACTGCGCGTCCGGATGTGGTGTGGTTTGGTGAGATGCCTTATCACATGGACGCCATCTATGATCATCTGGCAGGCGCAAGTATCTTCGCCGCCATTGGCACTTCGGGTCAGGTCTATCCCGCCGCGGCCTTCGTGCACGAGGCCATGATGTCCGGAGCAAGAACTGTCGAACTGAACCTCGAGCCGTCGACCGGCGCATCCAGTTTCGACGAAGTCATACTAGGCCCCGCAACAGAAGCCGTTCCGCGCTGGGTTGATCAGATCCTGAACTCGCAGTAGGGCGATACCCGCAGACAAGCGGCGAATTTCCTTGCTATACTAGTGCCCTAACAACCCGAGAGGTCCCCATGACAGACCCAAAAAACCAACAAGGTGAAATCCTTGATGATGACAGCCTCGACACGCGTGGCGCCCTTGGTGATCAGCTAACGGACCTGTGGTGGACATTCTTGCTGCGCGGAATCCTGGCTGGGGCGCTTGGGATCGCAGCGCTATTCTGGCCGACGGGCAGCATCTCTTTGCTGATCCGTCTGGTGGGCCTGCTGCTGGTCCTCGATGGTGGCCTGACGCTGCTGGGGTTTGGTCGACGTGGCCTGATTGGCGGTTTCGGCATCGGGGCGCTTCTGATCGGACTGATCCTGCTGATCTGGCCGGAAGGCGTCGCGCGCCTCGCGTTCTTCTTGCTCGGCGCCTGGGCTTTGATTGTCGGGATAGGCTCGCTGATGGCGTGGCGGCAATTGCCCGATGCACATCCTGATGCATCCACCATGCGCAACTCCGGCATTGTCGCGCTGTTGATCGGCCTTGTTTTGTTGTTTTGGCCGGGCAGTGGCATGGTGGCGCTGGGCTGGGCGATTGCTTTCTCGGCGCTGGCCTTTGCCGCAGTAATGCTCTGGCTGGCCATGCGCTTCAAGCGCGCCCATGACCGCGTGGCGATGCGGGTGGTCAACCGCTGAACCTTTTCCACAACGACAAAAGGCCGGGAATATCCCGGCCTGACGCATGGATGACGGCCGCAGCGCGGCCCGAGTTCAGGCGTAGCCCTAGTTCGAATGCGAACCGTGACCGCCGGTGTCCTTACGCACCAAATCCACCGGAATCTTGATCTCGACCTCGCCTGCTGTCTCGAAGATCAACGTAACGGGAACCATTGCATCCTGTTCAAACGGGGCTGTCAGGCCCATGAACATCACGTGATCGCCACCACGCTTCAGCATGTGCATTTCACCGGCGGGTATGACAAAGCCTTCTTCGACATGGGTCATCTTGGCAACGCCGTTTTCGTCGACAATATGGGTGTGCAGCTCGACTCGAGCAGCAGCGTCGGATTCCACGCCGATCAAACGATCATCGGTCGCGCCGGTGTTCTGGATCATCATGAAGGCTGCGCCGGCTTTGGCTGTTTTACCCGATGATCGGGCATAAGCGTCATCGACGGTGATGGTGTCCTGCGCGAAAGCGGCGGTAGCAATAGTTGCGGCGGCAAGGGTAGTCAGCAGTTTGGATGTGAGGGACATAGCGCCTCTCCTGTAGCTTTGTGTTTGATAAGAATTTTAATGAATCAAACACTTGCAGGCGGTGCCCGGGCTGGCTGTGACGGTATAGGCAGAGCGATCAGATTTCCCGCCATACGCGATGGCATGGGTCGATCGGTGTCCGGCGCAACCGGCAAGGACGGTTCGTCAATGCTCACCGCGCCCAACAGGTTCAACGCATAATCCGGACAGAAGTGCGGGGCCTTTGTCGGCTGCCCTTCGGCATCCATATAGACCACGACCGGACCAGATCCGGTACACAGCACCATATGCCCCACCGCCCGGTCCACACCGCGCGATGCAGCAACGCCCTGCCCGGTCAAAACGACCAGCAGCGACAGCACAAACGGCAGAACTTTGTTCAGAACGGGTTTCATCCTGTCCCCGATATAGGCCAGAGACAAAACGGGCTTCAAGCGCAATCAGACACGCCTGAAGCCCAGGGCCGGGAGGACAATGTCAGCGGTCCAGTTCCGGACGCTTGACGGACCCTTTTGTCAGGCTTGTATGCAGCCGATTCACCCGACGCTGCATCCGCAGACATGCCCCAAACGTTTTGCCGAAAAAGCCGGCCAGGAGGGAGAAAGAAGGTAATGATTTGAACGACATGAGGTTGAACTCCGCCAGATGAATATGCCTAAACATAATACGGGTAGAGCAAACGGTATGTGAACAATTTCACCCAATGCGAAAATTTAATTCCAAATTGAGAACAGCACTCTGCGCAAAATGAAAAAGCCCTGCACCATAAGGTACAGGGCCTGAATTCTTGCAGGAAAAAGGTCTTAGGCCGAAGCTTGCGCCTTGGCGATTTCCTTTTTCACTTTCAATGCGTTGTTGGACAGCTCATCGTCCTTGGCTTTCGCCAGGAACGCGTCCAGACCACCGCGGTGGTCCACCGAACGCAGGGCAGCCGCCGAGATGCGCAGCTTGACGCCACGTCCCAGCGTTTCCGACTGCAACGTAACATCGTTCAGGTTTGGCAGAAAACGACGACGAGTTCTGTTTTTGGCATGACTGACATTGTTGCCAGTCATCGGGCCTTTTCCGGTCAGTTCGCAACGGCGCGACATGGTTTCTTCCTTTGTTTCTGGAGGCCAGGCATTACACCCTCGGCCAAATCACAAGGGGCACAACCCGAAGTCGCGCCCGAAAACTGGTTGGATGCATGTAGTGGGAATCACAGACGGGGTCAAGCCATATGCCAAGGATTCACAGCACCAAGTTTTCATTTAATTCTCCCAGCCGTTTCAGGGCGTGATTTTCCAATTCAGGACGACCTGTTTTTGCCGCTGCGGCCGCCAGACGCGCCCAGTAGCGGGGGCTTTTCAGCCGTGCTGCACGATGCAATGCGCATACCCCGCTTTTATGAAAGTTGCCCCTGGCCAGGGCTCCCAAAACCGCCCCAGGTCAGAAACGCGGTGGCGAAAGATGTCATACAAGCGAGACTGACCTGGATTGAAAAGCGTGGCACGCAGTCGATTTCCATCAAAAATCCGACATTGCTGCATTCTTCAACTGCCCTTTTTTGACCGGAGTTGCCTGCCTGATCGGGTAATTTCATTCAGTCACGTGTTCATGGCGGGTTCAACATGGCTGCTTTTTTGGGATTTAAACACCCGAGGGGCGTCCCCTAGGCGTCGCATCCTACAGCAGTGGTTTTTCATTCTTCAGATGCCGCGCCACGAGGCGCGCCTGTTGGGGACCTTTGGGGATATACCGGGCCGGATTGGGATTGTGGTTCATATCCGCCAATTCCGGAAAGATATCGAATATCTCACGCCGAGCTTCAAGGCTAAGGGCCTTGAGGGCCTCAGGCCCGGTAAACAGGCTTTCGCTTGGGGCACTTTCGGCAAAGATAACCTCGTGCCGGTCAAAAAGCAGGTGGTAATATTCGACACTGTCCACCGTATCATCGACGAATATGCCTGGCAGGGTGGTCAGTTTTATCGCTGGAATCAGAACTTCGGGTTCTCCAAACATCCGTTCAGCGATTTTCGACTGCACCAGCATTCTGTGCTGCCGTGACACCAGCAGGTCTCGTTTGGGCAACCCATTGCCCAGCGCGCCTGCCAATATGCGGACGGGGCGACGTTTCGGATCGCCCGCCAATGCCACAGAGTCAAATTTACGGCGCCCGATCCAGCGGATCGGTTGCATCCCGTTGCCCCGCGTTGGGATCATATCCCCCTGTCGGAGATCCTGAATAAGGACCGGACCACGTTGTGCCTGAATTACTGTATCGCGGGTAAAGCACAAAAACCCTGTGCCGGATTCAAACCCGCTATAGTTGACCACGATCCCCGAGGGCAATTCGAAGCTGCCGCTGGAAAGCGAATAGGATTGCCCGACAACAACGGTGAACGTTCCGAAATTTGCGTCGGTTACAACTGTGCCCACCGGAAGGTTCAGCGCGTCCTGCCCGCCGCCGCCCTGAACATCCCCGGTGACTTGGGTTCGGATAAAGTTCAGGGTGTCATTGCCCTGCCCCAAACGGATATTGCCGACGCCTACGTCAAAAACCGTGACGGTATCCGCATCGCGACCCGCATTGATCTGCCCATCGATCTGGGCGTTGAACACGGTGATTTCATCGTTTCCGGCGTTGCCGCGTACACTCCCGGAAATAGTACTGCTTACAATCGTGATCTCATCGTCACCGCCACGGGCGCGAATATCATCAATGGGCGTGCCCTGGGGCGTGCCGTTCAGCGTACCTTCGTCGCCGGTGACTTCGATATCGTCGTCACCATTTGTCCCACGTATATTGGGCATGTACGGCTATCTCCGACGCGTTCATTTGTTGACTTGCGCAACAACGAGACTATCGCCTTCCCCTCGAAATAGCACAATCAGGAATTGTATCCTTGCCCATAATACATGATTTTGGCGCACCCTCCACCACTGACACCAACAGGCGTCTAGTGTATTGCCAGGATACTAAGCATTCGATCCGCAGCCGCCGTCGGGCTGAGATTGCCTGCGCCAACGGCGGCCCCAAGGCGATCCATTTCTGCGCGGGCGGTCGGCGTATCCAACCGCGATAGCAGCGCGTAACGCACCTCCTGATCGAACCAGAACCGCGCTTGCGCCGCGCGATTGCCATCCCAATGGCCGTTTTCACGCCGCCAGCCTGACAGGGTGGTCATTTCGTCCCAGGCTTGGTCAAGCCCATGTTCCTCGACCGCGGAAACGGTCATCGCTTTGGGGAAACCTTCTGGGTCCTGCGGGCGTTTTCGCAGCAGGCGCAAAGCCCCCGCGTAGTCCGCACAGGTTCGGGTGGCCGTGGCTTTCAGATCCCCATCCGCCTTGTTCACAAGGATCATATCGGCCATTTCCATGATGCCGCGCTTGACCCCCTGCAACTCATCACCGCCCGCAGGAGCGAGCAGCAGCAGAAACAGATCGGACATTTCAGAGACGACGGTCTCGGACTGCCCGACCCCTACAGTTTCAATCAGCACCACGTCGAATCCCGCCGCCTCGCACAGGGCAATCGCCTCACGTGTACGGCGAGCCACGCCGCCCAAATGGGATTGGCTGGGGGATGGGCGGATAAAGGCGTTCTTCTCGCGACTCAACCGCTCCATCCGGGTTTTGTCACCCAGAATAGATCCACCTGAACGGGTCGAGCTGGGGTCGACGGCCAGGACCGCAACGCGGAGGCCCTGCTCGATCAGCTTCATGCCAAAGCTTTCGATAAAGGTGGATTTTCCCACCCCCGGAGTACCGGACAACCCAACGCGCAGGGATTGCCGCCCGGCTTTGGCCAAATGCGCCAGCAATTCAGACGCCTGCGCCCGATGATCGGCACGGCCACTTTCGACCAGAGTGATTGCCCGGGCCAGCGCACGCCGGTCCCCGTCCAAAATCTTATCACCTAGGCTGTCCATATCCATTCCGACCCCGATCTTTTGCGGCACGACTACTTGCCGCCCCGACAGGTGATTTGTCCAGACCGGACCGCGAAGGAAACCTGCCCGATACCTGCATTTCGCATCTATGTGTTGCTGTTGATCCTCTTTGACCGGACCGCCGCTGGTTCTATGCTACAGCGGCGCGATCATCGTCATTGGGAAACAGCAGAACTGGACGTTGCGCCTTGGTTGGCGGATAAAGCGCCAATGACAACACGCCTGCCCATCGATGACGCCATCCCCGAATTGCTTGACGCCCTGAAGGCCAATGGCCGGGCCGTTTTGCAAGCCCCTCCGGGCGCAGGCAAGACAACGCGGGTGCCTCTTGCGATGCTCGAGGCCGGCTTGTGCGACGGCAAGATCATAATGCTCGAACCCCGAAGGCTTGCTGCGCGTGCCGCGGCAGAGCGGATGGCTGAAACACTGGGACAACGTGCAGGCGAAACCGTCGGTTACCGCGTGCGGGGCGATGCGAAAACCTCAAAAACAACCCGCATCGAAGTGGTGACCGAAGGCATTCTGACCCGAATGCTGCAATCTGAACCGGATCTGCCCGGCGTCGGCGCGGTGATTTTTGACGAGTTTCACGAACGATCTTTGAACGCGGATCTGGGACTTGCCCTGTGCCTTGAGGTTACGGGCGCACTACGCGACGACCTGATCCTGCTGGCGATGTCCGCCACACTCGACGCCGAACCGGTCGGCCAACTGATGAACGCGCCGGTGGTGACGTCCGAAGGGCGCAGTTACCCGGTTGAAACACGTTGGCAGGACCGGCCGCTGGGTGCACAGGCGCGACGACTGGACGCCCTGATTGATCTGGTCGTCCAGGCCGAGCATGAAACTGAGGGCGGTATGCTCGTATTTCTGCCCGGCGAGGGCGAAATCCGCAGGGCCGAAGCCGCACTAACTAAACGGTTGCCTGGCGATTGCGCTGTTAGACCTCTGTTCGGAGCAATGCCCTTTGCCGCCCAGCGCGCAGCGATCTCGCCAGCCGAGACAGGGCGCAAGGTCGTGCTTGCCACGTCAATCGCCGAGACCTCGCTGACCATTCCCGACATCCGCGTGGTTGTGGATATGGGTCAAGCGCGCCGGGCGCGGTTCGATCCGGGCTCTGGCATGTCGCGGCTGGTCACGGAACGGGTGACGCGGGCCGAAGCAACCCAACGCGCAGGTCGTGCAGGGCGCGTGGCCGAGGGCGTGTGTTACCGGCTGTGGTCCAAAGGGGAAGAAGGTGCGCTGGCTGCCTACCCCCCTGCCGAAATCGAAGCCGCCGACCTTACGAGCCTTGCGCTGGAACTGGCGCTTTGGGGGGCCGAACCGGATGACCTGGCCTTTTTGACACCACCACCCGAAGGAACGATGGCCGAGGCCCGCACATTACTGAACATGCTGGGTGCGTTGGATGCAAAAGGGCGGATCACCGACCACGGACGGGCCTTGGCTGCGCTGCCCCTGCATCCTCGGCTGGGGCATATGCTGGTGACTGCCGGGGCGAGTGCCGCTTCGTTGGCTGCACTGATGGCAGAACGCGATCCACTGAAAGGTGCCCCGGTAGATCTGCTGCTGCGACTCGAGGCATTGCGCGATACCCGCGCCTTTCAACGCAACCGGGTGTGGCAGATCAACATGGGCGCTTTGGAACGGATCAAAGCCGAGAGCAAGCGGCTAAAAACACGAAGCAGCAAGACAGACCTAAGCCCAGCCGCGATGGCCGCCTTGGCTTATCCCGATCGAATTGGGCAACGCCGTAAAGGCGATGTGCCGCGTTACGTTCTGTCCGGCGGCAAGGGCGTCGTGCTGGACAGCGGTGACACATTGGCGGCCGCGCCGTATCTTGTTGTGACAGATACGGACGGAAACCCGCGCGAGGCCAAGGTGCGCATGGCCGCACAAATCTCAGAGCGTGAAATCCGGGACCTGTTCGCGGATCAGATCGAATGGGTCGACAGCTGCGCGTGGTCGAAACGTGAACGCCGGGTCATTGCGCGCACGCAGGAACGCCTTGGCGCGATCACTCTGGATGACCGTATCTGGAAGGACGCGCCGGACGAGGCCATCGCCCGCGCCATGCTGGACGGAGTGCGTGATCTGGGATTGCGGCTGGACGGGGCCGCGGCACGATTGGCGGCACGGGTGGAACTAGTACGCGCCGAAGGGATCGACCTGCCGGACTTTTCATTGGGCGGGCTGATGGCCGCTCTGGACGACTGGCTGCTACCCATGCTGTCAGGTCAGCGCAGTGCAGACGACTGGAAAAAGTTCGACCTGCTGCCCGCCCTGCGTGCCCGGCTGGACTGGTCCCAGACGCAGGAGCTGGACCGTCGCGCGCCGGGATCGTTTGAAACACCACTGGGTCGAAAGGTGCCGATTGATTACGGCGGGGCGGTGCCCGAGATTTCGGTCCGCTTGCAGGAACTGTTCGGTGTCACCCGGCATCCGCTTATCGGGGGCGAGGCGCTCAAGATCACTCTGCTGTCCCCTGCGCGGCGACCAATCCAGATTACGCGCGATCTGCCGGGATTTTGGGCCGGATCTTACGCGGATGTGCGCAAGGACATGCGGGCGCAATATCCAAAACACCCCTGGCCCGAGGATCCGACCCAGGCCGATCCAACCTTGCGGGCCAAGCGGCGGACCTGACGTGCGTTCGCTTCAGAAAATGCGTTCGTTCAATAGATGCATTGAAGCCCCGGATTATAGTTGTTATGTCACTTTTCCTTGAACCTAAGAAAAGTACTGGCACTTAATCGATGGCATCTTGGCTCAACAATATCTGGGAAGAAGTAGGCAAACCCTTCTTCCAGCGCCCTCACAGGGTTCAGTTTGCAGCCTTGTGCGTACGCGGGACCGGCGACGACAAGCAAGTCCTGTTGATCACCAGCCGCGGTACGGGTCGCTGGGTCATCCCAAAGGGATGGCCGATTGACGGCATGGACGGGGCCGAGACTGCCAAAGAAGAAGCATGGGAAGAAGCCGGGGTGAAAGTGAAACACCTTGGCCGCAAGGCCGTCGGACATTTCACCTATGACAAGATCCTGGATGACGGCACAGCCCAGCCCGTACGCACCAATGTGTATCGCATAGATGTCAAAGATCTGGCCGAGGAATTCCCCGAAGTCAGCGAGCGTGAACGGTGCTGGTTTTCGCCGCATGAGGCCGCAGAGCTGGTGCAAGAGCCGGAACTGCGCGAAATGCTGCGTCAAATGTAACGCTTTCGCAACAAACTTCTGTGAGGCCGGTTGCAACGTGACCGGGCAACCGTTAACCGCGCCGGTTAAACCGTATCACCCACAGAAAACCGATGTCGAACACGAACGAAAAAAACCGCTGGCAGGCTCTGGACAGCGATCTGCACCGAATTTCGCGCCTTGAGAATGCAAACGTGCACGTAGCACGACCGCTTCTTGCACCAGGTATAGCGCTGGCATTCATTGTCATGGCGGGGCTTATCGCGGCAATTCTGTTCGGTCGGGCCGATGGCGGGCTGATCGTCATCGCGGCCGCCGGTTTTGGGGCCTATATGGCAATCAACATCGGTGCCAACGACGTTGCGAACAATATGGGCCCTGCGGTTGGCGCGAACGCACTGACCATGGGCGGGGCAATCGCCATCGCGGCCGTCGCGGAAAGCGCGGGGGCTCTGCTGGCGGGCGGCGACGTCGTCTCGACCATCTCCAAGGGCATTATCGACCCAGCTTCGGTCCAGAACAGTAATGTCTTTATATGGGCAATGATGGCGGCGCTGATCTCATCAGCGCTGTGGGTCAATCTGGCCACATGGGTTGGCGCGCCCGTTTCCACCACACACTCGGTCGTGGGCGGTGTGATGGGCGCTGGCATTGCTGCAGCAGGTCTCAGCGCGGTTAGCTGGGGCACAATGAGTGCGATTGCTGCCAGCTGGGTGATATCTCCGGTTCTGGGCGGCGCGATTGCTGCCGGGTTTCTGGCGCTGATCAAGGCCAAAATTCAATATCAAGACGACAAGATCGCCGCGGCCCGCCGCTGGGTACCCATTCTTGTGGCCGTGATGGCCGGTGCATTTGCCACCTATCTGTCGGTGAAAGGCTTGAAGCGGATCGTGAAAATCGATCTGGAAATTGCGCTTTTGATTGGTCTGACGTCAGGCTTTCTTGCCTGGGCCGTGACTGTGCCCTGGGTTCGGCGCAAGTCCGAAGGGCTTGAGAACCGCACCAAGTCGTTGAAAACACTGTTTGGATTGCCCCTGGTGATCTCGGCCGGGTTCCTGAGCTTCGCCCATGGCGCCAATGACGTTGCCAATGCGGTTGGCCCGCTGGCCGCAATCGTGCACGCCGCCGAGTTCGGCGATTTTGCCTCAAAAGTCACGATCCCGACATGGGTGATGGTGATCGGAGCCTTTGGCATTTCGTTTGGTCTGTTCCTGTTTGGCCCCAAACTGATCCGGATGGTGGGCAGTCAGATCACTAAGCTGAACCCGATGCGCGCATTCTGCGTCGCCTTGTCGGCAGCCATCACAGTGATTGTCGCAAGCTGGCTTGGGCTGCCGGTCAGCTCGACCCACATTGCGGTTGGTGCTGTGTTCGGCGTTGGGTTTTACCGGGAATGGAATCAGGATCGCCGGCGCAAGAAAAGCAATGATCGCCGTCCGCCCGAGCAGCGCATTGCTCGCGAAGAGCAGCGGCGGCGCAAACTGGTTCGGCGGTCGCATTTCATGACCATTGTGGCCGCATGGGTAATCACGGTCCCGGCGGCGGCGACAATGTCGGCGGTGATCTTCTGGATCCTGACTGCGTTCACCTGAACGCGGTCGGATCACTGGATAA
The DNA here is from genome assembly GCF_059611005.1 of Ruegeria sp. CDSB117. NCBI lineage: Bacteria > Pseudomonadati > Pseudomonadota > Alphaproteobacteria > Rhodobacterales > Roseobacteraceae > Ruegeria > Ruegeria sp. CDSB117. The sequence goes on from NZ_JBXWOS010000018.1 coordinate 39,430, forward strand.
TCTGATCGGGTGACAAGCTCTCGTCCAGCTTCTGTTCAATCAATTCCTGAACCCTTGCGCAGGTCGGCGTACGCCGCCCATGTTGCGCACCCAGTCGGACAATCTCGCCTTGCAGGCTGCCGATTTCCGTAACGCGCCCCGCCATGAGATCATAGGCCATCGACGTTCGCGCGCTGGGGTCGATGGTCAGCATCCGCGCGGCGATCCGGGAAAACAATGGCGTTGGAAGACGTAGGATATGTGGTGTAACCCAAGCAGGCAACGGGGTCGTCGACGTGACAGGATGACCAGCGGCCTTTAGCACGCCCAAAGCCTCGGACATCTGATCGGCCATCAAACAGCGCCATTTGCGGTCCAGCAGTTGATCCTTCAATGTCAGCCCCGACAACGCATTCAGCGCATTGTTCAGATTGATGACCAGCTTGCCCCATTGCACGGCTTCGATCTCGTCACTTTCGATCACTGGCAGATTGGTTGAACTGAGTGCCTGCCCCAAGTCACCCGGGCCGGATTGGATCACGATTTCGCCGGACGTCGCGCGGTGGAAAGTAGCAGGTTCGGGCGGCACAACATTGAAGGGCACCATTCCTGCGCGAACCTCATGATCCGGCAATACTGCCTGCAGAACGCGGGCGTTTTCCATTCCGTTCTGCCACGACAGAACCGGCGCAGACGTTGGCGCGAATTGCGCAATCTGACCTGCCATACCCGCCGTGGCCGCCGTTTTGACAGTAACGATCACCAACTCAGCATCTATCAGGCAATCAGGGTTTTCCGACGTCGTTAGATTTTCGGCCGCCACATAAAGATGCAGGCCGGAAAAATCGGTAACGGTCAGGCCATTCTCGCGGATCGGGTTCAGAATGCGAGGACGGCCCAACAGGGTTACCGAGTGTCCGGCATCAGTCAGGAAAGCCCCGCAATAGCATCCAATGCTTCCGGCACCTGCGATAACGATCTTCATTGCGCCCCTCCCATTGAGACGAGGATTGCCGGTATCGCGGGTTCGGACAAGGCCCCCTGACGCTTGGTCAACGCGCCCGTCTTGGCTTAGTGCGCTCCAAGTCTTCTGAGATCGGAATAAACTCCTGATCGTCGCCGGGCGGTAGATGGAAGGCACCATTGGCCCAATCGGCGGCTTTCCATTCGCGCGTCGCGTTTTCAATCTTTTCCTTCGACGACGACACGAAGTTCCACCAAATGTACCGTTCTTCGGTTAACGTCGCACCGCCCAACAACATCAATCGCGCGCCAAGTGGACCGGCCTTAACCGACAGGTGGTCGCCCGGGCGGAACACCATCATGCGACCTTCCTCGAACATGTCACCAGCAACCTCGACCGAACCCTGAGTGACGTAGACGCCACGATCTTCATGATCGTCGGGCAGTGGAAAGGCGGCACCGGGTTCAAGCTGCACGTCCAGATAGAAGGTGTCCGACAGCATCGTAACCGGGCTGGTTTCGCCATATGCCGAACCAAGGATCAACCGGGCACTGACACCGTTATCTTCGATATGCGGTAATGCACCCTGTTTGTGGTGTTCAAAATCGGGGGACATATCTTCATGCGCCTTGGGCAGCGCAATCCAGGTCTGGATGCCAAACAGGCTGTGCCGCTTGCCGCGTGTTTCTTCGCTGGTGCGTTCCGAATGAGTTACACCGCGACCGGCCACCATCCAATTGACCTCACCGGGATAGATCATCTGATGGGTGCCCAAACTGTCGCGATGTTCGAACTCACCCTGATACAGATAGGTCACCGTACCCAAGCCAATATGAGGGTGCGGCCGCACGTCGATGCCACCATCGGTGATGAACTCGGCGGGTCCCATCTGATCGAAAAAGATGAACGGGCCGACCAGTTGCCGTTTGATCGAAGGCAGCGCACGCCGCACTTCGAACCCGCCCAGATCGCGTGCGCGGGGAATAATCAGCGTTTCCAGAGGCGAATCCTCAGGGTGTTGGGTGGGGTTCCAACTCATGACTGCTCTCCTGTGATCGGTCCGTTCAGTTCACTGATACAGAGTAGGATTGACAAACCAGCCATTCAATTTGCAGGAATGCACAGAACTGGTGCGAGCCCGGTCCTTAATTCAGACAAGACCCAGCCCGCGTGGCCAAAGCTGCGGGAAAAACGTCCCATCAATTCGATCACCTTCGCGATATCCTTCGGCTTCGAACTGCGCCCGTTCATCCTTGGCCCAATCCCCCCGATACCGGATCCTGCCATCCGGAGCGGTCATCCGCAGCGTAAACCTGTGTACCGTTTCCGTTGGGGTGACTGATGACAGCCCACCGTGCAAGGTGCGCATGTCGAAGAAGATGCAGTCGCCCAGATTCATATCCCATTGCAAAAGATCGAATGCACCCGGATCGGCATTGACGTCAGGCGGCGGGTGATAGGTCAACCCTGCAACCTCGGTGGGTTCGTAGCTGGGATGCCCGTCGGCGAACCTGACCCGCATGAACAACTTGTCCCACAGATGCGAGCCTTTGACGAAGGCGATACCGTTTTCTTTGGTAACCGGCTCAAGCGGCAACCACAGGACGCACATCGTTCCTTCAAAGTCGAAATAGGACAGGTCCTGATGAAACGGTGGACGCGAAGTTGATCCAGCCTCGCGCAGGAACCAGTTGTCCATGACAAGATTGATCGATGGTGCACCCAGCAACTGTGCGGCAAGCGGAGCACAAGGTGAGTTGTGAACGAATTGCGTGAATTGCAGGATTTTATTCCAAGCCCAGTAGTCCTCGAAATAGGCAGGTGCGCGAGGGTCCTTGGTATGGCGGGTGAAATTATCGGTTGGGCAGGCCAAATCCGCGTCGATGCCGTCTCGCAAAAGTGCCAGCCAATCCTCTGAGAACCTGGAGCGCAGCACAACCGCACCGTCGCGCTTGAACGCCTTGATTTCTTCGTCTGAGACAACGTCTTCGACAATCATAGTGCAGGACTCCCCGAACTGACGGATTTCAGGATGGCACCTGCGCGGGGGCACGGTCAAAGGAATTCACAATTTGTCACCTCCGCCGCGCGACCCCTCGGAAACTGAAAAAATCGTGCTATCTTCCCACTCAAAACACGCCCGGCATTGTCGTGGTGAGGTAAAACGCTTGAAAAGAGAGGTTTGCATGCCTGGTCTTACGTTCTCTCGTCGTTCTTTGGTTTTGGCGTCTGGGGCTGTTCTGGCAACGGGTGCGACAGGCTTTTTGGTGCCAGCGCGCGCAAGTGGCGTGGCCCCCACCGCATCCATGCGCGGAGGGTCCAACAATTATCGCCCTGGTGCACCCATCGTTGATCGGATCGGCGGCGGCGGGTTCTGGATGACTGGCACGGTGCGACGCGCCGGTGACGGTGCCCCCCTGCCCGGTCAGCGCATCCAGATCTGGGCGCATACGACAGAAGGCCACGAACGCGATCCGCAGAGCCACGGCGCAACTCTGACCGATGCCAATGGTGAGTTCCGACTGGAGATGCCGCAGATCGTACCCGCCTTTGGCCAGCCACACGGCCATCTAGCTTATGACAGTGGTGAATTCGAAACGGTTTTCCTGCGCCCAATCATGGGCAGCTCCAAGGACAAAACCTTGGCCGTGCATTTCGTGCTGCAGCCCGCCTGATCGCAGTGCGTCGAAGCCTGGTAATCTGGACACTCTTGATCCTTGCCATGGCCGCACCGCTTATCGCGGCCGCAGCCAGCCCTCTGCTGGCATGGCGCGAACCGGTCTACGTCGCCGCCGGGTTTGCCGGTGTTATTTCAATGTGTCTGCTGTTGTTGCAGCCGCTACTTGCGGGCCGTTTGTTGCCGGGACTGACCCCGGTTGCCAGCCGCCATTGGCATAGGTGGTGTGGGCTGGCATTAGTTGCAGCCATTCTGATCCATGTCGGTGGTTTGTGGGTCACCAGCCCGCCCGACGTTATTGACGCTCTGTTATTTGTTTCACCGACACCGTTTTCGGCTTGGGGTGTGATTGCGATGTGGGCCGCGTTCGGAGCCGCGTTTCTGGGTCTTTTTCGCAAGCGCCTTGGCTTAAGGTTTCGCGTCTGGAGGTTGGGTCATGCGAGCCTTGCGATCATCACCATTATTGGCAGCGTCGTACATGCCCTGATGATTGAAGGTACCATGGAGGTCATGACCAAGTGGGTATTGTGCAGTCTGGTCGTGTTGGCGAGCGTCGCGACGCTCGCCAAATTGCGGATTTGGCATATCAGGCGACCCACCTGAACAACACAGGGCCTGTGCCAACCCAACACTGGCTATGGTCCGGCGAGCCGTTTCGCGTAGGAAGCGCGGTTCATCTGAACGTCTTGCACTGTGATACTGCCAACCTCGGGCAAGGCCGCCGACAAAACCTTGAGAATGTCGGCGTTAAGCCCAGAGCGCGTCGCCTCGTCACGACCCTGCATCAGCAGAAGCGTGGCGTGGACAAAGCTCTGGGGATCAGTGCCGATACGGTAGTATTCTACCGGTGTCGCGCGGATTTTTATCGTTTCAGCGTCGAATTCACGATGTTCAGCCAGTAAGGCAAATAGCTGATCGCAAATTGCCTGAACATCATGGACCTGCTCTATACCTTTAGAAAACTCCAGGGTGACATGAGGCATTTTAGACTCCGTTCAGACCCCGAGACACCAGCGCATCACAGCCTTTTGCGCGTGCAGGCGGTTTTCGGCCTCATCGAAGATGACCGAGTTGGGGCCGTCCATCACCTCAGATGTCGCCTCTTCTTCGCGGTGGGCAGGCAAGCAGTGCATGAACAGCGCGTCGGGTTTGGCGTGTGACATCAGTTCGGCGTTGACCTGATAAGGGCGCAGCATGTTGTGGCGGCGTTCCTTGGCGGACTGGGAATCGTGCATTGATACCCAGGTATCAGCGACCACCAGATCGGCCCCCTCAACCGCTTTATACGGATCTCGTTCGACCAAGATTTTCGAGCCCTTTTGACGGGCAAGCCCCATGAACTCTTCTTCAGGATCAAGCTGGGCCGGGCCGGTGAAGGTGAAATCAAACCCGAACTGCCCCGCGGCATGCAGGAACGACGCGCAAACATTGTTGCCGTCACCGGTCCAGACTACTTTCTTGCCCGCAATCGGACCGCGGTGTTCTTCAAACGTCAGCACATCCGCCATGATCTGGCAGGGATGGGTGCGGTCAGTCAGGCCGTTGATGACTGGCACGTCCGAGTATTCCGACATCTCGGTCAGAATGGTCTCATCGAAGGTCCGGATCATGATCATGTCGACATAGCGCGACAGGACGCGGGCGGTGTCGGCAATGGTTTCGCCGTGGCCCAGTTGCATGTCCTTGCCCGACAGCACCATGGTCTGCCCCCCCATCTGGCGCACACCCACGTCAAAGGACACGCGCGTTCTGGTAGACGGTTTTTCGAAGATCAGCGCAACCATACGGTCTTTCAGAGGCTGTTCGTCATCAAGTGCTGCCTTTGGGCGGCCCAGGCGCGCCTGTTTCATAGCGCCCGCCTGATCAATCATGGTCCGCAGATCGCCCGCGTCGGTTTTATGGATATCGAGGAAATGGTTCATTTCAGTTCACTTTTCATTCGGGTGTGTCTTAGGCCGAGGCCATTGACTCTTCGACCTGCGCAGCGGCTTTGTCGAGGCGGATCACGGCTTGTGCGATATCGTCTTCTGTCAATGTCAGAGGCGGAAGCAGGCGGATCACGTTATCAGCGGCGGGAACCGTAATGACTTCATTGTCATAGCCTGCGTTGACCATGTCGATATTGGGCGCTTTGCACTTCAGGCCTAGCATCAGTCCTGTTCCGCGCACTTCTTCAAAGACTTCCGGGTGCTCGGCGATTAGCCCTTCGAGCTTCTGGCGCAGCAACCCGGCCTTGCGGTTGACGCCCTCTAGGAATGCAGGCGTTGCCACCTGATCAATAACGGCGCAGCCCACGGCACAGCCCAGCGGGTTGCCGCCATAGGTAGAGCCATGCGTGCCTGCCGTCATACCGCTGGCGGCGTCTTCCGTGGCAAGAACAGCACCCAGCGGGAAACCCCCGCCGATGCCTTTGGCGACCATCATGATATCCGGGGTAATCCCAGCCCATTCATGGGCGAACAGCTTGCCGGTACGGCCAACGCCGCATTGGACCTCATCAAGGATCAAAAGCAGGCCATTGTCGTCGCAGATCTGGCGCAGCGCTTTGAGTTCTGCGTCAGGAACAGGGCGAATGCCACCCTCGCCTTGCACGGGTTCGATCATGATTGCGGCTGTTTTGTCGGTGATGGCGTTAGTGACGCCATCGAGATCGCCAAATGTGACATGAACAAAGCCGGGCAGCAGTGGGCCGAAGCCCTTGGTCATCTTCTCAGACCCGGCAGCGGCAATACCAGCCGACGACCGGCCGTGGAACGAGCCGTCAAAGGTGATGATCTCGATCCGTTCAGGCTGATCCTTGTCATAGAAGTACTTGCGGGCCATTTTCACGGCCAGTTCGCAAGATTCTGTGCCCGAATTTGTGAAGAAAACAGTATCAGCAAAGGTGTGCTCGACCAGTTTGTCGGCCAGCGCCTGCTGCTGCGGGATGTGGTAGAGGTTTGAAACATGCCACAGCGCGTGCGCCTGCTCGGTCAGGGCATTGACCAGCGCAGGATGGGCATGGCCCAGCGCATTCACGGCGATCCCAGCGCCCAGGTCCAGAAAACGTCGGCCATCTGCCTCGGTCAGCCAGGCGCCTTCACCCTTCACGAAAGTCAGGGGCGCGCGGTTATAGGTCGGCAGAACGGACGGGATCATGGGATCATCCTTTTCAGGTAGTTTGAGCCTTGTGAGTGATACACTCGGGCTGTGTTCGTCAACTGATTTGGTGGAAATTGCGCCGATTTGAACAGCGCAAATAGATCAAAGAGGCCGGTTACGCGGCGAAGCGTCGGCGTCGGAGTCGCAGGATATGTGCGTTTTTGATCATAAGCCGCCGTATAGCGCTGCCCGAAGCATCTGAAAACCCTGAAATTGGCAACCAGCGAAAATACTTGGCGCGATGCATTTGCCGCTTGCCATTTGACATGCGCTGACGCACCGCTGACATATGTTTGTCGCCAAAGCCCATAATCCGCCTCTTGCGGCCGTGCTGATCACCGCCGCCAGTGCATTGCTGGCCGGGACCACCCTGCTGGCCAAAGCCTTGGGGACGGACACGTTGGGTCCCGCGCTGCACCCAATGCAGATCAGCCATGGGCGGTTTCTGTTTGCCTTTATCGTGATCGTCACCGCCGTCGGCGTGATGCGGCCGCGCCTGCAGCGTCCGCATTGGGGCCTGCATATTGGGCGTACAAGTTTCGGCTGGGTCGGCATTACGCTGATGTTCGCCTCGGTCGCATTCATCCCGATCGCGGATGCGACGGCGATTTCCTTTCTAAACCCGGTCTTTGCAATGGTGTTGGCAATCCCGCTGCTGAAAGAAGGCGTCGGCCCTTGGCGCTGGCTGGCGGCAGCTGTGGCGCTGGCTGGGGCACTGATACTGTTGCGCCCGACACCCGATAGCTTTCAGCCAGCTGCCCTGTTGGCACTGACCGCAGCCGCAGTCATCGGGATGGAGCTGATATTCATCAAGAAACTTTCGGGTCGAGAAATCCCGATCCAGATCCTGCTGATCAACAACGCAATGGGCCTGACGATTGCCTCTGTCGCGGTGAGCTTTGTTTTTCAGATGCCTACTTTAGAACAATGGGCGGCGCTGGCGGGTATTGGCGCATTGATGGCCTGCGCGCAGGCGTGTTTTGTGAACGGTATGGCCCGTGCGGATGCCTCATTTGTTGCCCCGATCAGCTATGCGACGCTGATTTTTGCCGCTTTCTACGATTTCGCGATATTCGGCGTGATTCCGGACGGGATCAGCATGATCGGCTCGGCCATAATTCTGACTGGCGGACTTATTCTTGTCTGGCGTGAAGCGCGGGCGCGGCAGGCCTGAAACTCTAAAAAGTTTTCCTGACATGGCCCGGGGGCGACCTGCATGTCGCAAACCCCGAAGAATGCGGATTTATCCGGCGCAATGTGGTCTCAGTTGATTTGAGAGTTTACCCATGCACGAACGCCGTATCCCCGAATGGGTGCGCCATGCCCCAGCACCGTCAGTCCGCGACTTTGGTATCCTTGCCGGGTTCGAGGCGATTGTCCGCGGCATTCTGATATCGGTCTTTCCACTGGCCATGTATCGCGCGCTGGGTGATGCGTCTTCGGTATCGTTCCTGTATTTTCTGGTCGGCGTTATCTCGTTGATTGCGGGGCTGATGGTGCCGTTCCTGATCCGCTTCATACCGCGCAGATGGGCGTACACCGCCGGTTGCCTCATGTTCATCGGCGGTGCCCTTCTGGCGATTGAGGGCAGCCCGGCGGCGGTGGTCGGTGCGCTTGCCCTGAACACGGTCGCGACAGTGGTCACGTTCATTTGCTTCAATGCTTATGTCCTAGATTACATCAGCAAAATCGAGCTGGGCAAATGCGAGACCAGCCGCATGTTTTACAGCGCCCTCGGCTGGGCAGGCGGCCCGATGGCCGGCGTCTTATTGCTGGAGGTATGGCCCCCTGCCCCGTTTGTCATCAGCGCGGTGGCAGGTGCGGTCATGCTGATCCAGTTCTGGCGCATGCGGTTGGGTAATGGAAAGTTGATCACCAAGGCGCGGGGCGCCGCGAAAAACCCGCTGGCTTTTCTGCCGCGCTTCTTTGCGCAACCCCGTCTGGTCGCGGGATATCTTTTTGCCATGATCCGATCCTGCGGCTGGTGGATCTACGTGGTGTACCTACCCATCTTTGCCATTCAAAACGGGCTGGGTGAGCAACTGGGCGGTATCCTTCTGTCCACAACCAATGCCATGCTGTTCGCGGCTCCGCTTATTCTGCGCTGGGTGCAGGGGCGTTCGATTCGCACGGCTGTTCGCGTTGGCTTTGCTGCCTGCGGAGCCTGCTTTGTCACCGCTGGGGCAATCGCGGGTTGGCCGGTCGCGGCGGTTGCGGCGTTGGTTCTTGGGTCCATCTGGCTTATCGTTCTGGACATTTGCGCCGGTCTGCCTTTCCTCATGGCAGTGAAACCATCCGAACGCACCGAGATGTCGGCGATCTACTCCAGTTACCGCGACGTTTCCGGCATTCTGACACCCGGAGTTGCATCACTGGTCCTTCTGATCTCACCGGTCGCCGGGGTATTCGCAGTCGGAGGCTTGGCCTTGTTCGGGGCCTGGGCCGTGGCCGCAAACCTGCACCCCCGATTGGGAAAGCCCAGAATGACTTTTCAACCCGGTTCACTGGCCGAGACAAGTTAAGCCTTAAGGCGATACCCCGTTCGCAGCATCTGCCAGGTCAGCGCACCGACTAACAGCGTGGCACCGGTGCATACTGCTATTCCCAACCAAGGTGAGCTGTCGGACACACCGATCATCCCGTACCGCAGGCCGTCAATAAGATAGAAAACTGGATTCACGTGACTTAGGCGGTTCAAAACCGGAGGCAGCGCCTGGACCGAATAAAACGTACCCGACAGGAAAGCCAATGGCGTCACGATGAAGTTCGTGATGGCCGCCATCTGATCAAACTTGTTGGCAAAAATCCCGGCGAACAGGCCCAAGGCCCCCATGAATGCGCCGCCCAGCACTACGAAGATCATGGCAAACAACAGATTCTGCGGGTAAATTCCCAAAACCAGCGCAAGTGCGACTGCAACCACACATGCGATCAGAACACCACGCGCGACCCCACCTGCCAGATAGCCCAGCAGTATCTCAAGCGGGGACAAAGGTGGCATCAACGTATCGACGATGTTTCCCTGCACTTTGGCGATCACCATCGAGGATGAGGTGTTGGCGAACGCATTCTGGATCACGGTCATCATCATGATGCCCGGCGCCAGAAAGGTCAGGAACGGCACCCCCATCACATCCGGACGCCCCGGACCGATGGCGATATTGAAGATCAGCAGGAACAGCCCTGCCGTCACAAGCGGCGCCAACAGGGTTTGAGTCCAGACCGCTAGAAACCGCAGAGTTTCACGCTGGGCCAACGTGTAAAGCCCCATCCAGTTAACTGTTCCGAAACGCCGTTCGCTCTGATCTGCGGAAATCTGCATCACCTGCCCTCATCCTGATTCGAGAACCGCTTGTAACTCGGCCCGCAGTGATTAAAATAGGGGGCTGAGACGAATTCCCAAGGCGGCCCGAATCCGGGGCCGCTTTCCGCTTTTGAAAGGCAAATGATGTCCTGGACTGACGAGCGCGTAGAACTGCTGAAGAAAATGTGGGGCGAGGGCCAGTCGGCCAGCCAGATCGCCAAAGAACTGGGTGGCGTAACCCGCAACGCGGTGATCGGCAAGGTACACCGTCTGGGTCTGTCAAATCGCGCAACCGGTGCCTCGCCGGCTAAATCCGAACCCAAGGAAAAACCGGCACCCGTGCCCAAGGCCGAGGCCAAGCCGAGGCCCGCGCCCAAAACCGAACCGGCGCGCCCGGCCCCGGCACCTACTGCTGAGGCAAAGCCTGCTGTTCCGGCCCGCCGCCAGATCATTCCGGCCGGTCAACCGCTGCCGCCACAACCATCTGCCAATGAAATCAGCCCCGAGGCATTGGCCAAGGTCAACGAGGTCGAGAAAAAGGCCAAGAAGCTGACGCTGATGGAACTGACCGAAAAGACCTGTAAATGGCCCGTAGGCGACCCCGCGACCGAGGATTTCTGGTTCTGCGGCCTGCCGGTTGAAGCGGGTAAACCTTATTGCGAAGCGCATGTTGGCGTGGCGTTCCAGCCAATGAGCTCGCGTCGAGATCGTCGGCGGTAGGTGCTTTGTGGTGAACGCAGGTATTTGCGGCGTGGCACTGACAACTTGATTTCTTAACTGACCACCCATCGCAAGGCGCGTGGTCAGTTATTTTTTAACCCGAGAGATTCTGCTATTCAACCAAGGTTGAGATACAAGGCCCTATTCTTCGCCTATGCTGTGCTGATCTTTACTGCCTATATGCAGCCGTTAGATCCGCAATTGTTCGAACCAAACACGGACAGAAATTCCCTGCTATTGTTCATTCAAGGCTTGTTTCTGCTCGTTTGGTTCATCCCCGCCACACCCATATGCATTGGCGGACTTGCCTTGCTGGGACTGTGTCCAATCCCGCGTCCTCTAGCGGTATTTCTGGCGATCTCGTCAGTTGTGATTGGATTGCTGCTGACACTGGCATCCGGTGTGCTCGCCCTATCTTCGGACACTCAGCTATTACATGGGATCAGCTTAACGATCGCAATTGCATCGAGTTTTCTCATTTGGTCGGGTCGTGATGGGAAGCCAAACCCATCATGGATTGCAAAAATCGGGATATCGATCTCAACGCTGATCGCGTTCTGGTCCCTGCTGACGATTCCGATGCTCTTGTTGCAAGCACGGTTGATCACGGACGGTTCACCCTATTGCATCGCCGAACATTCAGAGAATTCTCCGATAGAAGCCCTGCACGGGCTACGTGGATTCTCATTCTACACAACAAAAACCGGGTACAAATCGACGTCTGAATGGTACTTTCACGGTTTGATGATCGTAGATCATCCCGACGATCAAAGGGTTTACAATTGGTCTCCAAGACATTGGCGTTTCGATCTTGTAGAACGCCCGGATGCACTGATCGAACCGGTCAGAAACGTCTGCGTTCCAAAGTAAGTTCTACTGCGCCGGATGCGACGGCAGATCCGGCATCGGAACCCAGCCCGGTAATTCATCCGGCGAGACCGAGACGTGGAGTTTCTCTGACCGGTCGCGGCCCACCTTCCGATGCTTCCGCAGCAGAAAAATCTTGCCCCAACCACGCCAAGTTCCAACAGAACGGGCAGAGGTATCCGTCGGGAACTGATCACGCCAGCCTTCGGGTAGCGGCAGACCATGAAGTTCTGCCTTATCCAGCATCCAGACCAACGAGATGTTACTCAGCGGACGCGCCTCTTCGAACCCGTTCAATTGGCCACCGACATCGCCATGTGTGCCGCGGAACCAGACCTGCTCGACATGACCTTTGAATTCCGGGGTACATTTCCACAAGACCGGCTCGAACACCTCGCGGGTCTCGTCCAGCGCCATTGCGTGATAGCCGTGGCGCGTCGCCGGGCCAAGCTGGTGGGTGTGAAAGGCGTGACGCTCTTCGGCCCAGCGCCACAGCAGCGGCAGACGCATGCCCAGCGCTTTGACCGTATCCCAGACGCCGACCATCTCAATCGCCACATCTTCGTGACAGAATTGCCGCCGGAATTCGGCCGCGGCCGACCCGCTGGCGTTGCATTCATAGTGGCGGTAGGCCTGCTTGATGTTGCGAACGGTCGCATGTTCAGCCTTGAGCAGACCGATCATATCGATCACGCCAGCAAGGCTGCGCACACCGTAAGCGCCGCGCGAATAGCCGATGAAATAGATACGGTCGCCGGGTTTGTAGCGTGAGGCGAGATAGCCATATGCGCGGCGGATCTGGCGGTTGATCCCGCGCCCCATCATCACGTCCAGCGAGGATTTCCAGCTTTCCCATTGCACACCGGATTCGTAGAAGACGGACACTTTGCTGCCCATTTCGCGGCACAGTCGCAGGGTCTGGCCCGCATGGGTTTCGTAGCCCGGCTCAAGCGTCGACATTGTGCCGTCCAGGATAATCACATGGCTGACGGGTTCGCGGTGAAGCGCCTCGGCGGAGTGCTCGGAACGCAGAGGCCGCCCAAGCCATCCCAGAACCTTTTTACTCAGCCGCGTCAGAACCATCGTTCAGCAATTCCCATACTTTATGAGGTGTGAAAGGCATATCGGCCTGCCGCACCCCGTGATCCCAGAGCGCATCCTGAACCGCGTTTGCCACAGCGGCCAGCGCGCCGACGGTGCCGGCCTCTCCGCATCCTTTCATCCCCATTGGGTTGGAAGTTGACGGAACCGGCGCCGAGGTAAACTTAATCATGGGTATCTCGGCCGCGCGGGGCAAGGCGTAATCCATCAACGAAGCCGTGAGCAGTTGCCCCTGCGCATCATGCACAACGTGTTCCGTCAGTGCCTGACCAATGCCCTGCACCACCCCGCCATGCACTTGCCCCTCGGCCAGCATCGGATTGATAAGGTTACCAAAATCATCAACGATGGTATAACGATCCACCCATGTTTCGCCTGTGAAAGAATCGATCACGATTTCGGCAACATGTGCGCCATTGGGATAACTCCGCGCATCCAGATTGGCGCTGGCCTCATGGCTCAACAGGTCGGCGCGCCCATCGGCGCGGGCCATCTCCGCAGCCTCGGTGAGCGTCGGCGTCAGGTTTGATCCCGGTGCGCGGAAGGTTTCATGGTCGAAACGCACATCACTTTCCTCCACCCCCATCTTATCCGCCAGATACGGCGTGAATGCGGCGATCATGACGTCAATTGTCGCCAGCGTGGCCGTACTTTGCACCGTGACTGAACGTGACCCGCCAGTCCCGCCACCATGTGGCAACTGATCGCTGTCACCCTGGACCACATTGATCTGGTCCATCGGAACTCCGGTCTGGTCTGACAGGAATTGCGCATAGACCGTCTCATGCCCCTGCCCGTTCGATTGGGTACCGACATAAAGGTTCACCGTGCCATCCTCGCAGAACTCGACTTTCGCGTTTTCCGAAGGGTCACCCAAAATGCTTTCGATATAGTAACACAAGCCGCGCCCCCGGATCAGGCCACGTTCCGCATCTGCAGTTTTTCGCGTCGCGAACCCTTGGGTCTGGGCATATGCACGGGACAGGACCATATCGAAATCACCCACGTCATAGATTTCGCCGGTTGCGGTTTTGTAGGGGAAGTTTTCCGGCCGGATGAAATTCCTGCGGCGCAAATCCCAAGGATCGACGCCCAGATGGCGCGCGGCGCGATCCATGACACGTTCCAGAACATAGATCGCCTCGGGCCGCCCTGCCCCCCGATAGGCGTCGACTTGCGTGGTGTTGGTATAGAACCCCTCAACCCGCAGATACGTCGTTTGAGCGTCGTAAACCCCCATCAACACCTTGCTGAAAAGACTGGTCTGGATCGCTTGCCCGAAATGGCTGCTATACGCACCCAGATTTACCTTGCTGTGCACCCGGTAGGCCGTGATTTTCAGGTCCTCGTCAAAGGCGAGCTCAGCCAATGAGGTCAGGTCGCGACCGTGATGATCCGACAGCATCGCCTCGGATCGGTCAGACATCCAATGAACTGGCTGCCCGAGTTTCATCGCAGCAACTGAGACGCAAAAATACTCAGGGTACGGCATGACCTTCATGCCGAATCCGCCACCCACATCCGGGGTGGTGACACGGATCGCCTCGGGTTCCAGCTTCAGCTTTTGCGCCAACTGCCCCCGCATCGCCCAGACACCTTGCCCACCATAGGCAAAGTGCAAACGTCCATCGACCCAATTGGCCTGACATCCCCGTGGCTCGATTGAGGTGATGATCACGCGGTTGTCGGCCACATCCAGCGAAACGGTATGCGCGGCGGCCTGAAAGGCGGCATCGGTTGCTGCTTCATCGCCCAACCCCCAATCAAAAGCACGATTGTCGGCGACCTGATCATGCAGTGGTTCGCCACCGGCTTCGACATCCAGTTTTGCGGGCAGATCATCCGTGTCCATCCAGATCATCTCAACCGCATCTCGCGCCTGCAACAGCGTGTCTGCGATCACGACAGCCACAGGTTCGCCAACAAACCGGACGCGGTCTTGGGCCAGCATATGCCTGTCGGGCGCAAGGGTTTGAGAGCCATCGCGGTTCTCCACAGTCGCTGCGTTCATCACAGTGTCGATCCCCGCCGCTGAAAGATCATCCAGCGTCATGACAAGGCGCACCCCTTCCGCCTCACGCGCGGCATCCAGATCCAGCGCCGTGATCCGACCATGGGCAACCGGGCTGCGAAAAAAGGCTGCGAACAGAGCATCTCCGGGTACATCATCGTCCATGTATCGTCCGTGCCCGGTCAGAAACCGCTGATCTTCTGTCCGTTTGACGGGCTGGCTTTTACCGAACTTTTCCATGCGATGATCCTCCTGCGTTGGCGACCGTAGCCCAGCCCAAGGGGATGTCCAGTCGAACAGGCAGCTTCCTCGTGTTTTGCCAGTCATTTTTCGGTTAACCTGCAGGCCATGACATGGGCACATGACAGCGTTTTTCCATTCACTGCCCTGCTGACCAGCGGCGGCGAAGCCACCCACGACGTATATGTCGGTGGCGACGCCCGCGCGGGCATGGCACGGAAGGGCCACGGCCTAGTCATGCGCTACGCCGATGACAAACTTGCCTCAGAAAGGCATATAGGCGCCCTGAAGGATGCTGTCGGTAATCATCTTGAGACGGTGGAATTTGACGGCAACGACCACTCATTGCTGACGCTGGATTTCCATGAACCGGCCTACCAGCGTGTTCAGGTCTACTTTCGCGCGCGCTTTGCCCGGGCTGAATAACATACAACCCTTCCCCTTCCCTTACGCATTCGCTATTGCAGGCGCTGACCCGAATTTGTTGACGCAGGACGCATCCTATGGCGATGGAAAAGACATTCAACGCGACCGAGGCCGAGGCCCGCATTTATGAGGCCTGGGAACAGGCCGGAGCCTTCAAGGCAGGCGCGAACAGATCGCGCGACGAAAGCTTTACCATCATGATCCCGCCGCCCAACGTGACGGGTGCGTTGCACGTGGGCCACGCCTTCAACAACACGCTGCAGGACATCCTGACACGCTGGCACCGGATGCGCGGCTTCGACACGCTGTGGCAGCCCGGTCAGGACCATGCCGGTATCGCCACGCAGATGCAGGTCGAAAAGATGTTGGCCGCCACCCAACAGCCCAGCCGAAACGAGCTGGGTCGCGAGGCTTTTCTGGACAAGGTCTGGGAATGGAAGGGCGAATACGGCGGCACGATCATCGAGCAGCTGAAACGTCTTGGCTCCTCCTGTGACTGGTCGCGCAACGCCTTCACCATGGCCGGTGCACCACGCGATCCGCGCACCGGGCATGAAAACTCGGCCAACTTCCACGACGCGGTCATCAAGGTCTTCGTCGACATGTATGAAAAGGGCCTGATCTATCGCGGCAAGCGTCTGGTCAACTGGGACCCACATTTCGAAACCGCGATCTCGGATCTGGAAGTCGAGAATATCGAAGTCACGGGTCACATGTGGCACTTCAAGTACCCTCTGGCTGGTGGTGAGACCTATACCTACGTCGAAAAGGACGAGGATGGGAACGTCATCCTCGAAGAGGAGCGCGATTACATCTCGATCGCCACGACCCGCCCCGAAACCATGCTTGGCGACGGCGCGGTGGCCGTTCATGCGTCGGATGAACGGTATGCACCAATCGTTGGGAAACTCTGCGAAATCCCGGTTGGTCCGAAAGAGCATCGCCGTCAGATTCCGATCATCACCGATGACTACCCCGATCCCAATTTCGGCTCGGGCGCGGTGAAGATCACAGGCGCGCATGACTTTAACGACAACATGGTCGCCAAGCGCGGCGGCATTCCGATGTACCGCCTGATGGATACCAAAGGCGCGATGCGGGCTGATGGTGCGCCCTACGCCGAAGAGGCTGGTAAAGCGCAGGAATATGCACGCGGGCGTGAGTTCACCGAGAACGAGATCGACGCGATTAACCTCGTTCCCGACCATCTACGAGGTCTCGACCGGTTCGAGGCGCGCGCGAAAGTGGTCGAAGAGATCAACGCTGACGGTCTGGCCGTGATGACCCGTGCGGATGATCCAGTTCTGGGCACCAAGCTGGGCGAAGATGACGACCCGTCTGCACTGGTGCCGCTGGTCGAGAGCAAGCCGATCATGCAGCCGTTTGGCGACCGATCCAAAGTGGTGATCGAGCCAATGTTCACCGATCAGTGGTTCGTGGATGCCGAAAAGATCGTCGGCCCCGCGCTGGATGCGGTTAAGGACGGCACGGTCAAGATCATCCCTGAGTCGGGCGAGAAGACCTATTACCACTGGCTGGAAAACATCGAGCCCTGGTGCATCTCGCGCCAGTTGTGGTGGGGGCACCAGATACCGGTTTGGTATGGTCTCGACCTGTCCGCAGAAGACTTCATCGATGACGAAGATGATGGTGACCTGGATCTGGTTGAACTGGGCCGGTTGCTGAATGAAGGTGGCATGCTGCACCGTGGCAATGTCATGGAATGCGCAACCAGCTTGGATGCAGTCACCGAGAAATTCATGGACGACAACGCCAACATTCCCAGCCCGCTGAGCCACGCAACTGTTGTTGAAGTTTCAGACAAACACGAGGCGATCCATCGGTTTGCTGAAAGTCTCGCTCAGTATGCGGTCGAACAAGACCCAACCAATCTGATCTATCCGGTCTGGCGCGACCCCGACGTCCTCGACACCTGGTTCTCCTCCGGCCTCTGGCCGATCGGCACGCTGGGATGGCCCGAACAGACCGAAGAGATGGAGCGCTATTTCCCGACTGATGTGCTCATCACCGGCGCAGATATCCTGTTCTTCTGGGTCGCCCGGATGATGATGATGCAACTGGCCGTGGTAAACGAGATACCGTTCCATACCGTCTACCTGCACCAGCTCGTTCGCGACGAGAAGGGCAAGAAGATGTCCAAGACCACCGGCAACGTCATCGACCCGCTGGAAATCGTCGACGAATTCGGCGCCGACGCGCTGCGCTTTACCAACGCTTCGATGGCGGCGATTGGCGGCGTGCTGAAACTGTCCCGCGAACGCATCACCGGCTACCGCAACTTCGGCACCAAACTGTGGAACGCCGTCCGCTTTGCCGAGATGAACGAGGTCTTCACCGACGTTGTGCCTCAACTGGATGTGGCCGACCTTAAGCCCAAAGCCGCCGTAAACCGCTGGATCATCGGCGAAACCGCCCGCGTGCGGGAAGAGGTCGACGCGGCGCTGGAAAGCTATCGTTTCAACGACGCGGCCAACGGGCTTTATGCCTTTGTCTGGGGTAAGGTTTGCGACTGGTACGTGGAGCTGTCCAAGCCACTGCTGCAAGGGGACGATGCCGAGGCGCAGGCCGAAACCCGCGCCACGATGCGTTGGGTTCTGGACCAATGCATGGTCCTGCTGCACCCGATCATGCCGTTCATCACCGAAGAGCTGTGGGGCTTGACCGGCGACCGCGCCAAAATGGCCGTCCACGCCGATTGGCCAACCTATTCTGCCGCCGACCTGATTGGCGCTGAAGCGGATCTTGAGATGAACTGGGTGATCTCGGTGATCGAAAACACCCGCTCGGCCCGTGCACAGATGCGCGTTCCAGCCGGCCTCTATGTGCCGATGCTGGTGACCGAGATCGACGCCAATGGCCAAGCCGCGTGGGACCGCAACGAGGCGCTAATTAAACGTCTGGCGCGGATCGACAGCCTGACCAAAGCGGATGAGCTGCCTAAAGGTACGATCTCGATTGCCGCCCCCGGCGCATCTTTCGGTCTACCGCTGGCGGATATCATCGATATCGGCGCGGAAAAGGAACGGCTGGAAAAAGCCAAGGGCAAGCTGGCCAAGGAATTGGGCGGTCTTCGCGGACGTCTGAACAACCCAAAATTCGTGGCTTCGGCCCCGGAAGAGGTTGTCGCGGAGGCCAAAGCCAACCTTGCCGCCCGCGAAGAAGAAGAGGCGAAACTGAATGAGGCCCTCGCCCGTTTGGCCGAAATCGCCTGATCTTCGTCTTTTCGCAAATACTCAAAATCTAACACCCGCCGCTCACCCGGCGGGTTTTTTTGTTCGCTGACGCATTTCACCTTGTTTCTATCCGCTTGCGATTGTTAGCAATCTCTGCAGACAACTCAGAGGAAGTCATGGCGCGCCCTTTCCCTCCTGTGCAGACAATTTCGACCGGGCTTGTGGTAGCGGTCGTAGGGTTTTTCAGCTCTTTCCCGATCGTGCTGCAGGGCCTTGTTTCAATGGGTGCTTCAGAAGCTGAGGCGGCATCCGGTTTGATGATGGCAGCAGTTGCAATGGGTGTGACGGCGATCGTGGTCAGCCTTTGGTACCGGCAGCCGATTAGCGTGGCATGGTCAACACCCGGTGCCGCCCTTCTGGCGGTTTCGGCGACCCCATTGGTCGGATTTTCTGATGCGGTTGGTGCATTTCTTTGCGCCGGAGCCCTGACGGTTGTTGCCGGAATGTGGCGTCCACTTGGACGGCTTGCGGCCGCAATCCCGACAACACTTGCACAGGCCATGCTGGGCGGGGTTTTGCTGCCCTTATGCATCATTCCGTTCAAGGCGGCAGTTGAGCTGCCCTGGCAAGCGCTGCCGGTCATTCTGACGTGGTTTATCGCCGGGCGGATCAATCGGTTGATCGCAGTTCCTGCCGCAGTGGTTGCCGCGGCAATCGTCGTTGTATTGAACGCCGGTGACGGTTCGGTCCGACCGGAGCATCTTGTCGCCGCCCCTGTCTGGACCATTCCGACATTCTCGATCGCATCGGCGATCGGGATTGGCATCCCCTTGTTCATCGTCACCATGGCTACGCAAAACATACCCGGCATCGCCGTCATGCGCAGCTTTGGGTATGCGCCAATTGCTGGCAAGTTGTTCTCAGCCGTCGGAGGAGCCAGTATTCTGTCTGCCCCCTTTGGCGCTCCGGCCACGTGCCTTGCCGCGATTACCGCTGCGATGTGTTCAAACGAAGACAGCTACCCGGACCCGAACCAGCGTTACTGGTCAGCGGTTATGGCAGGCCTGTTTTACTGCGTATTTGGCGTCTTTGCCGTGGCAATCACCGGGTTCGCGGCCCACGCGGACCCATTGCTCATGGGTACTCTGACCGGCATTGCCCTGATCGGTGTGATGGCAAATGCGACCTTTGCCGCATTAGAGGTTCCCGCCGAACGCGAAGCGGCGATTCTGACATTCGCCATCACCGCATCAGGAATCACCGTCTTCGGCCTGGGCGCTGCAGTCTGGGGTTTGGCCGCAGGTGGTATCGCCTATCTGGTTACCAACCGATCCAGATGACAGCTTCCCCCGCTGTGCTGGTCGGGTACTATGAACCTATGTTTGGATCACTCGGAAAACTGGTCGAACGCCAGATCAAAAAAGCGCAAGCCGAAGGTCAGCTAGAGGGGCTGGAGGGCGAAGGCCAGCCGCTGCCTGACCGTTCGTCCGAGGCTCAGACCGATCCGGCCGTCGCCGCCGGTCATCGGATCATGGCACAAGCAGGCGTTCTGCCCGAAGAGTTCAGCATCAAGAAAGAATTAGATGCCGCGCGTAAAACCTATGCGTCGCAGTCCAACGCTGACGTGCGTAAGGTGACTATGGCTAAGATCGCCGAGCTTGAGATGCGATACAATATGGCCCGTGATGCACGACGGGCTTTTATGCGTTAATTGCCGGGCGCAAATGCCCTGCTGGACACGGAAATCGAGTTTCCCGATGGATCCTTGGCATTTGCGAAACTGTAGCCGTCCGCCGAGTGGATCGGACCAAATTTCAGCCCCTGCTGCGCGGCTTGTCTGCAAAACTTGGCAACGTCCGCGACATCAAAAACAATTTTGACCGCTGCTTGCCCCTGCCAAGCGGCCTTGCTGGCCGGATGCAACAACAGGCGCAGCCCGTCCTCGTCCGGCACAAGCTCTACAATCCGGTCCCCTTCCAGTTGGCGGGCTGCATAACCAAAATGCGTCTCATAGAAATGTACCATCTTGTCGATGTCCTTGGCGTACAGGATCAATCGTGTGACAGGTGTCGAGATCATTTGAACTGTGGCTTGCGACCTTGCAAATTCGCCGCAATGACCTCCATCTGATCCGGCTTGCCGATCAGTTCCGCCTGCTCTGACGACTCTTCCAGCAGCACCTCTGTGCGGGGTTTGGCTTCCGCAACCTCGATCAGGCGCTTGGCCGCGCGGATGGCCGAAGGGCTTTGGCCCGCGATGTCCTCAGCCAAGGCCAATGCCTCGGTCAACGGGTCATCCGACAGCTTGGTAACCAGCCCCCAGTCCGCTGCCTGCGCGGCACCGATGGGGCGGGCCGAATAGGTCAACAGGCGTAAAACGTCCGACCGGGCCAGCTTTGGCAGCAGAACCATCCCGCCCATGTCGGGGATCAGACCCCACTTCATCTCCATCACGGCGAGTTTAGCCTCGGGATGTGCTATCCGGATGTCAGCGCCCAGCGCAAGTTGCAAACCGCCGCCATAAGCAACACCCTGAATGGCACAAATGACAGGAACGGGCACGCGTTGCCAAACCAGGGCAACTTCCTGCACCTCATTGGCGTCGTTGTGGCTGCGGGTCATCAACCATTCGGTCGGGTCCGTTTGCGCCATGCTCGCAAAGCTGGCCATGTCCAGACCCGCGCAAAAGCTTTTGCCTTCACCCGACAGCACCACCGCACGGGCATCCGAGGCAGCGACCTCCTGCCCCGCAGAAATGATGGCCTTTATCATCGCATCATCCAGCGCATTCATCTTGTCGCCGCGCGTCAGAGTTACGTGCGCGATGTGATTTTTGTATTCGACGGATACACGTGACATCTCAGGCCTCTCAATTCCGGTTAGGGGTACAATGCCCCGATGGATCAGGCAGTTCCACCTCAACGTTAGGGCAGATTTGACGCAGGCATGCGCCCGAACCAGGGCGAATCCAATGTCATGACGTAGAAATGTCCCCCAGCCACCTTGCCACCCGTGGTGATGCCCAACCGACCCCCGGGGTCTTGCAAGGTCTGCAGGATGTTCCCGTCGCCGTCAAACTGCACCATCATCCCGCGATGGGTCGGCGCAGGCCGCACCGTCGGCCCCAGTCGCCAGATCACCTTGCGCAGGAACGGGTATGGCATCAGTGCCTCGCTTGGCACGCGCGGGCTGGCAAAAGCCATCCAATAGGTGCCATCACCCTGTGCCTCGATGTTGTCGGGATAGCCTGGGAGATTGTCCATCAGGACCTCTTGCTGCCCGGCCTTCGGGCCGGTCAACCAAAGCTTGTGCACCCGGGCGCGCCCGGTTTCGGCGATCAGCAGAAAATCCTCACCCGGCGACAACGCGACGCCGTTCGTGTAGACAAAGCCTTCGGCCAGTTTCTCGGTCGTGCCATCGGGCGCGTGGCGGGCAACGTAACCTTTGTCCGATTGCTCCCAGATGGTCAGTACCGAAGTCGGTTTGGTCCCGCCCATCGTTTCGGGATCGAACCGATCGGACGAGTTTGAGAAATAGATCGTCCCGTCCTTCGCCACGTCCAATTGATTTGCATAGATCACCGGCGCGCCGTTTATCTCAGACACGACTGGCTGCAGCGTACCGGGGCCGGTCCAGCGCATGATGCCTCGGAAGCTGTCGGCGATGTAAAGCACCCCATCCGGACCGACCGTCAGGCCCAAGGGCCGACCGCCGAGGTCGTCAACTTTCACCGGGGCCTCGTCGTCTATTCGGTACAGAGCCCCGGACAAGCTGGTCGTGTACACGGACCCGTCGGGCATGATGGCAATGTCTTCGGGTCCTTTCTCACCGTCAGGCAACGAGATCAGCTCCAACTGGTCCAACGCATTGTTCTCCGCAAAGTCACCAGTGAAACCCGGTGCTTCGGGTGGGGTCCATGCCACCGGTTGAACCGGGACCGGCCAGAAAACCAGATAGGCGAGGCCGACAATCAACAGGCCCAAAACTATGCGCATGCGCGCTCCTCCCTTTAATCGTTACGCAAACAATGCGGAGCAGCATCCTGCAACGCAAGCTTGCCTGTCGTATGACCTTACGTTTATCTGCCCCCATGACAGAGCCACGCTATACCCCGCTTGCCCAATCCCTGCCTGCAACCGTGCCGTTTGTTGGCCCCGAAACGCAGGAACGCCAGCGTGGCGCGCCATTTGTGGCGCGGCTGGGCGCAAATGAAAGCGTGTTTGGACCTTCACCGCGCGCCATAGCGGCAATGGCAGAAACGGGGATCTGGATGTATGGCGATCCGGAAAACCACGATCTGCGCGTGGCATTGGCGGATCACCATGGAGTCGGGTCGGAAAACATCGTGGTTGGCGAAGGCATTGACGGACTGTTGTGTTACCTGGTGCGGCTACTGGTCGGATCCGGAGACGCGGTTGTCACCTCAGATGGGGCATACCCGACCTTCAACTACCATGTGGCAGGGTTCGGCGGAACGCTCCACAAAGTGCGGTATCGCGACGACCACGAGGACCCGGCGGCGCTGTTTGCCAAGGCACGTGAAGTGGATGCCACGCTGGTGTATCTGGCCAATCCTGACAACCCGATGGGTAGCTGGCATTCCGGAGCGGATATCGTGACGGCGCTAGGCGATCTGCCCAACGGGTGTTTGCTTGTATTGGACGAGGCCTATGTGGAATGTGCGCCTGATGGCACCGCCGCCCCTGTGGCAGCAGACGATCCGCGGGTGATCCGGATGCGAACATTTTCCAAGGTGTACGGCATGGCGGGCGCGCGGGTTGGCTATGCCATCGGCGCACCCGGCCTGATTTCAGCCTTCAACAAGGTGCGCAACCATTTCGGAATGAACCGAGCCGCGCAGGCCGGTGCGCTGGCCGCACTGAAGGATGCAGAGTGGCTAAATCATGTTCAGACCAAGATTACCGAAGCGCGTGACCGGATTGGCCATATTGCACGAGAGAATGGTTTAGCGCCCTTGCCCTCGGCCACCAACTTCGTTGCCATTGATTGCGGGAAGGATGGAGCCTTTGCCAAGGCGGTCCTGGACTCGCTGGTTGCGCAGGGCATTTTCGTGCGTATGCCCTTTGCCGCCCCGCAAAATCGCTGCATCCGCGTCAGCTGTGGCGAGGCAGCCGATCTGGATGCTTTTGCCACAGCATTGCCAAAAGCGCTTGCCGAGGCGCGGCGTTAGGTCTTCGACGCAAGCACCGCAGCTGCAGCTTCTAAGGCGCCTTTGCCGCGAGGGATATCCAGCGCGGCCATGGCTGTTTCCACACCGCCCAACGTAGCCATAACCATCTGGCCGTTGACGTAACCCATATGGCCAAGACGGAAGCATCCGTCCCAATCGTCCATCCCCAGACCAATGCCAAGGGTCAAGCCCAGTTGGCTTTCAGTGAACTTGCGCAATGGCGTGCCGCGTCCCTCGGTCAGTCGCAAGGCGGTGACAGCGTGGCTGCGATGTTGACGATCGGCAACATTTAGATGCAGCGCGCCACCTTGCGCCCAGGTTTCACATGCTTCCCAGATGGCCGTGGCTAGCCTCTCGTGCCGCGCCCAAACCTCCTCCATCCCCTCGGCATGGATCATGTCCAAGGCCGCGCGCAAACCGTAGAGGTGATGGGTTGGCGCGGTGCCATTAAAATACTGATAGAACAGCTCAGGGTTCGCCCGCGGCTGCCAGTCCCAATACCGCGAAACACGTGGCATCGCGGCGCGCTTGGCTTGTGCTTTGTCATTGAAAAACACAAACCCTGTTCCAGCGGGTGTCATCAGCCCCTTCTGACAGGCCGTAACTGTGACGTCGACGCCCCAGGTATCCATTTCGAACCGGTCACACCCCATCGAGGCAATGCAATCCGCCATCAAAAGCGCCGGGTGCCCCAGATCGTCCATCAAGGCGCGTAGTGCTGGAATGTCGTTCCGGATTGAGCTTGAGGTGTCTACATGAACGGCCAGAACCGCCTTGATCTTGTGGGCCTTGTCGCCACGCAACGCCTCGGCAATGCGGTCGAAGTCCCATGCCGAGGACGAGCCGAAGTCGATCAATTGAACCTTGGCGCCGATACCCTCGGCCATCTCGGCCCAGCCATGGGTAAATCGGCCAGATGCGGGGGCTAGAACCGTTTCACCGGGAGCGATGACGTTGGACAGCGCTGCCTCCCACGTCCCGTGGCCGTTAGAGATATAGATAGCAACGCTATGCTCGGTCCGCGCCACGCGGCACAGATCGCGGGTCAGCGCCGGCATCATCTCGATCAGCTCGCCTTCGTAGATATTCGGCGACGGGCGGTGCATGGCCTGCAAAACCGCATCCGGGATGACCGAAGGTCCTGGAATCGCCAGATACTCGCGCCCTTGCGCCAAGGAAATGGGGTCTGTCATGGGATCAACCTGTATGAATTGACGCCCACCCTAGCGCAGCTTTAAGCGGCGTCAATCCATCAGCTTGGAGGCCGCGCGCGCAAGGTTTTCGATACCGGCCCAATCCCCATCAATGACCATCTTTTTCGGCGCAACCCAGCTTCCGCCCGCGCAGACCACATTGGACAAGGACAGGTAATCCTTTGCATTTTCGGGGGACACGCCACCGGTCGGGCAAAACTTGATTTGCGGCAACGGTGCGCCAATCGCTTTCAACGCAGGTGCACCACCCGACGCCTCGGCCGGGAAGAACTTGAGCATGTCGTAGCCCTTTTCCAACAGACGCATCGCCTCACTGGCTGTGGCGGCGCCGGGCAACAAGGGCAGACCCTCGGCCTCGCAGGCCGCGATCAACTCGTCGGTGGCACCGGGCGAGACGCCAAATTGCGCGCCTGCTTCTTTCGCGGCGCGCACATCTTCTGGCGTGACCAAAGTTCCTGCACCGACGACGCCGCCCGGCACATCCGCCATCGCGCGGATCGCGTCTAGTGCAGCAGGGGTGCGCAGTGTAACCTCAAGCGCGGGAAGACCACCTGCGACAAGCGCCTCGGCCAGTGGGCGCGCCTGAGCCGCGTCATCGACGACAAGGACAGGAACAATGGGCGCAAGTGCGCAGATTTCACGCGTGCGTTGGGTTTTGGACATGGGTCAAACTCCGAAAATACTGGCGCCGGTGTCTGCTGATCCGACATTTTGGCGGAAGGTAGAGAAAAGGTCACGCCCCACGCCGTGTTGGTTGGCCGACAAATCAGCAGTGGCAGGGGCACGGTCCAGAACCCCGGGGGTCAGAATCTCCAACTCACCCTTCACCGCATCGACGCGCAAGATGTCGCCATCCTGCAGGTAAGCGATCGGCCCGCCATCCAGCGCCTCGGGGCAGACATGGATCGCCGCAGGGACTTTACCGGACGCGCCGGACATACGACCATCGGTTACAAGCGCCACCTTTTGCCCACGGCCCTGCAAGATCGACAGGATCGGTGTCAGCGAGTGAAGCTCGGGCATGCCATTTGCCTTGGGTCCCTGGAACCGGACAACAACGATGACGTCGCCAGTGAACTCTCCGGCCTTGAACGCGGCTTTCGCCTCATCCTGATCATGGAACACGCGTACAAGCGCTTCGACAACCTGATGTTCCGGGGCGACGGCCGAAACCTTCATCACGCCGGTGCCCAAATTGCCAGTCAGGCGCGACAACCCACCAGTGGGTTGGAATGGGTCTTTCGCCGGGCGGACGATTTTTTCGTTCAGGCTGTGGCCAGCCCCGTCTTCCCAAACCAACTCACCGTTCTTCAGCTTCGGTTCTTTGGCGTAATTCCGTAGACCCTGCCCCGCGACGGTTAGAGTGTCGGGGTGCAGAAGCCCATCTTCCAGTAGCGTTCCAATGCAGTACCCAAGACCACCCGCTGCGTGGAAGTGGTTCACGTCTGCCAGACCGTTCGGATAAACCCGCGCAACCAGAGGCACCACGGCGGAAATGTCAGAAAAATCCTGCCAATCCAGTACGATACCACCTGCGCGCGCCATTGCGATCAAATGGATCAGCAGGTTGGTCGACCCACCCGTGGCCATCAGACCCACGATGCCGTTCACAAAC
Source organism: Ruegeria sp. CDSB117 (assembly GCF_059611005.1). Lineage (NCBI taxonomy): Bacteria > Pseudomonadati > Pseudomonadota > Alphaproteobacteria > Rhodobacterales > Roseobacteraceae > Ruegeria > Ruegeria sp. CDSB117. The sequence goes on from NZ_JBXWOS010000018.1 coordinate 66,073, forward strand.
GCCCGCTCATCCAGTACCTGATAGACTGGTGTATAGTGGTTGCCCAGCGCACTCAGCGACAGGGCGCGGCGCGCGCCTTCCTCGGTCAGCGCATCCCGCAGAGGCGTGTTGGGATTCACAAAGCTGGAGCCCGGCAGGTGCAGGCCCATGAATTCCATCAACATCTGATTGGTGTTCGCGGTGCCATAAAAAGTACAAGTGCCCGGTCCGTGATACGCGGCCATTTCAGCGGCCATAAGCTCGTCACGGCCGATCTCTCCTGCGGCAAATTTCTGGCGAATCTTTGCTTTTTCATCGTTGGGCAAACCGCTGGTCATCGGTCCGGCTGGCAGGAACACAGCGGGCAGGTGGCCGAACGCCTGTGCGCCGATGATCAAACCGGGAACGATCTTGTCACAGACGCCCAGGAAAACGGCCGCATCGTAGGTGTTGTGGCTCAGCGCCACTCCGGTCGCCAGGGCAATCACGTCGCGGGAAAACAGAGACAACTCCATCCCCGCCTCGCCTTGGGTGACGCCGTCACACATGGCTGGCACGCCACCCGCAACTTGTGCAGTGCCACCTGCGGCTCGGATCGCATCGCGGATCAGGCCGGGATAACGCTCGAACGGCTGGTGGGCGGAAAGCATGTCGTTATAGGCGGTGACGATGCCCAGATTACCGGCCGTATCAGTGGCCATCGCTTGCTGATCCTCACCCGCACCGGCATAGGCATGGGCTTGACCGCTGCAAGACAAATGCGCGCGCGCCGGTCCCTTGGATCGGGCATGTTCCATACGCTCAATATGCGGGCCGCGCAGTCCGGCGCTGCGGTCGATGATGCGTTGAGTGACGTCGGTGATGACTGTATTAACCATGATTACCCTCCGATCTGACGCCAGCGGCGCCCATCGCGATGCATCAGCATCAGCGCTTCTTCTGGGCCGGAACTGCCCTGATCATATTTCGCGGGGCGATCTCCACGCTCTTCCCAACTGTGAATAATGGGATCAACCCAGGCCCAGGCGGCTTCGGCTTCGTCGCCGCGCATAAACAGGGTTTGGTCGCCACGAATGACATCCATGATCAGTCGTTCATAGGCGTCCGGCGATTGCGCCTCATCCCCAAGCGCCTCGGCAAAACTCATGTCCAGTGCAACATCTGACAGGCGGAACCCGCCCTGCCCCGGTTCTTTAATCGTTGTTCGCAGGGTAATACCTTCGTCCGGTTGCAGGCGGATCACCAGCACGTTGCCGTGCAGCGGGCCGACATTGGGGAAGATCGTATGCGGCGGATCCCGGAAAAACACCGCGATTTCGGATTCGCGAGCCCGCAGGCGTTTTCCAGTTCGCAAATAGAACGGCACACTGGCCCAGCGCCAGTTGCCGATATGAGCCTTAAGAGCGATGTAACTTTCTGTGCGGCTCGCGGGGTTGCCAACATGATCCAAATAACCGTCGCCACCTTTGCTCGAACGATATTGGCCGCGTGCGATGTCAGACGGCGCAACAGGCTCCAGCGCCTCGATCACCTTGACTTTCTCATCACGCACGGCGTTGGGCGAAAATTTGGACGGAGGTTCCATCGCAGTCAGGCACAATAGCTGAACCAGATGGTTCTGCACCATGTCCCGCATTGCACCGGACTGATCGTAATAGGCTCCGCGCCCTTCGACGCCAACAGTCTCGGCCACGGTGATTTGAACATGATCGACATGTGTCGCGTTCCAGAGAGGTTCGAACAGGGAATTGGCAAAGCGCAGCGCCATCAGGTTCTGCACCGTTTCCTTTCCCAAATAGTGGTCGATCCGATATATCTGATGCTCTTCAAAGCAGGCTCGCAGCCCGGAGTTCAGCGCCTTGGCCGAGGCGAGGTCGTGGCCAAAGGGTTTTTCGACCACGATACGGCTGTCGGGCGTCGCCATGCTATGATCGCTCAGCCGTTTTGCGATACCCGAGAAAAGGCTGGGGCCAACTGACAGGTAGAATGCGCGTACAACGTCAGGGCGCAAGGTATTGGCAAGTTCTTTCCAACCGGAGTCTCCCAGTGCGTCAACGGGAACATATTCAACATGGCTCAGAAACTGATCCAGAACTTCCTTTTTGAATGCAGGCGCAAATTCTTTCATCGAGGCGCGTATTTGGTCCCGGAACCCGTCGCTGTCCATGTCGGACCGCGCTGTGCCGATAATCTTTGCGTCTTCGGGCATCTGACCGACTTCGAACCGATGATAGAGCCCGGGTAAGATCTTGCGCTGCGCCAGATCACCGGTCGCGCCGAATAGCACCAGATCGAACGGGTCTACCGGGATTACGCGTGAAACCATCTATGGGCTCCTTCAAATCTGCTGGCATCACTCAGGCGCAGTTATCACTGGTCCTTGTGATGCAAGCATTGTTACCGCTAACATTCAGGCACTGAATAGGGAAGCGCAACTGGAAAATCAACCCTGATTCCGCAACCACTCCATTACCGAGGATCGAACCGATTGGTCTCCACGATGGCGGGCGTCAGCGATGATCTTACGCAGTGACTGCAGGTCAGCGCGCAACAACACGCTTTTGACCGGGCCAATCGACGCCGGGCGCATTGACAAGGTCCGAATACCCATGGCTGCCAGACAAAGTGCCTCAACCGGTCGCCCGGCATCCTCGCCACAGAAAGACAACGGCGTGTTCGAGATATTGCAGCGCTCGACAATTCGTTCGATGAAGGAGAGGAAACTGACATTCAGCGTGTCATAGCGTCGGCGAACCAGCTCGTTTTCGCGGTCGGCGGCAAAAAAGAACTGTTTCAGGTCGTTGCCCCCGATCGAGACGAAATCCACCTCGTCAAAGAACTTCTGCGGGGCAAAGGCGAGAGATGGCGTTTCCAGCATTGCGCCAACTTCGATCGATTCTGGCAGCACATGACCAAGACGCTTTTCGCGTTCGATGGTCTTGTTCACTTCCCAACGTGCCTCACGGTATTCTTCGGCCTGCGCCACAAACGGGAACATGATTGTCAAAGGCCGCCCATTGGCTGCACGCATCAACGCCTGCAACTGCATCCGCATCACGCCGCGTTTGTCCAGACCAACGCGAATAGCGCGCCAGCCCAAAGCCGGGTTCGGCTCTTCGACGTGCTTCATATAGGGCAGAACTTTATCCGACCCGATATCCAGTGTGCGGAAAACCACGCGCATGTCACCAGCAGCATCCATTACGCGCTGGTATTGTGTCACAAGCTCGGACCGCTTGGGCATCTGGTTGCGGATCAGGAACTGAAGCTCGGTGCGGAACAGGCCCACACCCTCGGCCCCCGAATTGCCCAGCGACGGCAGATCGGCCATCAGGCCCGCGTTCATAACCAAATTGATCCGCTCACCATCGCGCGTCACTGTCGGAGTATCGCGGATCGAGGCATAGCGTTCCTGCGCTTTGGCCTGCATGGCGATTTTATCGCGAAACGCGGAGACAACCGTATCTTCCGGGCGCAGTTGGACCATTCCCTGATCGCCATCGACCAGAATATGATCTCCGTTCAATGCCTCTGTGGTGATGTGCCCAACGTGAACCACCAGTGGAATTGCCAGGGCACGGGCCACAATCGTTGCGTGGCTACCGACTGAACCTTCTTCAAGAACGATCCCTTTCAACGAGCGACCATATTCCAACAGATCTCCAGGCCCGATATTTCGGGCAACCAGGATCGGATCGGGTGGCAGGTCGGCCCCGTTGGTACCCCCCTGCCCGGTCAAGATGCGCAGCAGCCGGTTGCTGAGGTCATCCAGATCTGCCAGCCGTTCACGCAGATAGGGGTCGGTGACCTGCCCCATCCGGGCGCGGGCTTGCGATTGTTCTTTCTCAACCGCCGCTTCGGCGCTAAGGCCCAAGGCAATGTCCTCTTCCATCCGGCGCATCCAACCCTTGGAATTGGCGAACATCCGGTATGCTTCCAGTACCTGCAATTGCTCCTTGTCACCGCCCTGCGAAATCTCAAGCATCTTGTCGACGCCCACGCGCAGCTCATCCACAGCCTCATTCAGACGTTCACGTTCGCGGTGGGGATCGTCGGCAATCGGGTTGGTGACGACAACACGGGGTTCATGCAGCCAGACATGCCCTTCGGCAGCTCCTTCCTGTGCCGGGCCTCCCTCAAATTGCACTGATTGCTGGTGCCGAGGTGAAAGGGCAGCGCCCTCGCCCACAAAGGCGCCAAGCTCAGTCATTTCGGCCAAGACCATGGCGACCACTTCCAGCGCGTAGACCTCGTCAGCGGAATACAAACGCGCGTCACGAGATTGAACGACCAATACGCCCAGCTTTTCACCCAAACGCTGGATCGGCACCCCAATAAAAGACGAGAATCTTTCTTCACCAGTTTCCGGCATATACCGAAACCCTTTGGTCGAAGGCGCGTCGGCGGTGTTCACGACCTTGCCGGATTGCGCGACATGACCCACGAGGCCTTCACCCAACCGCATACGCGTTTTGTGAACCGCCTCTGGAGACAACCCTTCGGTCGCGCAAAGCTCAAGAGTGTCGGAATCCCGGAACAGATAGATCGAGCACACCTCGGCCCGGATACTATCCGCGATCAGATGCGTGATCCGGTCAAGACGTTCCTGACCGGCGGCTTCGCTCGCCATCTCTTCGCGCAGCCGCCCCAGCAGCTTGCGGGATTCTGTTTCGGTGCCTTCCGCCATATCCCACCCAAATTACGGAATCAGGCGAGACCTTTGGCTGAAATGCTCAGGCCGCCTTGTCCAATTCAAAGGCATCATGCAGTGCCTGAACAGCAAGTTCCATGTATTTCCTGTCGACAAGGACGGAAATTTTAATCTCAGAGGTTGTAATGACCTTGATATTGATCCCCTCATCCGAGAGTATCTTGAACATCTTGGCCGCCACGCCCGACTGCGAGCGCATGCCGATCCCCACGACCGAGACCTTGCAGACATCCTGGTCCGCGACCAGTTCGGCATAGTTCAGCTCACCCGCATCCTTGATTGCCAGCAATGCCTGTTCGGCGCGCGCCACCTGATCGGTGGGGCAGGAAAAGGTCATGTCCGTGCGCCCCTCGTCCGAAATGTTCTGCACGATCATATCGACATTCACGCCCGCATCGCTGAGCGCGGTAAAGATAATCGACGCGATGCCCGGGCGGTCAGCCACCGAGACAACGGTCATCTTGGCTTCGTCGCGGGAATAGGCCACACCGGCCACAACATTGGATTCCATGATATCCTCCTCATCGCAGACCAGGGTACCGGCCTCGTCGGATTGTTCCTCAAAGCTTGAAAGAACGCGCAGTTTTACCTTGTAACGCATCGCCAGTTCGACAGAGCGGGTTTGCAGAACCTTTGCCCCTAACGAGGCCAATTCCAGCATTTCCTCGAACGAAATTCGGTCCAGCTTGCGTGCTTTTTCGCAGATGCGCGGGTCGGTGGTATAGACACCGTCAACGTCCGTGTAGATGTCGCACCGCTCGGCACCGAAGGCGGCGGCAAATGCCACGGCGGTGGTGTCCGACCCACCCCGGCCCAGGGTCGTGATACGGCCTTCGGGGCTGATGCCCTGGAACCCGGCGACAACGGCAACCTTCATGCCCTCACCAAACTTCTGGTTCAGGTTATCGGTCGGGATTTCTTCGATCCGGGCCTGGCTGTGGGCGCTGGTGGTCATCAGCGGAACCTGCCAGCCCTGCCAGCTCCGGGCCGGGACATCCATTTCCTGCAACGTCAACGCCATCAGGCCAGCGGTAATATTCTCACCCGAGGACACGACGGCATCATATTCCCGCGCATCGTACAACGGTGATGTTTCATCGACCCAGCCCACAAGCTCGTTTGTCTTGCCGGACATGGCCGAGACGATGACGATCACGTCATAGCCCTTCGCCACTTCGACGCCGATGCGCTTGGCTGCGCGGCGGATACGGTCAAGGTTGGCAACCGAAGTGCCGCCAAATTTCATCACGAGTAAGGGCATGGGGGCAAGTGTCTCCGCGCCTTGGATTTCTGGTCCCGTGCGTCTTATGCGAGGGGGGCCGCAAGGGCAAGAGTTCAAAACCAGTCGGATGGCCGCACCTGATCGCTTTACAACCGACCAAGAGGCTGTCAGCCTGCAACTCGCATTTATTCCCAGAGGTTCTCCATGATCCGCGCTGCCGCAGCCCTCGTCCTTTTATCCTCATCCGCCTTTGCACAGGTCTCAACGCTGGCTGCAACCGACGGCAAGAATGCACTGGGTACGGTGCCCTGTGCCAAAGGCGGTGCAGCGCTAAGCAGCTGCCACGCCGAACTGCGCCACCATGACGACGGGACCACGACCCTGGCAGTGGGGCTGGGCGGCGCCGAAGTGCGCAGCATCTATTTCACGGATGGTGTACCGACCTCTAGCAGCTCACCTGCCCGGATCAGCCATGAAACACGGGGCGATTTAACGGTGGTCTTCATCGATCCGGATGAAGTCTACGAAATCCCCACGGCAGCGTTGAAACGTCAATAATCGTGCGGCTGACCATCCCAGGTTTCAAAACACCCGGTAGTGGCGAGTGACAATGCCCCAAAGCGGTCAAGTAGCCCGTCGGCAGCCTGATCAACAGTGATCGCAGCCTGAGTGCCCCCCATATCCGTCTGCACCCAACCCGGATGATAGATGCCAACGGCGACTCCATCCGCGCGCAGATCAGTGGCCAGATTCCGCCCCAAATTCAGGGCTGCTGCTTTGGACGCGCGATAAATATAGCTGCCACCGGGCGCGCGTGTGTGCGACGCCATCTGCGACGACAGGATCACAACTTTGCCTTGCGCTGCCCGAAGATTGGGCAAAAGCGCCTGCACGGTTAGAAACACGCCCGTCACATTGGTCGCAAAACTCTGCGCCCACATGTCGGCAGGATAGCCGTCTATGCCGTGGCCTTTGTCCAGATAGACCCCGGCGTTGCAGATCAACAGATCAACCGGACGACCCGCAAGCCCTTCTGCCATAGAAGCCTGCTGCTTCGGGTCTGTCACATCCAGTACAAGTTGTGCACTGGTATCCCGCGCGGTTCCGGTTACGTCATGCCCCTGCGCGCGATAACGATCTGCCAGAGCTTGCCCAATTCCGCGATTAGCCCCGGTGATAACGATATGCATGGGTCAGTTCGTTTTACGGGTGGGTAGGAAAGGCAACGGCGAAACTGGCACGCCGTCTTCGATCAGCGCTTTGGCCTCATCGGGCTTGGCTTCGCCATAGATCGCGCGTTCGGGCGCATCGCCCAAATGGATCTTACGCGCCTCTTTGGCAAAATCCTTACCGACATAGTCCGAGTTTTCCTCGACCTTGCGACGCAGATCCGCCAGCACCTTCTCGATGTCTGGCGACGGGGTCGCGACATCCACCTGTTTGCTTTGTGGTTCAGTTGTCTGGGCATTGCGGGCCGGACGAACGCGAGGGGTCATGATAGCCTTATCTACTTGCGCGTCACCACACACAACGCAGGTCACCATACCTGCGGAGGCGAGTTTGTCGTAAGCGGCGGCCGATTGAAACCAACTGTCAAATGTATGGTCGCGGCTGCATTTCAGCGAATATTGAATCATGGTCCGTCCATTTTCCGGTAGGCAAATAGATACCGACAGACATGGCAAGATCAAGCCCTTCGCAAGGCGACTCAGTGTAGAATCGGGCCAAGACGGCGTAACAAAAGGGACAGTTCCCGCGATTTCACCAGAGAGGCCGCTTTTTTAGGCGAAACCCATTTTCGCTTTCGTTGGGCCCGTTCAGGAAATTCAGGCGCAATGGACGTAACACAGAGGGGAAAGACATCCACCAGACACAATACGGGGTTCGTACTGGAGCGGGGTTTCAAATATGAGAAACGACCCATGGGCTTGATTGCGCAATTGCCTTTAACCCCAGCCTCTTCCCAAGCTTCTCGTCTGGCGGTTTGCGATGGTGTCATATCCGCGATCAGCCAGCCCTTCGGTATGATCCAGCGCTTGGATTTGCGCGTTGTGATCAGCAAAACCCTGAGCTTTCCGTGTTTGATGCGATAGCAGAGCGCTGCCGATTGATGCTTAAGCCGCAGGTGCTGTTCGCTTCCCTGCAGACACGTCGGTTGCCTCGCACCGATCACGCCGCACCACCTTTCAAACTGCTTTCATCCTCAATCGCCGACCTTTGAGGTTCTTATACATTTAGCGGCCGGCTGGGGTCAGAATACCATATGGTGCGGTTTCTTCCAAGCATTTAGGCCGGTTTCAAACGCGGGCAGCCAGCTTCCGAACCAGATCTTCATGCGGGATATCGGCATCGATTGCCAGTCGTCGCAGCCCAAAGTGAACTCGGGCCACCTGCTGATAGTACCGGGTGTAGACGTAGTTCGTACCACCCCCTGCGATCGCACCCAGAACCGGTATCGATTGCGCCGCCAGCTTCTGGCCCAGTACAATGGACAGACGCGGCGCCACCGCTGAAATTAGCTTTTGCATCGCTGGGCCAGTCAACGTCAGGCGGACCGAAAAGAAGCCAAGATCTGCGCCATCGTCAAAAGACAGTGGTCCGGCTGCAGACAGGACCCGAACGCAATCAAATTTGACGCCTTCCTCGGACGGATCGAATCCTTCGCGGAACGCCGCACCCTGAATGGCACGCAATAGCATGGCCGTTGTTGCAGGCAATTCCATCAGGGCAGTCGACACGCCACCCATGCCACCGGCCGCCCCCATCGCCGTTGCGACAGCCGTGTTCACCCATGGCTTTTGATCCGGAACAGCCCGGCGAGACCCCTCGGCTGCATGCATCGCTAGCCAAAGCGCCTGTTCGGTGGCCCCTGTCAGCCCCTCCCGCACAGATACAGGAAGTTGTTCCAATAGCGATTCCGCCGACCCCCCCAAACTGTTCAACAGTTTAACACCGGGACCTCCGGCGGTTCTGTAATACTTGGCCAACCGATCCAATTCGGCATCGGTATCCAGCTTTTCGACTAGAAGCACGTCCTGCATATAAGCCCTCCTGACGTTAAACATCGGGGCTGAACGGCAGGGTTTCAATAGCTCAACGCGTCCAGCGGGTCACCTCGCCACGCACATTCAACCATTCACCGGGGCTCAATTCCGCGCCTAGGACCCGGTCTGGGTTTGTTGGCGGGGGCATTTCCACACCGGAAAGTCGTGTGAACCCGAAACGCGCATAATAAGGCGCATCGCCCACCAGCATCGCCCTTTGCCAGCCTATTTCGCGACCGGCCTCAAGCCCCTGATGGATCAGGAATCCCCCCAGACCTTCGCCTTGATGGGTCGGGTGCACCGCCACGGGGCCCAGCAACAAAGCGTCGTGATCGCCCACATGCACGGGCCAGAAACGGATCGCCCCGGCCAGAATGCCCTGCCCGTCGCGCGCAACAAGCGAAAGGCCCGTCACGGGTGGAACATCATCGCGCAGACGATACGAGGACAGCGCCTCACGCCCCGGCGCAAAGCACAGGTCGTAAAGTGCCTCGACCTCCCACCAATCATCCGGCTCCTCCGGCCTGATCACGAACTGCTGCACCCTGCCCTCTTTTCCTAGCTGGCAATCGCCCTAGCACTTCGGTACGCCTTGGGCAAACGCTTGGAGATCTTATGTTCTATCGCCCCGAAGACGGCCACGGCCTGCCGCACAATCCGTTCAACGCCATTATCACGCCACGACCGATCGGCTGGATTTCCACACGTGACACAGATGGGATCAACAATCTGGCTCCGTATTCGTTTTTCAACGGCGTTGCTTACACCCCGCCGCAGGTGATGTTTGCTTCAACCGGAACCAAACACGATCAGGACGGCACGAAAGACAGTCTTGCCAATATCAAGGCAACGCGGGTGTTTTGTGTAAACGTCGTGGCCCACGCACATCGCGACGCAATGAATGCCAGCTCAGCAGGCTTGCCGAAACATGTCGACGAATTTGGCCATGCAGGCCTGACACCCTTGGAATGCGAAACCATCCCATGCGCCCGGATCGATGGGGCTCCGGCAGCGCTGGAATGCAAGCTAACCCAGATCGTGTCCCTTCCGGGCGAGGCCAATCGGGTGGTGTTCGGAGAAGTAACCGGCGTACATCTGCGCGACGATTGCCTGAAAGACGGCATGTTCGACGTCACAACATTCCAACCGCTGGCAAGGCTTGGGTACCGGGACTATTCGGTGGTCACCGAGCTGTTCAGCCTTTCACGACCGGATGACTAATGCCGCTTCCTGACCCCTTACGCAGATACCCGATCACGCTCCCTGATGGCTCTGATCACAAGGGCACAGTTTTCCTGTCTGAAGCGATTGACCATCCTAGGTTTAAGGCCGGAGCTTTCAGCTATGCTTCGGACTTCGATGCGCCCAAGGATTGGGCGCATCGGCTTGCCCCGTACCTGTTTCCGTTTTCGCAAGAAAAGCTGGTGCTGGGGAAGTTCTGTCAGATCGCCCATGGCGTACGTTTCATCACATCATCGGCCAATCATTCAATGGATGGATTGACGTGCTTTCCGTTTCCAGTGTTTGACCCGGACGGAATGACCGGGTTTCAGCCGGACACGCGCGACACTCTCATCGGCCACGATGTCTGGATTGGCTATGGCGCAATGATCCTGCCCGGTGCGCAGATCGGTTCGGGGGCAATTATTGGTGCCGGGTCTGTTGTTCGCGGAAACGTACCGCCCTATGCGATCATCACCGGAAACCCTGCCGAAGTGCGGCGGTTCCGGTTCGAAAAGGACACCATCGACCGGCTTTTAGCATTGAACTGGTGGGATTGGCCCGCCGAGAAGATCGCCGAAGCCGAAGAGGCGCTTCTGTCTGGTAATATCGAAGAATTGGAACGGATTGCTCCAAAGTAAAAGGCGGCCGAAGTGGCCGCCTTTTGCAATCAATGCCCGCCCAGCACACCCGTGCGGACCGAGTAATCGACGGCCAGTTCGTAGTCCGGGTCATCGTCGCTATCGACCATAAGGTGGCCGGCCTTGTTCAGCAGTTTGTGGCAATCCCGGCTGAGGTGGCGCAGCATGACGCGTTTGCCCGCAGCCTCGTATTTTCCAGCGATGTTTTCGATGGCTTGCAGCGCGGATTGATCCACGACGCGGCTTTCGGCAAAGTCCACGATTACAGTGTCAGGGTCGTTCTGAATATCAAACAGTTCAATGAATCCGTCGGACGAACCAAAGAACAAAGGCCCCTGAATCTCATAGACTTTTGCGCCCTCTTCCGTGGCCGAGTCCCGCGTGACTGCGTGAATGCGTTTAGCATTGTTCCAGGCATAGGCCAACGCCGAGACAATCACACCGACAACCACGGCAACCGCAAGGTCTTCCATCACGGTCACAACAGTCACCAGAACAATGACGAACGCATCCATCAGGGGCACCTTGCGCATGATTTTGAACGAGTTCCATGCAAAGGTCCCGATCACCACCATGAACATCACACCAACCAGCGCGGCCAGCGGAATCTGCTCAATCAGCGGTGAGGCGAACAGGATGAACACCAGCAGGAACAGGGCCGCAGCAATCCCGGCGATGCGGGTGCGGCCGCCGGATTTTACGTTGATCATCGACTGACCGATCATCGCACAACCGCCCATGCCGCCGAAGAATCCAGTCGCTACATTGGACACACCCTGCGCAATGCATTCTTGCGAGGCCCCTCCGCGCTTGCCGGTGATTTCACCAACGAGGTTCAGGGTCAGCAGGGATTCAATCAAGCCGATGGCGGCCAGAATGACAGCGTAGGGCAAGATGATCTCAAAGGTTTCCCAGTTCAGCGGCACCATCGGGATGTGAAACGCCGGCAGGCCGCCCTCAATTGAGGCCAGATCACCAACGCGCGGCACATCAAGTCCGAACCCAATCACAAGCGCAGCCACAACAACAATCCCGGCCAATGGTGCGGGCACGATACGCGTGATACGCGGCATGACCCAGATCACGGCCATCGTCAGGGCAACCAGACCCAACATCGTGTAAAGCTGCAGGCCCGACAACCATTCACCACCGCTTAGACCGTGGCCGGTGTTTTCCATGGTGCCCGGAACCTTGAACTGCCCCATCTGGGCCAGAAAAATCACGATGGCCAGACCATTCACAAACCCCAGCATCACCGGATGCGGCACCAGTCGGATGAACCGACCCCAATGCATCGCGCCTGCAATGACCTGCAAAATACCCATCAGAACCACCGTGGCGAACAGGTATTCCACCCCGTGTTCAGCCACCAACGCCACCATCACAACAGCCAGAGCGCCGGTTGCGCCGGAGATCATGCCCGGCCGACCACCGATCAGCGCTGTAATCAAGCCCACCATGAACGCGGCATACAGTCCGACCAACGGGTGCACACCTGCGACAAAGGCAAACGCCACCGCCTCGGGGACCAGCGCCAACGCAACGGTCAGGCCCGACAACAGCTCAATCCGCAGGCGCGAGACCGTTAGCCCCTCATCCGGCATCCAGCGGAGATCGGGTTTGGCTATACGATTGGCAAAGCTTGCCAGCATGGCTCGGGGCATGAGACGTCCTGTGGGGTTGTTTGTTCGCGCGAAAGATGCCTTTTACCTGTCATACCTGACATTAGATACTGCACCCAGCGGGACCCTGATATGCGTAAACCGCATAGCTAGCAAGCAAGTTACACAAACCCTTGAAGCCACTTGCCAAACCCGCGGCTGCCACGCAGAACTCTTACAACAGTTTTTCACGGAGAGCAGCCATGACCCAGACCAAAATCGCGATCATCGGCGGATCAGGTATTTACGACATCGACGGTTTGGAAAAAGCGAAATGGGTTACGGTCGAAACCCCATGGGGTGATCCTTCGGACCAGATCCTGACCGGATCGCTGAATGGCGTTGAGATGGCCTTTCTTCCTCGTCACGGGCGCGGCCACGTGCATTCCCCTACTGAAGTGCCTTACCGCGCCAATATCGATGCGCTGAAGCGACTGGGCGTGACGGATGTGATCTCGGTGTCGGCCTGCGGGTCGTTCCGCGAGCACATGGCGCCGGGTGATTTCGTGATCGTCGATCAGTTCATCGACCGGACATTCGCGCGCGAGAAGAGCTTTTTTGGCACCGGCTGCGTGGCCCATGTCAGCGTTGCACACCCCACCTGCCCGCGCCTGTCGGACGCGTGTGAGACTGCCGGTCGAGCGGCAGGGATAACCATCCATCGCGGCGGCACCTATCTGGCGATGGAGGGGCCGCAATTCTCGACATTGGCGGAATCCAAGGTGTACCGCGAACACTGGGGCTGCGACGTAATCGGCATGACCAACATGCCCGAGGCCAAACTCGCCCGCGAGGCCGAGCTTTGCTATGCCTCGATCGCCATGGTCACCGATTACGATAGCTGGCACCCGGATCACGGCGAGGTGGACGTCACCGCCATCATCGCCACACTAACCGGCAATGCCGAGAAAGGCCGTGCGCTTGTCAAAGGTCTGCCCGATCTGCTGGGCGCTGACCGCGCGCCCTGCCCTCATGGCTGCGACCGGGCACTGGAATATGCCATCCTGACCGCACCGGAGAAACGTGATCCCACCGTGTTGGCAAAATTGGATGCTGTTGCTGGTCGGATTCTCTGACCGGCAACTTTAGTTGGCTGGCAAAGACTGTTGAACCTGATCCCACAATCCGTGCGACCAGAGGTCGTTGTGTGTGCCGTCCGGGATGACATAGATCTGCGCCGTCTCCCCGGCCATCGCGGCCAAAGCTTCGCCGTGATGCAGTGGAACCGTTTCATCCTCGGTCCCGTGGAAGATCAAAGTCGGAACGGTGACGTTCTCGATCAGATCACGGGTCGCGAACTGATCCTGCATCAGGGCATGCACCGGTAGCCAGGGATATCTTTCCGCCGCGACGTCCACCGTAGCCGTAAAGGGTGCCTCAAGCACCAGCAGCTGTGCATTTGGGCGCTGTTCAGCTACGGCAGTCGCAACGGCTGTTCCAAGACTTTGGCCGTGCAACACAACGTCCGCACCTTGGCGATCCAGCTGGTCATACATCTGGATGCCGTCGGAAATCAGCGCCGTCTCGGACGGTTCGCCCTCGCTGCCCGGATAGCCACGGTAGCTGGGGGCCAGCAGGCCGAAGCCGCTGTTGAGGATCTCTCTCATCCGGTCGGCCCGGTCGCCCAGATTGCCAGATTGGCCATGAAAAAACAAAACCGTCGGCGCGCCTTCTATCGCGGGTGGGGCGGTCCACGCGGTCAGCGTGACACCATCGGACATAGTGAGGGAAACGGTCTCAACATCGGCCAGGCCGATCGAATTGGGCGCAGACAACTCGCCATCTGGTTTGAACAACAGCGATTGCTGGTTCACATACATATACCCCACGATGCCCGCGTAGATCACCGCAAGGACTGGAACCAAAAGGATCAGCGCGCCCTTCACGTGGGCAAGCCGCGAGGGATTGGGTTCAGGTGTCGCGTTCGCGCGTGTTTGATCTGCTTGAACCATCGGCCTCTCCGAAGCGTTGCGTCCGGTCCAAGGTTGGTGGCCCGAGGAACCGTTTCAAGCCGCACGAAGCACACTTAATCCAATCTTAAAACTTGTTGCCGCATTGCACGGCCCCGGCTCTTTTTTGCCCGTCATCTTGAAAAATCGCCTGTACGGCACCGATCTGTGGTTCGCACGGCACCGTCAAAACGCTGGCGAAACAGAGGGATAGCATGAAGCGACTTGAGGCATTGGACGCAGCGCGATTTCTGGCGTTTTGCGGAATGGTTCTGGTGAATTTCCGCATTGCTGCTGAGGTCGCCCCTGGTAGTGCCTGGGCCTCGATTCTGATCGACTCGTTGGAAGGTCGCGCTGCCGCATTATTCGTCATTCTGGCCGGTATCGGAATTGGATTATCCTCTGTGTCAGCTTCGGTACTGCTGCGCCGGGCGGCGTTTCTGTTCGTGCTAGGCCTGGTCAATATGACTGTTTTTGACGCCGATATCCTGCATTTCTACGCCGCGTACTTCGTTGTTGGTGCAGCTTTCCTGACGGCCCCCGCAGGCGCGTTGTGGCTGGGTTCGGCTGGGGTGATGGCACTGTCCATCTTCGCCGTCATGATCTTTAACTATGACCTTGGCTGGGATTGGGACACGCTGACATACACTGACCTTTGGACCCTGCCTGGTTTCTTGCGCAACCTGCTCTTCAACGGATGGCACCCGATCTTTCCCTGGGCGGCGTTCCTTTTGATTGGAATGGCCATTGGTCGGGCCGATCTTCACACAATCTGCATCCAACACCGGTTGATCATGTGGGGGTTTGGAGCCGCAGTATTTGCGCTTTTCCCGCAGATGCTGATCGCGGACCCTGATTTGGCGACCTATTTGGGAACAGAGTCCATTCCTCCTGGGCCATTCTACATCATTGCCGGTACAGGGTCAGCTTGCGTGGTGATCGGATTACTTTTGAAGCTGTGGCCGAAGATCGAAAAGCTGCCCATTGGCCCTGTCCTGACCGCGCCCGGTCGGCAGAGCCTGACGCTCTATGTGGTGCACATCCTGATCGGCATGGGCATACTGGAGGAGGCCGGGTTGCTGAACGGGTCACTGAACGCCCCGCAGATCGCGGGTTACGCTGTTGCGTTCTGCGCCGCGTCCTCGATCTTTGCCCTATTGTGGTCCCGCAAATTCAAACGCGGTCCGCTTGAGGCGCTGATGCGTCTGACAACGCAACCACGCAGGGCTTGACCTTGCGCGCTGGTCCGGGCTTGCTGCGGGAAACGTATTCACAGGATTTCCGATGTCCCTTGACCTTTGGCTCGCCTTTGTCGCTGCATCTACCGCCTTACTATTGATCCCAGGCCCGACGGTCTTGCTGGTGCTCAGCTATGCCCTATCCAAGGGGCGCAGCGTGGCTGTCGCCTCGGCGACGGGTGTAGCTGTTGGAGATCTGGTGGCTATGACGGCCTCTCTTTTGGGGCTTGGTGCGCTGGTCCTGGCCTCGGCTGCCCTATTCACGGCCCTCAAATGGGTCGGTGCCGCCTATTTGGTCTGGCTGGGGATCAAACTGTTGCGCAGCGCGCCATCAGGCGGGCTTGAGACTGTGGACACCGGGCGCAATGTCACCGCACACAGCGTTTTTGGCCATGCTGCCGCCGTCACCGCGTTGAACCCGAAATCTATCGCGTTTTTTATCGCTTTCGTTCCTCAGTTTCTGCGCCCGGCTGACCCGCTCGGACCGCAATTTGCTATCCTGATCGCAACCTTTGTGGGGCTGGCATGGCTGAATTCGCTGGCATACGCCCTTTTGGCGGACCACCTGCGCCAGATGATCGGCCGTTCGGGCGTCGTCACCGCAATGACCCGGTTCGGAGGGCTGGCATTAATCGGGATGGGAGTGGCCACCGCTGTTCTGCGCCGCCCGGCCTGAGGGCTCAGCTCTCAGCGTGTTCCTTCATGAAACCGCGAATGAACCGCCGGATTTCTCGCGCGGCCGACGTGTCCAACTCTTTGCATAGCTGAACAAACTCGTCCCGTTCATCCTTGTCCAGCCGCAGGACCAACTGACTGTTTTTCTTAGTTGAAACCTTGCCGTCTTTCGTTCCCACGCGTCCCATTCCCATCAATATCCCAGGCCTGCAAGATAGGCTTTGTATATACGTCGCATATAGTTTGTAATTCACGAGCACCTAACAACAAAAGAAGGTTATGGCAACGAACCTTCATGTCGCTCAGGCGATTTTTTCAAAAGATCAAGGCAAGGGGCACAAACCATATCTGACGCGGCCGGTCGATGCACTGTATCGCGACCACCGTCAGTCGAAACGCCGCACGCCTGGGGCGGCAATCTTTCCTTGCATGACTCACACCAATGGGCCAAACAGCCCAGCGTGTTTTGACGCCAGAGGGGATGGCCATGTCCAGAAACAAGTCGGTCAAAGATTACATTCGGACCATCGTGGATTTCCCACATGAAGGGATCATGTTCCGGGACGTCACGACCCTGTTCGCGGATCCGCGCGGTTTCCGCATGGCGATCGATCAAATGCTGCACCCCTATGCCGGTGAGCGCATCGACAAGGTCGTTGGCCTCGAGGCGCGTGGCTTTATCCTAGGCGGCGCAATCGCGCACCAGCTAAGCGTCGGATTCGTGCCCATCCGCAAAAAGGGCAAGCTGCCGGGAACCACGATCAGTCAAGACTACAAGCTTGAATACGGCGAGGCGATTGTCGAAATCCACGACGACGCCATCCAACCGGGTGAAAAAATCCTCGTCGTCGATGATCTGCTGGCGACAGGTGGCACTGCTGCCGCGGGCATCAAACTGATCGAACGGTTGGGGGGCGAGATCGTCTCATGCTCGTTCATTATCGATCTGCCAGAGTTAGGCGGGCGCAAGGCATTGGAAGACATGGGGATGGATGTCCACGTCCTGTGCGAATTCGAAGGCCTTTGACGTCCCGTGCAATCACAAATTCGTGAGTGGAAACTTGGAACCGCGCTGGCTTAGCGCGGTTTTTTATTGGATCAACCCGAACTTATCGGCACAAACAGTGATCTCTTTTCAGTGATGCAGCGTACCCCGATTGATGCCACCAAGGGCATTCCAACCAGGGAAATCATACCATGTTTCGCAATCTCGCAATTGCCGGTGTCGCAAGCCTATTCGTCTCAACTGCGGCATATGCTGATGGCCATTCCAAAGATATCGTCGACACCGCCGTCGGCGCAGGCAGCTTTGAAACCCTCGTCGCCGCCGTTCAGGCCGCAGAACTGGTTGATACGCTGAAAGGCGAAGGTCCATTCACCGTTTTTGCTCCCACGGATGAGGCGTTTGCCGCCCTTCCCGAAGGCACAGTCGAAACCCTTCTGAAGCCCGAGAACAAGGATCAGCTGGTTGCAATCCTGACCTATCATGTGGTGCCGGGAAAAGTGATGTCAGGCGATCTGTCCGATGACATGACAGCCGCAACCGTACAGGGCGGAGAAGTCAAGATTGACCTTGATAACGGCGTAATGGTCAACGACGCGAACGTTGTTCAGGCAGACATCGAAACGTCGAACGGCGTCATCCACGTGATTGACAAAGTTATCCTGCCCGCATCGTGAACCCAGCGCGCGGCCTGTACTAAATGGGCCGCGCCTACGCCTTTAGAACGGCACCCGGATTCATGATTCCTTTTGGATCAAGGGCAGCTTTGATAGCACGCATCGCAGATAGCTTTACCGGATCGCCATAGCTCTCCAAATCATCCGTTTTCAAACGGCCTATGCCGTGCTCAGCGCTGATCGACCCACCGAACTCATGCACCAGATCATGCACCGCGCGCTTAACACTATGCCGCTGGGTATCATATTCCGCGCGGTTGTGCCCCTGCGGCGGAAACACGTTGTAGTGCAGATTGCCGTCGCCCAAATGTCCAAAGCAATTGATACGGAATGTCCCCAACGCATTGACCACCTCGGACCCACGCTGGATAAACGCGGGGATATCCGAAATCGGGACCGAGATATCATGGCTTGAGACCGAACCGATCAATCGGTTAGCTTCAGGGATCTGCTCACGCACCGCCCAAAGTTCCATTCGTTGCGCTTCGCTTTGAGCTATGACCGCATCATCTACTAGCCCGCGCGCTTCTGCAGCCTCGAACACCGCCATCAGCGCTTCTGACGCTGACACGCCGCCGGAAAGTCCCAACTCCACCAGCACCATCCATTCGGGCTGGTCGTCAAAGGGCTGACGGATATCGGGCAAAACCTCGGACAGGAATTGCAGGCCTTGCTTGTGGATCAGCTCAAAGGTGCTGACCCCCTCGCCCACCTGATCGCGTGCCAGCGCCAGCAATTCAATGGCAGCATCCGGAGAGGTTACCTGGAACATCGCAGTGCCGGTTTCGGTCGGGCGCGGGTACAGCTTCAACGACGCGGCTGTGATGATCCCCAGTGTACCTTCCGCCCCGATCAGCAGGTTGCGCAGATCATACCCAGTGTTGTCCTTGCGCAAACGGCTGAGGCCGTGCCAGATTTCACCATTCGGAAGAACTGCTTCCAACCCAAGACACAGATCGCGCGCATTCCCATAGCGCAATACATTGACCCCACCCGCATTCGTCGCAAGATTTCCTCCAATCCGGCAAGACCCTTGCGCCGCCAATGCCAACGGGAACAATCGATCAGCTTCTTCCGCAGCAGCCTGAACATCGGCCAGAATGGCACCGGCCTCGGCGATTAGAATGTTCTCGGTCGGATAAACCGCGCGGATGGCTGACATCCGCTCCAGTGAAACAAGCAACGGAGCCGGGCCGTCGGTCATCACCTGCCCGCCAACCAATCCGGTGCCGCCACCATAAGGCACGACGGGAACCAAAGCATCCGAGGCGAGCCGAACGAGCGTCGAAACCTGTTCTACCGACTTCGGCAGCGCCAGAACGCCGACACGGCCTGCGAACCTGCGGCGCGGCTCTTCCAGGTATCGTTCCTCGACAGGGTGCAGAATATCATCGCCCAGCGCAGTGCGGATTGATTGGGCAAAATTGTCATCGGCAGGGTTCAGTTTCATACCCTTTCCTTGCCCAAGCAACCGCGTTCCCACAAGCCCTATTCCAGCTCAATGAGGTATTGAGGCTCAAGCACAACAACAGCCGGGCGATCGGGCAACGTGCGCAAGGACACCGTGATCTCGGACACGCCTTTGCGCTCAACCGGAAAATCTTCGCGGATATCGACCAGGAACCTGTCCAGCGAAAAGCTGGAAAACCAGTGCATCGGAATAATGACCGAGCTTTTCAGCCGCTTCAAAACCGTGATCATTTCCGGCAACGGCATCGTCGTTCCGCCATCCACCGCGGCCATCACAACGTCCAAACGCCCAAGTGCAGCAAATTGTTCATCCGACGGCACATGATGCAGATGACCCAGATGGCCTATGCACAGCCCTTCAACTTCGAACACAAAGATCGAATTCCCGCGCTCTTCATAGCCGCCGTACGAGGATCGGATGTCGGTTGGTACATTGCGCACCAACATCTCTCCCAGATCAAGATAGTGTTCGATCCCCTGCCCGAACTCGCCCCACCCCGGCAATACATTCGGAATGGCCGGGTCCGGGTGGGCGGTCCAATGGGTGCTGTGGGCATGGTTCATTGTGACCACGTCCGGGATAAGATCGGCACTGCCGATAAAGCCGGTGAAGTCCGTCACCGCGTTTAACCCGCCCTGGGTCTGAATCAGAAAGGACGCGTGAGCAATATAGCTAATCCGAACCGAGAACTCCGGCACCGGATCCTGCCAGGCTGCTTTGTGAATATACTCAATCCCCGGTGCGGCATCCGCGATGGCAATGCAATGGCTCGGCCGCCGTTCCTGTGCCGAAGCCCCACCCGAGATCACCATCAATACCGCAACAACCCAGCGCATGTCCGGAGTGTAGCGCAGAACACAGGTAAGTCACGCCTGCAGATATCGCGTGGGTGAAATCACGGAATTGGCATTTTCTAGGAGCAGTTCAGAGAACGATGCACTTCCGCAGCTTGAAGGGACGTGAGACTTTCGCCACACGTAACGCTTGTGCCAACGGATCACTCACAAAAAACGCGTGGCGCATTTGTGTGTCTATCCAGATGTCAGGACCATCCAGGGCCGAAGCGCTGACCGCAATATCCTTGTCTTGCATTGCCCCAGGCGGCTGCCAGATAGCATAATTTGGGTATGGCTTTGTGATGCGCGGAGATTGTTCTGTCAGCACGGCGGTCTTTTGCGCACCGAAGTTCAAACAGAAGTACTCGCCTTCGACCGGTGTGGTGCGATCATGCTGGAACAGCCTGACAGGATAAAGGTTGCCTTCACCGAGATCAAACTGGCGCAGAACTGCCGCACAGGCAGTAGAAACGCTACAAGTCCCGCCGGCATTGAAAAGATCAGGCTGTTTCTTTTCCTTTTTGTCTTTGTATTCCGCATACATTTCCGTGGGGAAACGATCTGCCGCCAAGGGCTCCCCAACATTGTTCCGCTTCATAGCATCGACGGCAAGTTCGTTGTTTTCGAGATAGTTGTCTTGATCAAACCCCTTAATACTCGAAACGCTTACCATCGCCCCACTGATCCAAATCATTGGCTGTTTTGCCCGCGCCATTGACCTACCCCGCGTCGGTCTTCCCGCGCCGGTCCGACCGTAGGCTGGCGTACAGCACATGCGTCCGCCACCGCCCGTTGATCTGCAGGTACGACTGCGCCACGCCCTCGTATTTAAATCCCGAACTTTCCAGCAAGCCACGGGACGGTTTGTTCTCGGGCAGGCAAGCGGCCTCAATCCGGCTCAGGTCCAGTCGGGTAAAGGCGTGATGAACGATCGCACCAATGGCCTCGCGCATGTAACCCTGACGGGCAAAAGACTGGCCCGTCCAATATCCCAAGGTTCCTGCCTGCGCCGGGCCGCGACGGACATTGTCCAGCGTGATGGCCCCCAAAAGCACATCATCCGTGCGACGGAACAAAAACAGTGGGATCGCCGTCCCACCGGCCACGGAGCGCTGCGCCCAATAAACCCTGTTGGTAAAGGACTTGCGGCTCAGATGATCCTTGGCCCAGATCGGCTCCCACGGGGTCAGGTATTGCTGCGACGCGCGCCGTAGCGCCGCCCAGTCGTTAAAGTCGGAATGCGCGGGCGGGCGCAAGCTCAGGCGCTCGGTTTCAAGTTTCAGCTTGCGTCTGCCCAACAGCATCACGCCGCACGCCTCTCCTGCAATTGCGCCAGCGTCGGTGCGCCCGAGACAGGACCGTATAGCGCCAGCGCTGCGGGGGCCTGCACTGCCATCTGTTCGGCGAAGGCACGCACATCTTCGGTGCTGACAGCGTCGATCTTGGCCACGGCATCCTCAAGCGAGGGAACCCGGTCCCAGATCTGCACCAGACGCGCCAGACGTTCCGCCCGGTTCGACGGGCTTTCCAGCCCCATCAGCATACCGGCTTTCATCTGCGCGCGGGCGCGGGCAACCTCTTCGGCGCTCATGTCTTCGGCAGCGCGTTTCATCTCATCAATCGTTATGCTGGCCAGCTCTGCCACCTGATCCGCTGACGTTCCGGCGTAAATCGTCGTCGTGCCGGTATCGGCATAAGCTCCGGTCTGCGCAAAGATCGTGTAGCACAACCCGCGTGTTTCGCGCACTTCCTGGAACAGGCGAGAGGACATGCCTCCGCCAAGCGCCGTCGAATAAATCTGTGCGGTGTAGATCGCATCGTCGCGATAGCCAGGGCTTTCCAGCGCCAGCGCGAAATGCGCCTGCTCCAGCTCTTTCTCCTGCCGCGCTTCGCCGCCAGTGAAACGGGCGGTTTCCGGGATCAATCCCTTGCGCGGCTGCAGATGACCAAACATCTCCTCGGCGGCTTTCATAAGCGCGTCGTGATCGACGGCACCGGCGGCAGACAGGATCATCTGCTCGGGTCCATAGTGTTCAGCCACAAACCCGGACAGATCTTCGCGAGAA
The DNA here is from genome assembly GCF_059611005.1 of Ruegeria sp. CDSB117. NCBI lineage: Bacteria > Pseudomonadati > Pseudomonadota > Alphaproteobacteria > Rhodobacterales > Roseobacteraceae > Ruegeria > Ruegeria sp. CDSB117. The sequence goes on from NZ_JBXWOS010000018.1 coordinate 88,467, forward strand.
AACGCACTGACCCGTTCGGTCGGACCCAGAATGGTTCGACCCAGCGGTTGATCGTGGTAGCTCTGCTCTTGCAACCAGTCAAAGATCACATCGTCGGGCGTGTCATAGGCCTGACCGATTTCCTGTAGGATCACACCGCGTTCAACTTCGATCTCACGCGGGTCGAAGATCGGGTTCAGAACGATGTCACCGATAACATCCATCGCCAGCGCCACATCGCCTTTGAGAACACGCGCGTAATAAGCTGTCACTTCGCGCGACGTGTAGGCGTTGATATACCCGCCCACGTCCTCAATCGCCTCGGCGATTTGCAAAGCCGAACGGCGCTTGGTTCCCTTAAAAGCCATGTGCTCAAGGAAATGCGCGATACCGTTCTGCTCGATCCGCTCATGCCGCCCACCGGCGGATACCCAAATGCCGATGGCCGCAGATTGCAGCCCCGGCATTTGTTCACTGACGATACGAAATCCGTTCTTCAGTTGGTCTTGTCTGACAGTCACTCAGCAATATGCCTTTTGATATGATCCTCGAGGGCACCCAGATCATTTGCAATGCGGGTCACCCGTTCCGGACGTTCATATAGATCAGACATGCGGGATGGAAGAGGCGGATGCGTGCCGCTTGCCTTCTCGACCGCTGCCGGAAATTTTGCGGGGTGCGCGGTGGCCAGTGTGATCATCGGAACGTCGGCCGCGCGATGTGCTTCTGCAACTTTGATGCCCACGGCGGTATGCGGGCAAACCAGTTCCGCACTGTGGGTCAGAGTGGACTTGATTGTCGCCAGGGTCTCATCCTCAGATACACGGCCCGAGTCAAAGCTTTCGCGCAGCGCTTCCATTGCGCCCTGGCTGACGTTAAAGCCGCCGTTCTTCAATTCATCCATCAACTGCGCGACAGCGCCGCCATCTTCGCCATACGCATAGTACAGCGCGCGTTCAAAATTTGAGCTGACCTGAATATCCATCGACGGGCTGATCGAGGGGATGGTGTCGCCCTTGAAGTACCCCTCGCCCGACAGGCAACGGTGCAGAATGTCGTTCTGGTTGGTTGCGACAACCAGACGATCAATTGGCAGGCCCATGCGCTTGGCAAGGTAGCCCGCGAAGATGTCACCGAAATTGCCGGTCGGCACCGTAAAGCTGACCTTGCGATGCGGTGCGCCGAGGCTGACAGCAGCGGAAAAGTAGTAGACGATCTGCGCCAGAACACGGGCAAAGTTGATCGAATTCACGCCAGCCAGCTTCACGCCGTCGCGGAAGTCGAAATCGTTGAACATGTCCTTCAGCGCAGCCTGACAATCGTCAAAATCGCCGTCCACGGCCAACGCATGCACGTTGCTGTCCGCAGGTGTCGTCATCTGCCGACGCTGCACTTCCGAAACTCGGCCATGCGGGAACAGGATGAACACGTCCACGGCGTCGAGCCCCCGGAACGCTTCTATCGCAGCCGATCCGGTGTCACCGCTGGTCGCGCCCACGATGGTCACACGATCTCCGCGCCGCTTCAGCGCCACCTGGAACAGCTGACCGATCAGCTGCATGGCGAAGTCTTTGAAGGCCAAGGTCGGCCCGTGGAACAGCTCCAACAGGAAGTGGTTTTCGTTCAACTGCTTCAATGGCGCGCGGGCGTCATGGCCGAAGCCTTCGTAGGCGCGGCCGATGATCTCTTTGAACTCACTCTCACCGAAAGATCCGCTGACATAGGGCCACATCACCCGGAACGCGATTTCCTCAAAGGGCAGTCCGGCCAGTGCCGCGATCTCATCCTGCGTCATCACCGGGATCTCGGCAGGCAGGTACAGACCACCGTCACGAGCCAATCCGGTCAGCATCGCCTCTTCAAACGTCAGTTCGGGCGCCTGCCCGCGGGTCGAGATGTATTTCATGTCGCGTCACTCTCAGAAGGGGCGCGGCTGCGCCACAGAAAATATCCGGTCATCGCGGCCCAGACCAAAGCCAGGCCAAACCATGTTATTGCATATTGCAAGTGATCATTCGGGATACCCGTCACCGAAACAGGCAAGGGTGTGATGTTGGGGTCGGTTTGCGACCGCGCGATTAGCAGAACAGGCTCAGCCCCAAGTGCGGCGGCCAGGTTCGGTACATCGCGGGCAAACCATATATTGTCGTCAATATCCGGCTCAGGCGTGTAGCCGTCAATTTCGTCCGGCCAGTGCAGATTTCCAGTGATCTCCATCGGTCCATTCAGCCTTTGATCGTGCTTCGCGGTCACAGGAACAAAGCCCCGGTCCACAAGAATTGTCCGGTCATTTGTGCTAAAAGACTGGATGATGCGATAGCCCGCCCCAACCTGTTTGACCGAGACAAGAACGTGGATCTCGCCCGGCTCGACCTCGCCCGCAATTGTGACCGGCAGGTACTTATCAGCATCAGGCGACACAGTGTCAGGCAAATCAACCGGATCGGCTGAAATCCGATTTTCGATTTCGGCTAAAACGCCTTGTTTCCACGCCAACCGCTGCATTTGCCAGACACCCAGCGACACAAGGATCGCCAGACCGGCAATGCCAAAGATCATCAGAAAGAGAATGCGGCGCATGTCAGGACCAGGTTGTGTTGTTCGAAGGCTCTGCAAGAGCCGGCGTCTTGTTAAGGGCTGCAGCCGCAGAAAGGCAACCTTGCAATTGTATAGGGCGCAATCTTGCGCCCCGAATAGAGAAAAAGCCGCCCCAAAAGGGCGGCTTTTGCAATTTGTTCGCCCGTCTGGCGCTACATCAACGGCGCCTGGCCCCAGATGTATACTGCGAAGAACAGGAACAGCCAGACAACGTCAACGAAGTGCCAGTACCAGGCAGCCGCCTCAAACCCGACGTGTTTCTCAGGTGTGAAGTCACCCTTGAGCGCCCGGATTAAGCACACTGACAAGAAGATGGTACCGATAAGAACGTGGAAACCATGAAAGCCGGTTGCCATGAAGAAGTTCGAATAGAACTGATCACCGCCGAATTTCCAGCCTTCATGCGCCAGCAGCTCATAGTATTCAAAGGCCTGCAGACCTGTGAATGCGACGCCCAGAGCTATACCGATGGCCAACCCCTGCACCAGCGCCTTGCGGTCATTGCCATGCACCAGCGCGTGGTGCGCCCAGGTGATTGCGCAGCCCGACAGCAGCAGGACCAGAGTGTTGATCAGCGGCAGGTGGAACGGGTCAACCGCATGAATGTCAGGCTGGATATATTCGGTACCGGCATAGTCGTACATCGGGTACATGCGATGTTTGAAGAACGACCAGAACCAGGCAAAGAAGAACATCACCTCGGACATAACGAACAGGATGAAGCCATAGCGCAGGCCGATGCGGACAACCGGTGTGTGATCGCCCTGGCGGCTCTCGACCACAACCTCGGACCACCATGCGAACATGGTGTAAAGAACGGCCACCAGGCCGGCCCAGAACATCCACGAGGTAACCCCGTGCATCCACAGGACGGCTCCGAACAGCATCACAAAGCCGCCGATCGCGCCGATCAGAGGCCAGATCGACGGGGCCAGAATGTGATAATCATGGTTTTTTGCGTGTGCCATCAGCGTCCCTCACCTACAGGCGTTAGTTCGTTGTAATATCAGCCTGCGTCTCAAGGGCGGCAACGCCCTCGGGCAGGTCAATTTCGTAGAATGTATACGACAGCGTAATCGTATGAACATACTTAGCTTCAAGATCCTCGACCATTTCAGGGTCGACGAAAAAGGTGACCGGCATCTCAACACGTTCACCCGGTTGCAGCACCTGCTCTTCAAAGCAGAAACAGGCGATTTTCTGAAAGTACCCGCCGGCCGAATACGGTGTCACGTTGTAGGACGCCTGCCCGGCAATGGGGCGGTCGGTCGGGTTGTAGGCTTCGTAAAAGGCCAGCCCGGTTTCACCAATGCGCACTTCCATCTCGCGCACGACTGGCTTGAATTCCCATGCCATGTCTTTCGCCTTCGAAGCGTCAAAGCGGATGGTAACCTTGCGATCCAGAATATCCTCGGGCGCAGTCGCGGCCACACCGGTGGTGCCACCAAAACCGGTGACGCGGCAGAACCAATCGTAAAACGGGACTGATGCCCACGCCAGACTGCCCATTAGGACAACCACGCCAACTGTCTGCGCAACAGTTTTCTGCGTCCCTGACAGAGCCATCAGTTCTGTACCTCTTGCGTCGCCAAGCTGAAATCTGTTCCTGAAACCTTTACGACCGTCAGACCAAATATGATCACGATAAAGGCGGCCAGCGTCAGGCCGACCCCAAGGTTACGGCTGAACCGGCGTTGGTGAAGTTCGTGGCTCTTGCGCAGGCTCATGACCAACCTCCTAACCCATAGGGTTTCAGCAGTGCTTCGACCAAGATAGCACCGAAATGCAGGAACAGGTACAGCAACGACAGCTTGAAGAACGCGCGTTCGACCTTGAAATTGTCGGCCTCGGAATCATCCTCGTTGCGGCGCGAAATCTGCCAGGCACCGCGCAGGAACAGCGCGTTCAACACCACAGCGACGGTCAGGTAGATCGGACCGCCAATGCCCGAGAATGCGGTTCCAACAGCCAGCATGGCCAGCAGCCCGGTATATACCAGAATGTGCCAGCGCGTCGCGCGACGACCATGTGTGACGGTCAGCATCGGAACACCCGCATCGTCGTAATCCGAGCGCATGAACAGCGCCAGCGCCCAGAAATGCGGTGGGGTCCACATGAAGGTCAGGGCAAACATCAGCCACGGCTCGATGGACATAGACCCCGTTGCGGCAACCCAGCCGATGACCGGCGGAAATGCCCCTGCCGCGCCGCCGATCACGATGTTCTGCGGCGTCGAGCGTTTCAGCCACATCGTATAGACGACAACGTAGAAAAAGATCGTGAAAGCTAGGAAAGCGCCAGCAAACCAGTTGGTTGCCAGACCCAGCATAATAACGGACAGCCCCGACAGGGCCAGCCCGATTGCCATCGCCTCACCCTCCTGGACTTTGCCAGACGGGATCGGGCGGCCTTTGGTCCGCTTCATAACGCGGTCGATATCGGCGTCCCACCACATGTTCAAAGCACCGGATGCGCCGCCGCCAATGGCGATGAACAGGATGGCGCAGAAGCCCACGAATGGATGAACAGGGACCGGTGCCGCAAGAAGGCCGACCAAAGCGGTGAACACGACCAGCGACATCACGCGCGGCTTCAGCAAGGCAAAGAAATCGCCAAAGCTGGCCTCATCCGCGTGGGATTGGGCGCTTACTGTGCTGGCATTGATGCTTGCGTCGCTCATTTCCGGTCCTTCTGGGGCGAAAGCCGCGCGGATACCGCGCAGCCTGCATTACTTTTGGCGCGAGTTTTCAGCCCGCGCGGGTCATCACTTGGATGCAACCTGATAGGCTGCGGGCTGACCTGCATACTCTTCCAGTGCGCCTTGCAGCCACTGCTCATACGCCTCTTCGCTGACCACTTTGACGGTGATCGGCATGTAAGCGTGGTCCTTGCCGCACAGTTCGGAACACTGACCGAAATAGATGCCTTCCTTTTCGGCCTCGAACCACAGTTCGGCCAGACGTCCAGGAACACCGTCCTGTTTTACGCCGAAGGACGGGATGGTCCACGAATGGATCACGTCTGATGCGGTAACCTGCATCACAATGATCTTGCCAATCGGGACCACAACGGCGGTATCGGTAGCCAGCAGCCATTCGTCATCGCTGTAGCCCGCATCCGCCAGCTTGGCACGCATCGCGTCGTTCAGAACAAACGGGGTCACGTCCGCATCGGCCGGGCGTGCGCCTTCGTCCAATGTGGCCGGGTGGCCCAGCAGATAGCTGTCAAAGGCGAAATCGTGATCAACGTATTCGTAGGTCCAGTACCACTGGTTCCCAACGACTTTGATGGTGATGTCGCCTTCGGGGATTTCCTGCTGATTGAACAGAACTGGTAGCGAGAAGGCACCGATGAAGACCAGAATCAGGATCGGGCCAAGGGTCCAGGCAATCTCAACCGGGGTGTAGTGCGAGAATCGCGCCGGTTCAGGGTTGTTACGCGAATTGTACCGAATGATGCAGTAGATCAGCAAACCCGCAACAAACAGGCAGATCGCGGTGATGATCACCAGAATCATATCATCCAGCCGCTGAATTCCCGAGGCCAGGCTGGTCGCCGCGGGCTGGAACCCAAGGCCGCCATCAACCGGCTTACCAATAATCTCAAGCTCCTGAGCCATTGCGGGAAGGCTGGAGAGGGCTGTCATCAACCCCGAAAGCATCAAAGCATTCTTCATTTTCTGTCCTGATCGTCTGATCTTTGCTTCTCTGGCGAAAAGGTGTGAATCAGTCGCACCTCTCCCGTTGTCTTTGGCCGCGTTAAAAACCATATTCCGTCGGGTAGATAAAGCAAAATGCTTGCGTCAAACAGACGCTATTTTTGATCTGGATCAAACTCGGAAGGTCCCAACAGATGTCCAACGACCCGTTTCGCCCTTTTGATAGCGCTATTCCGCAGGACGATGCACTTGCCGTTTTGCAATCTGCCACCGTTGGGGCGGAAGACGGAGAGCTGTTTGTCGAGCGGCGGAAATCCGAGGCTTTGGTCTTTGATGACGGGCGCTTGAAGACAGCATCTTATGACGCATCCGAAGGGTTTGGCCTGCGGGCCGTACAGGGCGAGGTTGCCGGGTATGCGCATTCCACCGACGTCTCAATTCCGGCGCTGAAGCGGGCAGCCGAGACCGCGCGCCTGGCGGTTGGCGACGGCGGCGGCACGCTCGCCGACGGTCCCCGTCCCACCAATACCCGCCTTTATACGGACGAAGACCCGATTGAATCCGCTGATTTCCCGGTCAAGATCGAAACGCTGCGCGAGATCGACGCCTATGCCCGTGACATGGATCCCCGCGTCGTGCAGGTCAGTGCGACAATCGCCGCAGCCGTGCAAGAGGTCGAGATTTTGCGCCCGGACGGCGTACTGATGCGAGACGTGCGGCCAATGACCCGCCTCAATATCTCGGTCATCGTCGAACAGAACGGTCGCCGCGAAAGTGGCTCGGCCGGGGGTGGCGGGCGCGTCGGGCTAGACGGCCTGATCGATCCGTCGGATTGGCAGGACAAAGCGCGCGAGGCGTTGCGGATCGCCTTGGTCAATCTCGACGCGATCCCGGCCCCTGCCGGCGTGATGGAGGTCGCGCTTGGCCCCGGTTGGCCAGGCATCCTTTTGCACGAGGCAATCGGACACGGTTTGGAGGGGGATTTTAACCGCAAGGGAAGCTCGGCCTTTGCCGGTTTGATGGGACAGCAGATCGCATCCAAAGGCGTGACCGTTGTTGATGACGGCACAATCCCGGATCGTCGCGGCTCGATCTCTTTGGATGACGAAGGCACACCCAGTTCAAGGACAGTTTTGATCGAAGATGGCGTCCTGACCGGCTATATGCAGGATCGCCAAAACGCGCGCCTGATGGGCGTGGCCCCCACCGGAAACGGGCGGCGGCAAAGCTATGCGCACAAACCCATGCCGCGGATGACGAACACTGTGATGCTGGGTGGTGAGGCTGATCCGGCCTCTTTGGTTGCGGACATCCAGGACGGAATCTGGGCGGTTGGTTTCGGCGGCGGTCAGGTGGATATCACCAACGGCAAATTCGTGTTCTCGTGCACCGAGGCGTACCGCGTTGAAAACGGTAAGATCGGGGCACCCGTCAAAGGCGCGACCCTGATCGGCGACGGTCCATCCGCCCTTAAACGCATTCGGGGGTTGGGCAACGACATGGCGCTGGATCCGGGCATGGGAACCTGTGGCAAAGACGGCCAGTGGGTACCGGTCGGCGTTGGCCAGCCTACCGTTCTGATGGATGGCCTGACAGTCGGCGGATCGGCCGCATAGCCGGGAATCGCTTGGCGGGAAATCGAGAGCGCAGGGTTAACGCTGCGCTTTCAACCCGCCGGCGCCTTAACATCCTGTCAGGCGCCCGCGTTGAAGGCCGTTGTGTTTATTTCATACATTTCAACGCGCTAAATAACTCTAAGTGATAAACGCCGAAAATTATCCGGATAATTTGAAGAGATTCACAAGCTGTTAACCCCAGCAATCGTAAACCAGTTCTGCAATCAGGCGGAGCATCGGATGACCGAAGAGCAGCATTCTTCCTATCACCCCACACTCCCACCCACCACGGAAGAGGATCGGTTTTCCTGGCTTCGTCTGTTGCGCTCTCGCAAGGTTGGTCCGGCGACGTTTCGTCGGTTGCTGCGGGAACATGGCTCGGCGCAGAATGCGCTGGCCGCGCTGCCGGAGATGGCACGCGCTGCCGGAATTGATGGGTACGAAGTTTGCCCCCCCGGCGTGATTGAGGCGGAACTCAAGGCCGCAAAAGCCGCGAACGCGCACCTTTTGTGCCTTGGCTCCGCCGATTATCCAGATGCCTTGAACGATCTATCCGACGCCCCGCCAATGCTTTGGGCGATTGGAGATAGCTCTCTGCTGCAGCGCCGGTCGATTGCACTGGTCGGTGCGCGGAATTGTTCGTCCCTGGGGGCGCGGATGGCGCGGGGGCTTGCCACAGATCTCGGCAAGCAAGGCTATGTCGTTGTGTCCGGCCTGGCACGCGGTATTGATACAGCGGCCCATATGGCCGCGCTTGAAACGGGCACCGTCGCTGTGATGGCGGGCGGCGTGGATGTCGTCTATCCCACCGAAAACACTGTTTTGGCGGAAAAGATTGGCCAAACCGGGTTGCGTGTCTCTGAACAGCCTATGGGCGTCACACCGCAGGCCCGGCACTTCCCGCGCAGAAACAGGATTATCTCAGGTCTGGCGCAGGCGGTTGTTGTCGTCGAAGCTGCCGCAAAATCCGGCAGTCTGATTACTGCGCGGGACGCCTTGGATCAGGGGCGCGAGGTTCTGGCCGTACCCGGGCACCCTTTCGATGCACGCGCTGCCGGGTGCAACATGCTGATCCGGGACGGCGCGATATTGGTGCGAGCCGCCGAAGACGTCATTGAGGCGCTACCGAAACGGGCACCTACCAGTCAGGTCGAGGGGCCCGCCGTGCCCGACGTTGTAGCCAAACCGGTGATCGCAGGTACCGCACTGCATCGTGAAATCCTGTCGCGATTGGGCCCCTCGCCGATTGCCGAAGATCAGTTGATCCGCGACATTGCCGCAACGGCCGGAGAAATCGGACCCGCATTGATTGATCTGGAACTCGAGGGACAGATCCAGCGCCAGCCCGGCGGCCTCCTGTCGCTGTCAGCATAACCTTCATCGCTGAGGCCTGGTTTCTGCCCAAGTCCTTTTTATGCACAGGTTACGTGGTTGAAATTACCACATAATTCCTGTGTTCAAAGGAACGCATTGACAATTCGCCCTTGCCCTCCACATCTTGCACGATCATAGAAGGCGCCAATTCCGTCGAGCGAGGTTTTCCCTTAAATGCCTGTAGTTGTTGTAGAATCCCCAGCCAAGGCCAAAACAATTAACAAATATCTTGGCCCCGACTACACGGTGCTAGCCTCGTATGGCCATGTCCGGGACCTGCCGCCCAAGGACGGATCCGTCGATACCGAGCATGAATTTGAGATGAAATGGGAGGTTGGCAACGACAGCCGCAAACATGTCAAAGCCATCGCCGATGCGCTGAAAGAAGACAACGCTCTGATTCTCGCGACTGACCCTGATCGTGAGGGTGAGGCCATCAGTTGGCACCTTCAAGAAGCCCTGACCAAGCGCCGCTCGATCAAGAAAGACACGCCTGTCAGCCGCGTGACCTTCAACGCGATCACCAAGGATGCGGTGACCGAGGCGATGCAGAACCCGCGTCAGGTCGACATGCCGTTGGTCGAGGCCTATCTGGCCCGCCGCGCGCTGGATTATCTGGTGGGTTTCAACTTGTCCCCGGTTCTGTGGCGCAAATTGCCCGGCGCCAAGTCTGCCGGTCGCGTTCAGTCAGTCTGTCTGCGCCTGATCGTCGAACGCGAGATGGAGATCGAAGCGTTCAAACCAGTCGAATATTGGTCTGTGAAGGCAGTGTTCGAAACACCGCGCGGCCAGACTTACGAGGCGCGCCTGGTCACGCTGGCCGGTAAAAAACTGGACAAACATGATCTGGCCAACGCCACGCAGGCCGAACTGGCGGTGCAGGCCATCACCAGCCGCGCGCTGAGCGTTACTTCGGTCGAGGCCAAGCCTGCCGCGCGTAACCCCAGTGCACCCTTCATGACCTCTACCTTGCAGCAGGAAGCAAGCCGCAAGTTCGGAATGGGCGCGCGTCACGCGATGCAGGTTGCTCAACGCCTCTACGAGGCGGGCTACATCACATATATGCGGACCGATGGCATCGACATGGCGCCCGAGGCCGTGGCGGCCACCCGCGATACCATCGCAGACCGTTACGGTGCAGAATACGTGCCGGACAGCCCGCGTATCTATAAAAACAAGGCCAAGAACGCCCAGGAAGCGCACGAATGTATCCGCCCGACGGATATGTCCCGCGATACCAAGGCCCTAAAGGTCACAGATGAGGATCAGCGCAAACTTTATGACCTGATCTGGAAACGTACCATTGCCTGCCAGATGGCTGCGGCCCGGCTGGAGCGCACTACGGTCGAGATTGGCAGCGATGACGGCCAGGTCGGCCTGCGCGCCACCGGTCAGGTTGTTCTGTTCGACGGGTTCATGCGCGTTTATGAAGAAGGCCGCGACGACGTGGCCGATGATGATGAAAAGCGCCTGCCGCAAATCATGCAGGGCGATCCAGCTCGGTTTGCCAAAACATCCCTGCGCGATCAGTTCACCAAAGCGACCAGCGAAGGCACTGAAAAGGCCGCGAAAGAGGCCATTCTGTCCGAGAACGAATCTGTACTTGCCCTGCAGCACCACACGCAACCGCCGCCGCGCTACACCGAGGCTACGCTGGTCAAGCGGATGGAAGAGCTGGGGATCGGGCGACCGTCGACCTATGCCTCGATCGTGACCACGATTCAGGACCGGGAATATGTGCGCAAAGACAAGAACCGGCTGATCCCAGAGGAGAAGGGCCGGATCGTTACGATCTTCCTGCTGAACTTCTTCCGGCAGTACGTGGGGTATGAGTTCACCGCCAATCTGGAAGAACAATTGGACGACGTCAGCGCCGGTGGGCGTGACTACAAGGAGTTGCTGAGCAAGTTCTGGCGCGATTTCTCGGCTGCTATCGGCGAGACGTCCGAATTGCGGATCTCCGAGGTTCTGGACAAACTCGACGAAGCCCTGGCGCCGCAGCTTTATCCGCCGCGTGAAGACGGCTCGGACCCGCGTGTCTGTCCGAAATGTGGAATGGGTCAGTTGCACCTGAAGACGTCGCGCACCGGCGGGTTCGTTGGGTGTGGAAACTATCCTGAATGCACCTATACCCGCCCCATCGCCGGCGAAGGCGCTGAAGGCGAGGAACGTCTTCTGGGCGAAGATGCAGGGGATGATATCTGGCTGAAATCCGGCCGCTTTGGCCCCTATGTTCAGCGCGGCGAACCGACGCCCGAGAACAAAAAACCACCGCGCGCCTCACTACCGCGTGGCTGGAGCAAGGATGACATGGATCTGGACAAGGCGCTGACGCTGTTGTCCCTGCCCCGCCAGATTGGCGAACACCCAGAGGGTGGCATGATCAGCTCGAATTTTGGGCGGTTTGGTCCCTATCTGATGCATCAGTTGGCCGATGAGGCCAAGCCGGTCTACGCCAATCTCAAAGACCCCAACGACGTGTTCGAGATCGGCATGAACCGAGCGGTCGAGATGCTGGCCGAAAAGCGCGCCAACCCCGGACGGGGCCGTCGCGCAGCGGCCAAAGCGTTGAAGGAATTGGGCGAGCATCCCGATGGCGGAGCGATGCAGGTGCTGGATGGGCGCTATGGGCCATACGTGAAATGGGAAAAGGTCAACGCGACCATTCCCAAAGACATCAAGCCCGAGGACGTGACACAGGAAATGGCCATCGAACTGGTCAACGAACGCGCAGCCAAAAAGGGCACCAAGAAAAAAGCGGCCCCCAAGAAGAAAGCTGCGGCCAAAAAAACAACCAAAAAGGCCGCCACCTGACAGGGGGTTAGGTAGAAATACCACCTACCCCTTGGTTTCATTGACTTCCCCGTGACGTGGCGGCACAACCTGCGCCATCACCATGTCATTGGGGGAGTTTTCCATGAAGAAAGTCTATGCCAATGCCACCGAAGCACTCGATGGAGTGATTTCGGACGGCATGATGATCGCGGCGGGCGGTTTCGGCCTGTGCGGTATTCCCGAATTGCTGCTTGAGGCGATCAAGAACTCGGGCGCTCAAGATCTGACGTTTGCCTCGAACAACGCAGGCGTTGACGATTTCGGTATCGGCATCCTGCTGCAGACCAAGCAGGTCAAAAAGATGATCAGTTCTTACGTCGGTGAAAACGCCGAGTTCATGCGTCAGTACCTAGCAGGAGAGCTGGAGCTGGAATTCAACCCGCAAGGAACCCTTGCCGAACGCATGCGCGCTGGTGGTGCAGGCATTCCCGGCTTCTATACCAAGACCGGTGTGGGCACCGTGATCGCCGATGGTAAAGAGCACAAAGACTTCAACGGCGAGACGTACATTCTGGAAGAAGGCATCTTTGCCGATCTGGCCATCGTCAAAGCCTGGAAGGCCGATGACACCGGCAACCTGATCTTCCGCAAAACGGCGCGCAACTTTAACGTCCCTGCAGCGACCTGTGGCAAGATCTGCATTGCCGAAGTCGAAGAGATCGTTCCCCGCGGCTCGCTGGACCCGGACGCGATCCACCTGCCCGGCATCTACGTGAATCGCATCATTCAGGGTCAGCATGAAAAGCGCATCGAACAACGCACCACCCGTAAGAAGGAGGAAGCATAATGCCCTGGGATCGTAATCAGATGGCCGCACGTGCGGCGCAAGAGCTGGAAGACGGCATGTATGTAAACCTCGGCATCGGCATTCCGACGCTGGTGGCAAACTACGTGGGCGACAAGGACATCACCCTGCAATCCGAGAACGGTATGCTAGGCATGGGCCCCTTCCCCTTTGAAGGCGAAGAAGACCCGGATCTGATCAACGCTGGCAAGCAGACGATCACTGAACTGTCCCGTACTGCCTATTTCGACAGTGCCACATCGTTTGCCATGATCCGCGGCGGCAAGATTGCGGCTGCCGTTCTGGGCGCGATGGAAGTCGATGAAGAAGGCGATCTGGCCAACTGGATGATTCCGGGCGTGCTGGTAAAGGGCATGGGCGGCGCGATGGACCTGGTTGCAGGTGTTCGTCGCGTGATCGTCGTGATGGATCACACCAACAAGCACGGTAAGTCCAAGCTGCTGAAGAAGTGCACCCTGCCACTGACCGGCAAGAAGGTGGTGAACCGCATTATCACCAACCTTGGCGTTCTGGACGTGGTTGATGGCGGCCTGAAGATCATTGAGATCGCCGAAGGCGTGACCGAGGACGAAATCCGCGCCGCGACCGAGGCCAACATCGTCAACTGATTCCCATCAATGAAAAGGCCCACCAGATCCAGGTGGGCCGTTTTCAATTCAGCGATTGGAATACACACCCATCCGTAATCAGTTGGGGCGGTGTCGAACACAACGCCCGCGCCACCTGAAACGCTGCAAGAACCTTGGGTACGTAATCACGGGTCTCTGCGTACGGCGGGACGCCCTCGTGCTTACGAACGGCCCCTTCCCCGGCGTTATACCCCGCAAGGACAAGGATCGGGTCGTTACCGAATTCTTCCATCAGCCAGTTCAGGTACTTCACACCGCCCGCGATGTTTTGCGACGGCTGGGTACTGTCCTGAACTCCAAACCGTTTGGCGGTTGCAGGCATCAATTGCATCAACCCCTGTGCCCCGGCCGAGCTTACAGCGTCAGTGCGCCCAGCGGACTCAACGGAAATGACCGCCAGAACCAATGCCGGTGAGACATTTGTTCCAACGGTCGAGCGCAGAATATCCACGCGGCGCTGTTGGGCGATGTTTTGCAGGGTCTGTAAACGGGGTGCCGCGACATTGATCGCAGCCAGCGCATTCATGGCATCGTGCAGTCGTCCGGACCCGGCCTCGGCCAAGGACGGCGACACCCTTTCCCAGAAAGCCTTGTACGAACCAACCGGTTTTTTGCTCGCACCGGGAAGAGTTGGCGGTACGACACGCGTGCGCGCGATGATTTCAGGTTCGACCAATTCTACCCCCGTACTAGGGGCAGACGGGGTCTTCGCATGCTCATCGGGCGTGATCTGAACCGTGACGCGCGGTAGTGTGCCGGGCTTGGGGGCCTTGATCCGTTTGTAGACACCTCTTGGTTCAACCTCGTTTGCCACGACTGGCACAGGGCCAGACAGCATCAACGCCGTCAAACCAGCGCAAGTCATTGCGAGCCGGAGATTCATTTGCCTGCCTCATGTTTTTCTTTTGGTTGATTTGAACCTCGAATCTGCCCGTAAAGCCAGAAAAACAACGTGAAATGGGGCAAATTCGCCTCATTTGCCGCAAATTTGCATCTGGCCGTCTAGACAACCTTTGCGTAGTGAAGTTTTTTATTGTTTTTTTTCAATTACTTACCAAAATAACTACCAAAAAGTTAAACTTCATCAAAAAAAAATGGTGTTTGGCCCAATTCCTGCCACGCATAGCGGTCAATCATAGTGCCATACCGAGACGATCGGGAGCGGACTGAGAGAGGAAGCTCTGATAGACGCCGAGGTTTAATAGACTTTTTAGATCCTTTAGGAGGGACGTAACATGATCAAGTTCATCAAGAACTTCCGCAAAGACGAAGACGGCGCCGTAACAGTAGACTGGGTCGTTCTGACCGCAGCAATCGTTGGCCTGGCATCGGTCGCCTATACCCAAATCGGTACCGGCACTCAGGCTGTTTCGAACAAAGTAGGTGCGACTCTGTCCGACGCGGCGACCAAAACCGCTTCATCGATCCCTGTCACTCCGCCGACCACGCCTTAATCTAAGCGCTTAGTCTTTGTGACTATTTTTCTCGGGGCTGGGTTGTTTGACTCGGCCCCGTAATTTTTCATGGCCCAGCATTGGAAACGATATGTTCAAAAGAACGATCCTATTCTGCAAACGTGAAGACGGGGCCGTGACGGTTGACTGGGTGGTTTTGACAGCCGCAATCGTGGGAATTGCCGCCGGTGTTTTCGTTGTTTTTCATCAACCAGTCCGAGACCTGGATGCCAGATCAGGTGCAGCCCTGAGTGGGATCGATGTCGCTGACGAAATTTCCGTGCGTTTCGACGCACCGGATTCGTGAACTCGCAATTGCTTAAATGTCCAAAAAAAATTATTGGACGCGAAAATTTTCAAATATTGTCCCCCTTTTCGACACAATCTCCCTTTAGATCAGTGTTGATCTTCGTCGTAAATCTTTGACGAACTAACTAAATCGAATAACTAAGAGGGGACGCGAATGCGGCTAGTATTTGGACTTGTCCTGATTGTTGGGGTCGCTTTGGCCGGTGGGGCTGTCTACTTGGCAAGGGACTACATCAGTCAAACCCAAGCGGAACTTGAACGGGAAAGATTGGCGACTCAAAACGCGCTCGCAAATGTTAAGAGCATTCCAACAGTCCCTGTCACGGTCGTTAACCGGGCCATGAAGTATGGGGAGCGTCTTGCGCCGGAAGATGTACGCATCGTGCAGTGGCCTGAGGACGCGATTCCCGAAGGGACTTTTTCGGATATGGCCGTTTTGTTTCCCACGGATGGGAGGGGCGAGCGGTTTATCCTTCGTACAATCGAAAAAGACGAAGCCCTTTTGGAAGTCAAAGTTACCCAACCCGGTGAGTCGGCCGGCCTTACGTCTCGTCTTGAGAAAGGCATGCGCGCCTTCGCAATCAGTGTAGATGTTGCATCTGGTGTATCTGGCTTTTTACGCCCAGGCGATAACGTCGACGTTTACTGGACCGGATCCCTAAGAGGTACTGGCGGCGAGGGAGAGATCACACGTCTAATCCAGACCAACATCGAACTTATCGCAATTGATCAGACCGCAGGATCGGACGTGACCGGCACAACTATTGCCAGGACGGTTACTGTCGCTATTACCCCGGAACAGGTCGCCGCTCTCGCCCAGGCACAGAACACCGGGCGGTTGTCACTGGCGCTGGTCGGTGCACAAGATGAGACTATTGCGACTGCGATTGAAGTGGACCAAAGAAAACTCTTGGGAATCGAAGAAGCAGCGCCCGCACCCGTCAAAGTCGAGAAACAGATTTGCACGGTTAAGGCGCGTCGTGGCGGCGAAATCGTCGATACCGGAATAATAACGCCCTGCACAAACTAGCGCGAAATCAAAACGTTAAAGCCACAAGCCGCGCCATCAGCGCGGCTTGTTTCGTTTCGAATGTTGCGCATTACCCACATAAGGAAAATTCCAGAAACCATTGATTATTGCAATAAAATCGTAATTCGCGCAGTGTTACCGCACATAAGGCATTAGACCTAAAACGAGGCGTGATCGGAGAGGCAGGTCACATGAAAATAAAATCTTGGTTCAACGCAACCCTTCTGGGGTTGGCGTTAGTTATCAGTTCGGCCAGCACTGCTGTCCAGGCTGAAACACTTCGCGTGGTTAAGAACGGTACGGCGGAAACGCTGGACGTTCCGATGAACCGCGCAATCGTCGTTGAAAGCGAAACACCTTTTGCGGAACTCAGCATTGCCAACGCAGGCATCGCTGACATTTCGTCGCTTTCTGATCGTACCATCTATGTTTTGGGTAAGGCACCTGGCCTGACCACGCTGACTTTGTTCGATGGGGCTGGCAACCTGCTGGCCAATGTTCGGGTCCGTGTTTCGCCGGATGTGTCTGAATTCAAAGAGAGATTGCGGCAGATTCTACCGGGTGAGCCAATCGAAGTGCGCACTGCCAACGACGGCATCGTTCTTTCTGGCACGATTTCCAGCTCGGCCAAATTGGCCCGTGCCCTGGAGCTTGCAGAACGTTACGCGCCCGAGCGGGTTTCGAACCTGATGTCTGTTGGCGGCGTTCAACAGGTTATGCTGAAAGTTCGCTTTGCCGAAATGAATCGGTCGGTTGCGAAAAGTCTGACTGCATCGTTGGGCTTTGGCGGCGGTGACGCTACGGGCGGCTTCAACACCCTGAACAGTGCAGGCGCTTTGGCGAACGCCCTCGCCGACAGAATTCCCTTCCAGCAGACAAATACAGGTGCCATCCTGTTTGGCTTTGGTGCCGGTTCAACGCAGGTACGCTTGTTGTTGGAGGCGCTCGAAACCAAAGGGCTCGCCCGTACTCTTGCAGAGCCCAACCTGTCAGCCCTGTCAGGTCAGGAAGCTGAATTCCTGGCGGGTGGCCAAGTCCCGATTCCTGTTCCTGCGGATGACGGCAACATTGCAATCGAATATCGGAACTTCGGTGTGCAAGTTCTCTTTACCCCTCGCGTGGTGGATGGTGATCTGATTAACCTTGAGTTAGGAACATCGGTCTCAACTATTGACCCGAACTCCAACTTCTCAATTGCAGGCAACAACGTGCCTACCTTTATCTCGCGTCAAACAAAGACGACAGTTGAATTGCGAGACGGAGAGAGCTTTGCGATTGCAGGGTTGATTCAGGACAACTTCGCAGACCTGAACAGCCAAATCCCATGGGTCGGCGACATTCCTGTACTGGGTTCTTTGTTCCGCAGCGCGGAATACCAGCGTCAGCAATCTGAACTGGTTATCATCGTCACAGCCCATCTGGTATCACCCACCCGTGGTGAAGCCTTGGCCCTTCCGACAGACCGCGTCAAACCGCCTAGCGAGTTTGACCTGTTCTTGAACGGAAGAACGGCGCGAACCACACGCGTTGGTTCGGGTGCTGCGTCTGAAGTCGCCAAACAGGACTTTGGCAGCTCATACGGCTACATCCTGGAATGATTGAGAGGATAGGACCAATGCAAAAGTGGATCATAACACTGGGTCTGTCGGTCGCCGTTGCCGCGTGTACACGTGAAGCGGGGTACGAAGCTGACCAAGGCGCCTTTGGCAACGCAACTCTAAACAACGTTCAGGTCATGAACGGTGAGCTGACATACGCACAAATCCTGGGCCAGCGGTTTGCCGCAGAAGTGCCAACGCAGATCAATTTTGCGTTTAACAGTTCTCAGCTGGACGCTCAGGCGCAGCGGATCTTGTTGCGGCAAGCGGCATGGATCAAGCAGTTCCCCGAAGCACGGTTCCGCGTTTACGGCCATACCGATGCCGTTGGCTCAACCGGGTATAACCAGTCGCTTGGGCAACGTCGTGCAAACGCAGCCGTTGCATTCCTGACGCAGCAAGGGATCTCGCGGTCGCGTTTGGAAGCTGTCGTTTCCTTCGGGAAAACGCGGCCTCTGATCGACACTCCGAACCGAGATCGCCGCAACAGGCGCACGGTCACCGAAGTGTCGGGCTTTTTGGATCGCAATCCGCTGGTTCTGGATGGCAAATACGCCGAAATCGTGTACCGCGAATACGTCGAAAGCGCCACGAGGGAAAGCTACATCCAGCGCGATGATGCTGGCGGCAGTGATGAATAATCCATAAGAAATGGGCGGCATCGTCGCCCATTTCCCTACAATTGGTTCTTTTGCGCCAAAATCTTGCCTAAGTTCCAAGCCATCTTTTCAACAATTAGGTGAAGTGCGGCCCGAATTGGCCGCGGCCGGGCAACAGCGAACTGAACCGAACCAGACATGTTCGGGCAGTGAGCAGGCCCAGACGACGAGGATTGTGTGAATGACAAGCGCCAAAACGCATGATGACGGAACTGCCATTCTGGCCTGCACGATCAGCCGTGACGTCCAAAATTTTGATCTTCTGATCGAGGACATGGAAACCATTCTGGGCGAACGTTGGGGCGACCTTGGCTTTGCCGAAGCCCTGGCTTTTTTCAGCCAACCTGAGGCGGAAAGCCTTGAATTCGTTGCGCTTGCCATTGACGGAGAAGATGAGGACAACCTTTCTCTGATGGGCGAGATCATCTCGCAGGCCAAAGAGAAAAAGATCAAGATCGTACTGATCGCCGAAGACGTCACACCTGCATCTCTGCACCAACTACTTCGCAAGGGCGCGGACGAGTTTGTCCCCTACCCTCTTCCCGAGGGAGAGCTGCAGGAAGCCATCGAGCGCATGAACAAACCTGAGCCGGTAGCAGCGACTGCGGTTGCGACAGCTCCTGCCGCTCACGGTGATTCGAAAGAAGGCGCGCTGTTTGTGGTCCATGGGCTGGCAGGCGGTGTGGGATCAACGACTATGGCGGTCAATCTCGCCTGGGAGCTGGCAACTGCGTCAGACAAAGAGGCACCTTCTGTGTGCGTCATCGATCTGGATCTGCAATACGGCAGCGTGTCGACCTATCTGGACCTTCCCCGACGCGAAACCATATTTGAGATGCTGTCGGACACAAACTCGATGGACGACGATGTCTTCTCGCAGGCCCTACAAACCTATGAGGAAAAGCTTGAGGTCCTGACTGCACCGTCCGATATGGTTCCGTTGGACCTGATCACACCCGAAGACATCGAACGCGTCATCGAAATAGCCCGCAGGAAATTCGACTACGTGGTTGTCGATATGCCGACAACCCTTGTTCATTGGTCGGAAACGGTTCTTCAGGCTGCACATGTGTACTTTGCCATGATCGAGCTGGATATGCGATCCGCTCAGAACGCGCTGCGGTTGAAACGCGCCCTTCAGGCCGAGGAACTGCCGTTCAACAAGCTCCGGTTTGCTCTGAACCGAGCCCCGAAATTCACTGACCTGAATGGCAAAGGCCGGGTCAAGCGAATGGGCGAAAGCCTGGGCATTTCAATTGACCTGCAATTGCCAGATGGTGGCAAACCCGTCATGCAAAGCGGTGATCACGGATTGCCGCTGGCCAAATCCGCCGCCAAAAACCCGCTGCGTCGGGAAATCGCAAAACTTGCAAAATCGCTTCACAGTTTGGGCAGCAGCAGCGCCGAGGCCGCGTAACCGTATTTCAGAGGGGTAGTCGCCGTGTTTTCAAGATACAAGAAGCAGCCAGCAGCGCAGCCGGTCGAGGCTGCTCCAACGCCTGAGGCTGCGGCACAAACGCCTGCTCCGAAAAAAGCATCCACTGAAAACGCCGTCGCCCGTCGCCCAATCCAAAAAAAGGCCGCTGAACCGGTCGCTTCGGACCGGGATCGCAAGCGCAAAGAGCGCCTGGGTGAAATCAAGATCGAGATGCACCGGGAACTGCTGGAAAACCTGAATCTTGCGGCACTTGAAAAGGCCGGAGAATCTGAACTTCGGGCAGAAATCAGCGCTATCTCGAGCGAAATTCTTGAATCTCGTGATATCGTTCTGAATCGCGAAGACCGGTCGCAGTTAAACAAGGAACTGTACGACGAAGTCACTGGTCTGGGCCCCCTTGAGACGCTGCTTCAAGACGACAGCGTCAACGACATCTTGGTAAACGGCCCTCAGCAGATTTTTGTCGAGCGGCACGGCAAGCTAGAAATCAGCGACGTCACGTTCAAGGACGAAAAGCACCTGATGCGGATCATCGACAAGATCGTATCCGCCGTGGGTCGTCGGGTCGATGAATCCAACCCTTATGTCGACGCCCGCCTAGCTGACGGGTCGCGTTTCAACGCAATGGTGCCACCTATCGCCGTTGACGGGTCGCTTGTTTCCATTCGTAAGTTCAAAAAAGACAAGCTGGCCATCGACGATCTGGTCAATTTCGGCGCATTTACCGAAGAAATGGCCGCCTATTTGCAGGCAGCTGTTTCAACGCGTCTGAATATCATCGTCTCGGGCGGTACAGGCTCGGGCAAAACGACGACGCTGAATGCCTTGTCCAGCTTTATTGATGACGCCGAACGCATCCTGACCATCGAGGATACGGCGGAACTTCAGCTGCAGCAGACCCATGTGGGACGGATGGAAAGCCGCCCCCCTAACGTCGAAGGCAAAGGCGAAGTAAGCCCGCGCGATTGTTTGAAAAACGCCCTTCGTATGCGTCCCGACCGCATCATCGTTGGCGAGACGCGTGGCGCCGAGGTGATCGACATGCTGCAGGCCATGAACACGGGCCACGACGGTTCAATGACCACGATCCACGCCAACTCGGCCCGAGACGGGATTTCGCGTCTCGAAAACATGATCGCAATGGCCGGGATCGAGATGCCGATCAAAGCGGTCCGCAGCCAAGTCTCATCAGCTGTGAACCTGATTGTGCAGGCCAGCCGCTTGCAGGACGGCTCGCGTCGGATGACCTCAATCACTGAGATTACGGGGATGGAAGGTGACGTGATTTCTATGCAGGAAATATTCAAGTTCCAACGCGTTGGTCTGACGCCAGACAACAAGATCATTGGCCATTTTACCGCGACCGGTGTTCGCAGCCACTATTCCGAACGCTTCCGTCTGTGGGGCTTTGACCTGCCTCCATCCATCTACGAACCTACGACCGTCTAAGGAGATCCGGATATGCAACTGCCCGTAGAGGCTCTTATCTATGTTGTGATCTTCGTAGGAGTTCTTCTCCTGGTCGAGGGCATCTATCTTGTGGCATTTGGCAAGTCCATCAGCCTGAACAGCCGCGTGAACCGGCGTCTGGATATGCTTGAGAAAGGCGTCGGACGCGAGCAGGTCCTGGAACAGCTGCGCAAGGAAATGCAGCAGCATATGAAGACCCAGAGCATCCCGCTCTATTCGCTGTTGGCCGACAAGGCGCAAAAGGCCGCAATCGCCTTTTCGCCACGCCAGTTGGTTATGATCATGGTGCTGGTTTCAGGCTTTGCTTATGTTGGGTTAAGTATCGGGACGGCCACGGATACCGTATTGCGGATTGCGCTTTCGATTGGGATCGGTGTCGGGGGTGTCTATGCTTGGGTGAACCACAAAGCCTCGAAACGTATGGGCCTGATGGAGGAACAACTGCCCGACGCCGTTGAGCTGATGGTTCGTTCTCTTCGCGTTGGTAACCCATTTGTCTCGACAATTCAGATTGTTGCGAGCGAAGTACAGGATCCGCTTGGAACGGAATTTGGTATCATCGCTGACGAATGCGCCTATGGCCGTGACGTGGGTGAAGCCCTAAAGGACATGGCAGAACGTCTGGGGATGCAAGATTTGCGCTTTTTGTCTGTTGCTGTCGGAATCCAACAACAGGCAGGTGGTAACCTAGCGGAAATTTTGGCGGGCTTGGCCCAAGTTATCCGTGCTCGGTTTCGCCTGTTCCGGCGCGTTAAGGCGATCACTGCCGAAGCAAAATGGTCCGGCAAGTTTCTGTCTGGCTTCCCCCTTTTCTGCCTGTTGTTCATTCTGGTGAAAGATCCGGGCTACTATGACGAGGTTGTTGACCACGAGTGGTTCATTCCGATGTGCTTCTTTGTGGGCATCATGCTGACACTGAACCTGATCGTCATGCGCATTCTTACGAACATCAAAGTCTGAGGGCTTGAGTATGGAATTTCTGACCCAAATCAATGAAGTCCTGACCGAGCATTTGGGGCCGTTCGGACCACTTATTGTGGTTGGTGTTCTGGGGTTGTTTATGATTCTGGTGGCCGTGCCACTGATGTTGAACCAACCAGAGGACCCTCTCAAGAAACTGCAACGTTCAAATGCAGCGCCCAAGGAAGGCAAGAAAGGCAACAAGGACAAACTGCGACAAGCCAGTCGCAACGAGCAGCTTCAGAAATTTGCGAACTTCCTGGAACCACAGAATCAGGAAGAGCTGTCCGCGATGGAACTCAAGCTGCGCCAGGCGGGGTATCAATCCAAGGACGCGGTGCGCTTTTTCCACTTTACCCAATTTGCCCTTGGTTTGGTCGGGGTCGCGATTGGTGTTCTGTTGGTCACGGTTTTTTCCGGTGGCCAAGAATTCACACCGACTCAAACGGCCACCCGCGTCTTGATCCCGGCATGTGCGTTCTACTTCCTCCCCCGCTATTGGATCACGCGACGCGTTGCCGAGCGAGAAGAAGCCATCGTCGCAGGGTTTCCCGATACTCTGGACCTGATGCTGGTCTGCGTGGAAGCGGGTCAGTCGCTGGATCAGGCAATCGTTCGGGTCGCGGCTGAGATGAAAGTCTCTTACCCGGATATCGCCCTAGAGTTCGAAGTCGTCGCGCACGAACTGAAGGCAGGTAAGGACAGGGACAGCGTTCTCAGAGACTTTGGCACACGTTGCGGCGTTCAGGACGTCAGCTCGTTTGTGACTGTTATGATCCAGTCGGCCACATTTGGTACATCAATCGCCGAAGCCCTGCGGGTTTATGCCGGTGAAATGCGTGACAAGCGGGTAATGCGCGCCGAAGAGGCCGCGAACAAGTTGCCAACCAAAATGACACTTGCCACAATGATGCTGACGGTGCCGCCGTTGCTGGTCATTCTGGTCGGCCCTTCGGCAAAAGGCATCGCGGACTTTGCAAACAGTGGATCCGGTGGATAACGTCCCGATGAATTCAAATTTCAGGTGTATCCGGTTTAGGCTACGCCGCACGTTTCAGGCCACCTTGGTTCTTGCCATGGTGGCCTCTTGTACAGAAACAGGCCTTTCGAACGATCTGGATGCTCCTGGCATCGACCCTAAGGCCGAAGCTGTTGATCCTGTTACAGTCGGAAACCGGCTGATGGCATCGGGCGAATATGAGCTGGCGCTGACATCCTTTTCCCGTGCCGCGCTGGATCAGGGGATGACAACGGAACTCCTGACCTCAATGGGGACTGCGAACCTGGGTCTCAGGCGTTTAGGGCAGGCAGAGGAACTGCTGCGCCGCGCAATTGAGGATGAGCCTGACTGGCCTATCGCGTGGAACAATCTTGGTGTTGTGCTGATGGAAAAGGCCGAATACCCCGAGGCAGAACAGATGTTCCGGCGCGCCTTTGCTTTGGACAATGGCGAAAGTGACGCAATCTTGGACAATCTACGCTTAGCACTCGCAAAAATGGAAAATCCTGTTAATACTACCCCGGAAAAACAAGAATATACACTGGAGCAGCAAGGCGACGGGCAATTCAAGCTGCGCAAGCTCCCGTAACATTGGCAAGAGCAGTAAGGGACGCAAAAAATGCGCCAGCAATTCTTGATTCCAACGATGGTAATCTGCGGGATGGTCCTGTCCGCCTGCGAAAAAGAAACCGAGGAAGAAAAGGTCGAACGCACCTATCAGGAGGTGGACGTCATTGACGAAACCAACCTGAGCGAGGTTCTTCTGACCGCGGCTGACCCGAACGAGGCTGTGACCTATTTCAAAGGTGCTGCTGCAAAAAACCCCGGCCGGATCGACCTGCAACGGGGCCTCGCGATTTCTCTTACGCGCGCCAAACGCACGACCGAGGCCGCTTCGGCGTGGAAAAAAGTGACAACCATGAAGGGCGCGAGCAACGTCGACCGGGTCGAATACGCCGCGGCATCGGTCCGCGCAGGTGACTGGTCGACCGCCAAGTCGACGCTGGATTCTGTTCCTCCAACCTATGAGACATTCCAACGTTACCGCCTTGAGGCGGTCGTTGCAGACTCTCGCAAAGACTGGAAACGCGCAGATCACTTTTACGAAACAGCCGTCGGTCTGACCACGCGCCCTGGCAGCGTTATGAACAACTGGGGCTACTCCAAGCTGTCACGCGGTGACTACGCGGATGCGGAAAGGCTGTTTTCTGAAGCTATCCGTCAGGACAAATCGCTGTTCACAGCCAAGAACAACCTTGTGCTGGCCCGGGCCGCGCAGGGCAACTATAACATGCCGGTTGTTCCTCTGACACAGGTTGAGCGGGCCATGTTACTGAATACAATGGGCATTTCTGCAATCAAGCAAGGCGACATCACAACGGCCAAGAACCTGTTCCGCGAAGCCATTGCAACCCACCCGCAGCACTATGAGGAAGCCGTTCGATCGCTTCGCGCGCTTGAAGAGGCCTGATTCATGAATATCCCTGCGACGGCAGCCGCATGGTTTTTGCCATTTGTGTTGCCGATCTGCTTGTACGTAGCCTTCACTGATCTGCGTAGCATGTTGATCAAAAATCACGCCGTGATCGCTTTGGTCGCGATTTTTGCTGTTGTCGGATTGATTGTGCTGCCACCTTGGTCCACCGAGTGGACGACCGGCGGCGTTGGTCCGATTGCCCTGACGCTGCCGCCCTATCTATGGCAATTGCTGCACATCTTTGTCGTTCTGTTTTTTGGCATCCTCCTCAACGCGGCTGGGGTTATGGGCGCAGGTGATGCCAAGTTTCTAGCGGCCGCCTCGGCCTTTGTCTGGGCCGGTGACTATCTGCTTATGACGCTGATCGCCACTTGTGCCATGCTTGGTGCATATGTGACACATCGGCTGGCCAAACACACGCGCCTTAGGGCAATTGCCCCGGACTGGGAAAGCTGGGATCGGGGCAAGAAATTCCCGATGGGTTTTCCGTTGGGGGCCAGCCTGGCGATCTATCTGATTCTCGGTACTGTTTCCGGCTCATAAACTATCATCAGTCCGCCTTTTCAGTGCCTTGGTGCTGACACAAACCAGGTTAAGATTTTAGGCAAGTGGCCCGTGTGGGGCTTTTGGCGTGATTAGTGGATAGACGGGCAACGCTCATGAATATGCAGACGACCTCGGTTATGGCCCCCCCTGCCCCTAAGGGTATGGCCGAAATGAAACTGCCCATCGTGATGATGCGGGACATTCTGCTTAAGACGATATTCCGAAAGAACGTGGATACGGTCACGGAAATCGCGGAAGCGGTCTGTTTGCCAGGTGCGGTCACGCAAGAACTTGTGGACATTGCCCGCGAACAAAAGCTGCTCGAAGCGACCGGCACACTGAACGCCAACAGTGGCAACGAGATGGGCTATCAGCTTACCGATGCCGGCAAAGCCCGCGCTCTGGACGCGCTGAGCCAATCTGAGTACTTCGGCGCCATGCCGGTTCCGCTGGACGTCTACCGGGAACAGGTCAAGCGTCAGTCTATCCGAAATATTCAAGTGACCCGCGATCAGCTAACGGGCGCCATGGGGCATCTGGTTCTGCCCAACAGCCTGCTGGACCATCTGGGCCCCGCGGTCAGCGCTGGCAGATCCATTCTGATGTATGGCCCTCCGGGAAACGGTAAGTCCTCAATCTCGAACGGTATTCGCGACGCGTTAGGGGACAACGTCTATGTACCTCGTGCCATCGAGTATGCCGGTCAGGTCATCACCGTTTATGACCCGATCGTCCACACTGCGATCGAGCAGGAAGCAGATGACCCCAACAGTCTCCGCCGCCGCAAACGGTTCGACACACGCTATGTTCAATGCGAACGCCCGACCGTTGTAACGGGCGGTGAACTGTCGCTTTCCATGCTGGATTTGGTCTACAACCCGACTGCACGCACCTATCAGGCGCCGCTGCAACTGAAATCAACCGGCGGCATCTTTATCGTGGACGACCTTGGTCGTCAGCAGGAACCGCCACAAGCGCTGGTCAACCGTTGGATTGTTCCTCTGGAAGAGAACAAGGATATTCTTGGCCTCCAATCAGGCGAAAAATTCGAGGTTCCCTTTGACACATTGGTCATCTTCTCGACCAACTTCCACCCGAACGAGATCTTCGACCAAGCGGCCCTGCGCCGGATCTTCTTCAAGATCAAGATCGGTGGTCCGGTTCAAGAAGACTTCCTGAAAATTTTCGCAATGGTGGCGCGAAAACGCGGAATGCCGCTGGATGAATCCGCTCTGGTGCATTTGCTGAAGGTCAAATACCCGACCATCAACAACGTCTACGCCAACTATCAGCCGATCTTCCTGATCGACCAGATGATCTCGATCTGCGAGTTCGAGGGCATCCCCTATCAGATGAGCCCCGACCTGATCGACAGGGCCTGGGCCAACATGTTCGTTAAAGACGAGACAATCGTTAAATAACGCCGTGCCATTTCCGGGACAAGCCGGGTAGTCTGCGTTCATGACGCAGATTCCCGCCCGGATCACGGATTGGTTTGACACCAAAGGCTGGTCCATCCACCCACATCAGCAAGAGATGTTTGACCGGGCTGCGGACCCGGCCACTTTGCTCATTGCGCCAACCGGCGGTGGCAAGACGATGGCCGGTTTCCTGCCGACGCTGGCCGAACTGGCGGAAAATGATCACCCCGGCCTGCATACGCTCTATGTTTCGCCGCTCAAAGCGTTGGCCGCCGACATTCGCCGCAACCTGCGCGGCCCGGCGGATGAAATCGGTCTGCCCATTCGCATTGAAGACCGAACAGGCGATACCACGGCCACGCAAAAGAAACGGCAGCGCGTGGACCCTCCACATATCCTGCTGACCACGCCTGAAAGCCTGGCTTTGCTGACCTCTTACGAGGATGCGCCAAGGATGTTTGCAGGGGTACAGCGCGTGATCGTGGACGAGATTCACGCCCTGGCAGAAAGCAAACGTGGCGATCAGTTGATGTTGGCGCTGGCCCGTTTGCAAAGCTTGTGCCCTGACCTGCGACGCGTCGGCCTGTCGGCCACAGTCGAAGACCCAAAAGCCATCGCACAGTTTCTGGCCCGTAACCCTGATCCATGTCAGATCATTCAGGCAGACCCCGGCCCCGATCCCGACATCCGAATGCTTGAGACGCAAGAGATGCCGCCCTGGTCCGGCGGAGGGGCGGCCTACTCGATCCCTGCAGTGCTGGCGGAGATTAAACAGCACAGAACAACGCTTATCTTTCACAATACACGCGCGCAGGCCGAGATTTTCTTTCACAATATCTGGCTTGCCAATGAGGACGGGCTGCCAATTGGCATCCATCATGGCAGTCTGGACCGGCAACAGCGGGAACGGGTCGAAGCCGCGATGGTTCGCGGTGAGCTACGCGCCATTGTCTGCACGGGCAGTCTGGATCTGGGCATCGACTGGGGGGATGTGGATCTGGTGATCCAGATTGGTGCGCCCAAGAACGTCAAGCGCCTGGTGCAGCGCATTGGCCGTGCCAACCACCGTTACAACGCCCCGTCCAAAGCCCTATTGGTCCCAGCGAACCGGTTCGAAGTGGTCGAGTGCGTTGCGGCGCTGGAGGCTGCAAAGGCCCATGATCTGGATGGCGAACCGCGCGGACGGGGCCCAAGGGACGTGTTGTGCCAGCATATGCTCATCGCCGCTGCGGCAGGCCCGTTCGATGCAGATGCCCTGTTCACCGAAATGACAGCAGCAGGGCCATTTTCTGACCTCAGCCGCGCTGAGTTCGACGCCTGTTTGGATTTCTGTGCAACCGGTGGCTATGCGCTGCGCGCCTATGATCGCTGGCAGCGGCTGTTGCAGCGCCCCGACGGCCAATGGCAGCTAAGAGACCCGCGGGCTGCACAGCGTATTCGCATGAATCTGGGCACGATACAGGACACTGACACGCTGAAAGTCCGCCTAAAGCGCAATCGTGGGGGCAGACCGCTGGGTGAGGTCGAGGAGGCATTTGCAGCCTCTCTGACGCCCGGAGACACCTTCCTGATAGGCGGGCAGATCGTCCGCTATGAGGGGCTGCGAGAAATGGTGGTCGAGGTCAGCCGTCGGGCCGACAAGAAACCCAAGATCGCCACGTTCTCGGGTACAAAGTTCGCGACCTCGACCCAACTCAGCGATCGTATCCTGCGCATGTTCGCGCAACCCGACTGGCCGCAATTGCCTGCACACACAGCCGAGTGGCTTGCCCTGCAGCGAGATATGTCCCGATTGCCGCGGCGTGATCGCTTGCTGATCGAGAGTTTTCCCAATGATGGCCGTGAACATCTTTGTGTTTACGGCTTTGCCGGCCGCAATGCCCTGCAAACCCTTGGCCTTTTGTTGACCAAACGGATGGAGGAAACCGGGCTTGCCCCGCTTGGTTTCGTTGCCACCGACTATGCGACGCTGATTTGGGGCTTGGACGCAGTGACCGACCCGCGCCCTCTGTTCCAACTGGACGAATTGCGTGACGGGCTTGAGACATGGCTGGCGGGCAACGCTGTCATGAAACGCACTTTTCGCGCCTCGGCCACAATCGCAGGCCTGATCGAACGCAATACAGGCGGGCAACGCAAGAGCGGGCGTCAGGCTACGTTTTCCTCGGATATTCTTTACGATACGCTGCTAAAGTATGACCCCAACCACCTTCTGATGCAGATCACCCGCGAGGAAGCAATGCGCGGCCTGGTCGATTTTGGGCGTATCGAGGCGATGATCGAACGCATTGGCGACCGGATCGATCTGGTGCGGCTTGACCGGGTCTCTCCGCTTGCTGCTCCGTTGTTTCTGGAGGTTGGCAAGGTACCAGTCAAAGGTGCCGCCGAAGAACGCCTGTTGGCCGAGGAAGGCGCCCGGTTGCTACAGGCTGCGGGACTAGACGCGAAGTAAATCAGGTTGCGTCAGAGGTCAAAACAGGCAAAGAACGTACCATGAACGATTTGGCGTTTTCCTTTGCTGATCAAGACCTGCGCGCATTGGGAACTGGTGCGTTGTGGTGGCCAAGCCGGAATCTGCTATGCGTCAGCGATCTGCATCTTGGCAAATCCGAACGTATGGCGCGACGCGGTGGTCCCTCACTTCCGCCTTACGACAGTCAGGACACCCTGACCAGGCTGGCCGCCGACATCGACAGAACCGGCGCGCAAACTGTCATCTGTCTGGGCGATAGCTTTGACGATCTGGATGCGTTGACTGCATTGGGCACCGCCGAGAAGCTTTCGTTGACGGCCCTTCAGGCAGGCCGACAATGGATTTGGATCGAAGGAAACCACGACCCGGGTCCAATAGATCTGGGCGGAACACATCTGGCTGAATACACGGTGGGTCCGCTGGTTTTCCGACATATCGCCCTACTTGGTGCGCAAGGTGAAGTCTCGGGTCACTACCATCCCAAAACCCGCATCAGGGCACGCGGTCGGACGATCACACGCCCGGCGTTTTTGTTGGACAATGCACGGCTTATCCTACCGGCCTATGGCACCTATACAGGCGGGCTGCGAAGTTCCGAGAAAGTTCTAAGCGACTTGATGAGCGACCGGGCAATGGCCATCCTGACCGGCCCTCATCCGCAAATCATCCCAATGCCGCGCTGAGATCATATCAGCCCATCATCCTCGAGCTTCGGCTTGTACTTCCGGCTGACAGGGATCAGATCACCGTTCACCAGCTTCAAATAGATTCTGTCGGCCACCTTCTCAGTGGCTACAACTGCTTCATCCACGACCCAGTGAGAGCGGTGCGCACAATGCCCGCGCAGGGGCTCCATTTCCCCAACCGCATCAGAGAGCCGTAACCGGATCGCAAAGATGCCCTCAGATGTGACCACATCCACATAGTGATTGCGCGAGCTCAGGCGATAAATCTGCCCCTGAAAAGACGCAGGCAACCGTCGCGCAAGCCGCGGTGCCGGGGATGATGGTGGTGCGCTTTTGGGTTCCACTCGGCTGGTCAGTATTAGGCCAGCAGTAAACAAGGCGCTGTATCCTATAACCTGCGGGATGCCGGGTGCAGAGTGGCCCCCAATGGAAAACAGAACCACGCCCAGCACCCAAAGGGACGGGATAAACAACAGCAGAACAAACAGGGCGATTGCCAGGTCACGCACCGGCAGGTTCAGAACAGTCCCGGTTTCGCGGATCAGTTTTCGGGCCATCCAGGTCGACGTCACAGCGATGCCCATCACCCCGAACCAAAATAAGAAGCAAATGACAAATGGCAAATCAGACATCTGGAACGGCGGAAAAGCGTAAGCCAGCATAGGAAGGAAGAACGCTCCGGCCACCACACGTTGTGGGCTGCACAGGCATAAGAAGGGTCTTAGCTTTGAAGTCATACCATATCAAAAACCACTTTCAGGGGCCCAGCCAAAAGCCCCGGAAAGCTAACATTCACACACTGTAAACGGCTGGGATTTCCCGGCTACCACGCGCCATTCAGACATTCAAACCTTAAAAGGGGGAAATTTAGCCCGTTGACATCATGGTCAAATTTGGCGCTTGGACAATTTACCGGTGCGTTAGGGCGCATTTTTTGCGCCCTAACGAAACAGGTCAGGCTGTGAGGCCTTCTGGTTCTGGGAGTTTGTTTGCGC
>NZ_JBXWOS010000019.1:0-98544 GCF_059611005.1 Ruegeria sp. CDSB117
CGAAGGTCTTCCTGTCAGCCATCGCACTCGCGGCTACCGTTCTATTCTGGTTGTAAATCAATGAGTCTGGAGCCTAGAGCGACCCGAAGAAAGATGAAAGCGGACGCCATTCATTGAATAGTCAGTTCATTTTGAAAGCGTATTCTTGATTAGTGTCGCGTATCTCAGCATGATCCAAAGATGTCGGTTAAAATAGATAAGTGGTTAAACGATCTCGGCCTGAGTCAATACGCTGGTGTTTTTGCGGAAAATGATATTGATACGCGTGTTTTACCGCTTCTGTCTGGCGACGACTTAAAAGAGCTTGGAGTAAGTCTTGGTCACCGCAAAATTATCCTCGCGGCTATTCAAGAGCTAGCCGGCCAACGGCGCACAAATTCAACGGCACAAGCAGCAGAAGAACAAGTGCGCGAAAACATTCAAGTGCCGACGTCAGCCAATGCGCAAAGTGACGACGCGCCAAGACGACAGCATGTCGAACCGCCTACTGCAGAGAGGCGTCACGTAACTGTTTTGTTTGCCGATCTTGTCGGTTCGACTGAACTCACCAATCGCTTTGATCCCGAAGACATGCGGGACTTGCTACAGAACTATCAAGATGCCGTTGCAGGAGCCGTGAGCCGATATGGTGGCTACGTTGCAAAGTATTTGGGCGATGGTCTGCTCGTGTTTTTCGGATGGCCGCGGGCTTTCGAAGATCACGCAATTCGGGCGGTAAAAGCTAGTCTTGAGTCTGTTCACCGAGTCAAAGAACTCAAAACGCCTGACGGAGAGCCTTTGTCAGTCAGACTGGGAGTTGCGAGTGGTGATGTTGTGGTCGGCGATACCATTGGCGAAAATACATACGAGGAGGGGGCCATGACTGGTCCGGTCGTCAATCTTGCGGCACGGATTCAAGAACATGCAGAGCCAAACTCAGTCGTTTTGTCAGTTGAGGAAACCGAGACAGCTTTACATCGGATATTTGAGTTTAAATCTCTTGGGCAGGCAGAGCTTAAGGGGTTTGCTGAACCACGTAGTCTTCAGAAAGTGATGTCAGAACGCAGCGCGGAAAGCCGGTTTCAGGCCTCACATCGAGACGATGTCGACAGCGTCATGGTTGGCCGGGACTACGAAAAGGGAATTTTACTGCAATCATGGCAACGTGCTCAGAATGGCCACGGAGACGTTGTTCTGCTCTCCGGTGAAGCCGGAATAGGAAAGTCGCGGCTTACAGAGGAATTCCTTGCTGAAATCACCGAAAACGACGAAGTCGATGTCATAAGGCTGAACTGTTCCCCCTATCTCAGCAGCAGCCCCTTTCATCCGGTAGCCCAACGAATATCCCAGGATGCGGGTGTTGAACCGGACTTTGATGACAATCTGATCCTTGAGCATGTCAGAAAAATGCTTGAAGGACGACCAGGGTTGGACTGGGAACAAGTTCTGCCTGTCTTTGCAGCGTTGGTCGCACCTCGTAGTGCCCTCGCCCAAAAGGTGCTCGAGATGTCACCGCAGGAGCAGCGCGACATAACAATCCAAACATTGATCCACACGGTGCAGGTGCGGTCAAGCGTACGTCCGGTTATGCTGTGCGTAGAAGATGCTCATTGGATCGATCCTTCCACACAAGCATTGTTGGAGCGGTTTAAGTCGATATGCACCGATCTTCCTCTGATGATCTTGATAACCCACAGACCCGGGTGGGAATTGGCCCGTGATGATGGGGACACACACGTTCAGTCTCTGGTTTTGCGCCGTTTCGATTCTGCGCATGTCTCAAACCTTGTCGAAAATATTACAGGCAAGAGACCGGACGAAGCTCTGATCTCTACAATAGTTGAAAAAACCGATGGGGTTCCTTTGTTCGTGGAAGAAGTGACCCGAGCCATTGTCGAATCCGGCGAGCAGGGGCAAGGCCACATACCATCGTCATTGAAAGGCGCGTTGATGGCGCGGCTCGACGCAGTTTCGCCAGAGGCAAAACAGGTCGCCCTTACTGGTTCGGTTATTGGCCGGGAGTTTGAGCCGGGCATACTATGTGCCGCGAAAGGCTTTGAAGAATCTGATATCAACAAAAGCCTCGAAGAGCTTTCGCGAACAGGCCTGATCTTTGAAAGCGGGCACAATCGCGGGCACTTCGTTTTCCGCCATGCACTTATTCGCGATACCGCCTATCAATCCATGTTGAGTTCAACTCGGAGACAACAGCACGCAGACGTGGCGCGTGCTTTGATGCGGATAAGGTCATCTGAGATTGAGCGCCGCCCTGAACTTATCGCGCGCCACCTATCTGAGGCTGAGGACTGGAGTGCCGCGTTTGAAAAATGGCAGGTTGCGACAGAAATGGCGTTGGTGCGATCCGCGAGCCAAGAAGCGATGACGAACGCCAAGGAAACTTTAAGAGCTGCCGAAAAACTTGGCTCAGACACCAATACAGAATTGATCAAAGGCAAGATTCTAGTCGGCCGCAGCCATGACAGTCTGGGCCAATTGCCAGAAGGGATAGCAGTTCTGAAGGACGCTTCCAACGCGGCCCGGGCGGTGAGCAACGTGGAGCTAGCGGCTGACGCGGCCAATCACTTCGCTGACTCTTGCATGATGTCCAGCGAAAGGCACAGCGAGGCGATCGAACTCTGTGATAATGCGCTGAAAGGTTTGCCCGATGATGATGAAGTCCGTCGGTGCAGATTGATGAGCCAACTTGCGCGCGCCCATATGTTTGTAGGTCAGTTTTCCGAAGGTGCCCGCTTCGGCCAGCAATCCATGGAACTGGCCGCAAAATTGGGCGACTATAAATCCCAGTTCTCAGTAATGATGATGCATTTTGGAGCACCCTTTGTTGCGCGCAAGGGAAGAGAAACCCGCCATTGGCGCGAAAATCTGGAGGCTATGCATGGTGTGGCCGAGCATCTTGGCAGTATCGATCAGGGTCGAGACCGGACTCTCAGCTTGTTTGTAGGTGCCGAGATGGCAGACCGTGAGTTGATGGACCATTCTCTGGGCTTGCTCACCGAGATTTCGGAAAAGGACAATCATTTGCAACTCTACTGGGTTCAGAAACACGCACAGGCCATGGTTGCAATTATGGACGGCGATTTTGGCCAAGCGGAAAAACACGCCACCGAGGCCGTGAAGATCGGTCGAAAGACCCATGGGGAGCATGTTGAGGGCGTCTACGGGGTTCAAATGTTCACTATCCGCCGCGAGCAAAACCGGCTGCACGAGGTCGCGCCTGTGATCAAGAAATTGATGACGGACAGTCCCGAAGACATTTCGTGGAGACCAGGATTTGGCCTTATCGCGGCCGAGCTCGGATACAAGGAACCCGCTGAACGTATACTGAATGAAATGGCCGACAATGGCTTCGATCTTCCACTCGACGCTATGTATTCAACGACCTTATCTTATCTGACTGACATATGTGTCGCCATTGAACATCAGGAACATGCCAAGACGCTCTATGATTTACTGGCTCCGTACGAAGAACTGACGATTACTGCAGGGGCAACGACGGTGTGCGCAGGTGCGGCGGCGCGACGCCTCGGCAGTTTGGGCACGGTTTTGAAAGACTGGGATGCTGCTGAGATGATGTTCCAGAAGGCTATAGAAATTGACACTCGCATGAAATGCCCACCCTGGATCGCTCACAGCAAGACAGCTTATGCATCAGCATTGAGGCGAAGGGGACGCCCGAAGGATGTGGAACAGGCGTTTCAACTGGAAGGCGAAGCGTTGGCAATTTCGCAAGAATTGGGTATGGTTTCCCTAAAGTCAAAGCTCGAAGGAGTAGCGAGTTAAGGCACTTGAATTATTTGGGGGACTTTATGCCTAGGTACATAATTGAACGAAACTTTGCCGAGCAACTAAACGTCAGCGATGATGACAAAATTCACATCAAAGAAATCAATGACGAAGTCGGCGTTGAATGGATATTTTCATTTCTAAGTGCAGATAAGCGCAAAACATACTGCTTGTACGAAGCCCCTGATGAGGAGAGCCTCAGGAAGGCGGCTGAGCGCCTGAATATTCCTGCCGATGTCATAACACCCGTGGATCGGATTGATCCGGCAATATTCGCCTGACCAGCAGCCATTTTTTCCCAACTCAATGAAACGACTTCGCGAGACAACGCGACGGAAATAGCAATTAGCTGAGGCAGCCCTGCAAGAAGCCTGACCTGACTATTGGGAGGCTTACGCATGTTTGACCTGAAAACACTCGACGGAAGTACAGCTATTGTGCATCAAGACACCTTGGACGCTCTTGATGCATCACTTCGCGGCGGGGTCTACCAGAAAGGCACCCCGGAATACGAAGACGCAAGAACAACGTGGAACAGCATGTTCGAACGTTACCCAGGTTTCGTGATCCGCGCTCTGGGGGCAAGCGATGTGCAGAAGGCAGTGAATTTCGTGCGAGAGACCGACCTCGTTATGTCAGTTCGGTCAGGTGGGCATCAGATTGCTGGGCACGCTGTCGCAGATGAAACTGTGATGCTCGATCTGTCCCAGATGCGATCTGTTCACGTCGACCCTGTCAAAAAGACCGCTCGGGTTGCGCCGGGAGCACTGCTTGGAGATGTGGATCGCGAAACTCAGGCCCATGGGCTTGCCGTTCCCGTTGGCATCAACTCAACCACGGGCATCGCGGGCCTCACTCTTGGCGGCGGCTTTGGATGGACCACTCGGAAATTTGGCATGACGATCGACAACCTGCTCTCAGCGGAAGTCGTGACTGCGGACGGAGCTATTGTAACTGCATCCCCTACAAGTCACCCTGAACTTTTCTGGGCTATCCGCGGTGGGGGTGGAAACTTCGGTGTCGTAACCTCATTTGAATTCCAACTGCATGAGCTAGGACCCGATGTCCTGTCCGGCCTCATAGTTCATCCGATAGAAAATGCGCCAGAGCTCCTCGCTGAATTTGCTACGATTGCAGACAATTCCCCGGATGAGCTGACCGTCTGGAGCGTGATGCGGAAAGCGCCTCCTCTACCGTTTCTGCCAGCTGAGTGGCATGGGCGAGAGGTGCTGGTCTTTGCAGCCTGCTATAGCGGGCCGATGGAGGAAGGTGAAAAAGCTATGGCAGCATTACGCGCGCTAGGTGACCCAATCGCCGATGTGATATCTCCTCACAAATTCGTAGACTGGCAGGCCGCTTTTGATCCTTTGTTGACGCCAGGCGCCAGAAATTACTGGAAGAGCCATGATTTCGATGCGCTTTCTTCGGATGCAATCTCAGGACTTTTGGAAGCGATTTCCAGCCTTCCTGACCCCGCGTGTGAAGTTTTTATTGCCCATGTGGGCGGAGCAATGGCGCGCATCGAGGCCGGTTCAACCGCTTATCCCCAAAGATCTGCTCACTTCATCATGAATGTTCACACGCGTTGGGAGGACCCCAGCAAGGATGCCGAGTGTATTGCTTGGGCGCGAGATCTTTATGACCAGATGCAACCACACGCGAGCGGAAGTGCGTATGTCAACTTTATGCCCGAAGATGAAGCGGACCACATGGCAGGAGCATATGGTGATAACGGTGAGAAGCTTTCCAAGATCAAGGGCACATACGACCCCGCCAACTTGTTCAGGGTAAACCACAATATCTTGCCAGCGTGATGGGATGCAGAGCTGCATAGTTGGTCCAGATTGATGTTGAGTGTTTTGCCTTAGCATCATGCCGCATTTCTCGTTGGCTAATTTTCAGGCCAAGTGGAGCATCCAAGCGACGATCGCACTGGTGATCATGCACCCACCGGATTGTGGTTTCCGTAGATACGGCCCAAACCGGCCACTCGGCTACGTACAAAACTCCCGCGCCCGCAGCCCACAAAGCTGCCATTCGTTGCAAAACCGAAATTTGCTCGGTGGGCAAATTCACAGATCGCGGGAACTAAGTAGTCATTCGCAACTCAGTTCAACGGGGCTTTATTAGACGAGCTGACCAACTGAAACTCTGCGAATTCAGACAAAGCCGACAACGGGCGCTGTCTGGCTGAAGATCGGTCGCCGTGCTGAAATCGTTCGTTGGGCTTCTTGGATATGTCCCAATTTCAACAGCAGGTTCAGATAAGTCAGTTCCAATAGGTCGCGTTGCGCACGGCTGCCGCCCAGGCGCGCGTGATCCGCCATGACCGGTGTGAGCCGTTGCAGGGCAACCGTCCAATCCTGCCGTGCGATCGCGCCCCAAGCACTTGCCACTGGGCGTACGAGATCTGCTGCAAAACCCGATTGCGTTTCGGTCAGGACCGCGATGCGTAATCACTGAGGTCGCTCCAAAGTACCGGCGCCACCTTGTGACCCGCAATCTCGGAGCGGTACAGAAGAGCGGCGGCGTCCGTTAGAACATTGATCGGCAAAGAATGCGATACGGCGGGTGCGATAGCGCCGTTGTAAATCGCCCACAACTCTGTCTCATCCTCCTACTCCAGGGCCCACAGTGCGCGATGCCAGCTCAGGTGGCCGTGCAACACAGAGCGCACATCATAGTTTGCGATCCAGTTGGCAAGGTAGGCGCGACCAGCCTCCCCAGATCCCTGTTCGTAAAGCGTGTGTGCTTTGAAGTGCGACGCGTTTGCGTTGGCATTGTTCAAGGCGAGCGATCTGTCCATCATGGACATGGCCTCATCAAGTCGTCCAACCTCGCACAGCGCCTGACCATGCACGCTCATGATCCACCAATCCTCGCCCAAGGCATCATAGAGTTTGGTCGTGTAGGCAAGTTGCGCGCTTTCCCGACCGGGTTCGCCAGATGTCCCGATCAAACCGAAAATGTTGGTACAGATTTGTGCGACAAGAACATCACCCGGGTGACGTGCAGCGTGTTCCTGAACTGCGCTTCGCGCCTCGGAAACACGTCCCTGAAGCAGGAGACCCAGGGCCGCGAGGTGCCCTTCCTCGCGTTCGGTGAGGCCGGACGCGCAGGCGAGGGCCGACGCCATCGCCTCTTGAGCGCTCGGCATATCGTTTTCATACATTCGAGCCCGACCAAGCCCAACGTAACCAAGAGCGAAACCGGGGTCGGCCTCAATGGCAGCGGCAAAGGCATCTGTCGCGCCAAAAGTTGCTGCAAGAATGTGATCAAGCCCCGTGACATAGGCGTCCCGCGCTTTAGGCTCACTGGTTGTCAGAGTAAGTCCGTATCGATCAGCCAACATTTTCCCGCGTCCGTTTTGCAAGCAAGTCCAACGGTGTGCACACGCAATTGATCAATTCTACCATAAAAAAGGAGACCTAAGCATTTGGATCAATAGTCGACTGACAAGCGGACAAAGTCGCCGTTACTTACTGTTTCAGGTATGGTCAGACCGCTTTCTTTTTTTTGCCTGTTGACAGCGCGCGTCTCAGAGGGCGACGGTGTTGGCCCAGAACTTGGTTGGCCTACAGAAACCCAACGAGAGGACATCCTGGGATCTTCTTCTGTTCTAATTCTGGGTAAGTCGTCATGTATGTCGACCCACGGGATTTGACTTTCCACCCCATAGTGCAGTTCGGGTGGAAAATCGGCTGGGTTGTCCAGTGTTCCAACCCGGATTGAATAATACCCGATGTCGCTAATGTCGGTATAAATGCTCGTCCCGCAATTCTTGCAAAACGCTCGCTCAGAGAGCTTCGAAGAAACATACAAACCGGGTTCCTCACCCTCGAAGGTCACATTTGGCTTCTCAAAAATCGCCCATGCATTCAGAGGAGATCCAAGAGCCAGTTGGCAATGCCTGCAATGGCAAAAACCGACTGCAACTGGCTGAGACCAGACCTGATACCGAATTGCACCGCACAGACATCCCCCTGCAGTGACCGGTTCACTTTTCGCCGCTGTGAGGAAAGGCCACCCAATCGGCTTGGCCTCTTCACCGGAAGCTGTCAAAGTCGAACGGTAGGCGCGAACAGGCTGAACGATGTTTTTCAGCTTTCGATGGCCAATATCTACAAACGAATGCTCAATCTTATCTTTGACTTGGTCCAAGACACTCCCGGAGATGCAGAGCTCACCGGGTTTGGCAATTTCTTGAAGTCGGGACGCCTGATTGACACCGTCTCCAAAGATATCGTCGCCTATGACAACAATATCACCAAGATTAACGCCAATGCGAAAGGTGATTTTTTGTTTATCCGCGTTGTCGGCTTCTCGTTCAGCCACAACCGTCTGGGCTTCCAGCGCGCAAGCGACCGCATCAACAGCAGTAGGAAACTCAATCAGTAGGCCGTCGCCCATCGATTTGACTACACGCCCGTTATGAGTCGAGACCAGACGAAAAACGATGCCGTCAAAGTACATGCCGAGCCGCGCCAGAGTGTCTGCTTCGTCTCTTTGCATAAGGCCCGAGTATCCTACGACATCGATCGAAACGATAGCAGCAAGTTTTCTGATCTCTGGCATTGGCATGTGGTCAAGTTACGGCAGTTTAGCCAGCACGCATAGTCTGCGTCGTTGGTTGCGATGATTATGATTCCGCCTGAATTTCAGACACGCCACATAGCATTTGAACGACTGCCTGGGCTCAGGAACGGTCATCCAGTGAAATCTGTAACATCTGATATGCGGGCGGAAGCTGCCGTCCGATAAGTGGAAGTGGATATCAGATTCTAACTCTCTTCAGAGCGAAGTCCCCAATTTAGCAGCCTTCACACGATAAAAAGCTTCTACCGCGATCGCAGTGTCCTGTGCGCCAGTTCCCGTCAAGTCGCAGATCGTCACGGCACCAGTTGGGCGCGAGAAATGGTCCGCTCCTGAAATGATTGAACCGAGTTCTAATACTTTTCTGCTGCCTTCGCCTACATTTTGAAGCTCGCCGCCGATGACGCACTGATCAATCACATCACAAACCACGACGTTTGCGCGCTCGAGTACGTTCGAATGTAGTTCTTGTTTACCTGGTAAATCTGACCCCATGGCAGTGATGTGCAAGTCAGTGTGAAGCCATTCGGCCATAATGATTGGCTCCGTCGCAGGGGTCGTAGTGACGACAACTTGCGCAGACGTCACCAACTCCGCGAGGGACTGGCAGGGTTCCACCGGAATTCCAAGTAGACTTGTCATTTCAGTACAGTAGCTCGAAACAGATGCCGCGCTGCGCCCATAAACCAGAAGGCGTTCGAATCTACGCACAAGGGCGAGGCTTTCAATCTGATATCGGGCCTGAACGCCTGTGCCGACCACGCCGACAGTTTTGGTTTCTTGGGGTGCCAGGTACTTTGCAGCCACCGCACCGGCAAGTCCGGTGCGCAGGTTCATCAAATATCCATTGTCTAGGAATATACAATCAAAGGCACCTGTCTTTGCGCTCATCAAAGCGATGATACTACTGCAACTGGGCAGTCCGATCTGCGGGTTCCGAAAGAAGCCGGTGGCGATTTTGACAGCAAGATGCTCAGTGCCATTCACAAAAGCGCCCTTTGTGTCGACAGCACTATCCTCATCAATGTCGATATGCATAACTGGCGGCATTGAAATGCGCCCTTCCGAAATCCAGGAAAAGGACTGTTCGGTTGCGCCGAGCGACCCTTTGTCGATCGGAAGACAATTTCTCAACTCTGCTTCGGTGACAACCAAGGTGCCCATCGCAACTACTCCTTAGCGCGTATGCGAAGGGTAATGCATAGCCGACAGTAGTGTCATCCGCGAAGTCGCGAACCAGACTTTCGCCGCGAAATGGAAATCTGGCAAAGAGGGTTCCTTGCAGACCTCGGTGCGGACGCGGCATGTGTACCCTTGAGCCACCGTGCCACGTCGAGGACGGCCCAATCCCGACCTTCGCCGAGCATTCAAGATGCCGCAATCGCAGCCCGCTTGGCGACCTTGACCGGTATGCGGTAAGCGCCTCGCCCGTACTTCAGGTCGAGATTGGTGGTCATTGCCCGGATACGCGAAGGTGGACTAGATGCCGAAGAGAACATGGTCGCCCTTTGCCCGAACTGCCATCGCCAAGAGCATCACGGTAAAGATCGCAAATATTGGTAAAGTGACGCACTACCAATACTCAATATCATCCATTGCTTCCCGCACGCGCGCCATGCTGTGCGGGATAAACTCAGGTAGTTTT
The DNA here is from genome assembly GCF_059611005.1 of Ruegeria sp. CDSB117. NCBI lineage: Bacteria > Pseudomonadati > Pseudomonadota > Alphaproteobacteria > Rhodobacterales > Roseobacteraceae > Ruegeria > Ruegeria sp. CDSB117. The sequence continues at coordinate 10,022 of NZ_JBXWOS010000019.1, forward strand.
GTCAGACGTGTCAGGTCGCAGTTTGGCGACCGACCTACTGATGTCAGTCAACACGCCGACCAAGATACCGAAGACAATTGCGTAAAGGCCTTGGTCAATTGCCTGCCCCCTTGGTCTTGGAACCTAAAATTGCTCTGGCTGCACTCGCGGGGTCATCTGATGCCAACACAATGATTGCCGTAGCAATCCGCATTGCGCCGAGCACGATAGCGAGTACGGCTAGAATTCGGCCTAGTTTGGTGAATGCCATTTATGAACCTCTTAATAAAAGCACGAAGTAAAGGAGAATCGCTTAGCTTAGACCGCCCTTATCCACATCGAGCAAACACAGGTACTCTGCATTTCTGGTTTCTTCGTCGTCGATCTGCGGCAAAAATACGAAGCGGTCACCCCCTTCAACAATTGGCTCTGCGCTTAACGCGAAGAAGCGTCTGAAACCTACGAATGCGCCATAAGAGTTCTTCGCATTGACTTGTCCGCATACGTTGCCTGTTGGGAGTAAAACAACGTCTTTGAATTGCGCCGAGAAGGGATCGAGCAAAGTTTCTTCAAATGCTTTCCGAACCCCCTCTAAGTCGCGCTCATCGCTCACCTCTTGCCCGGTGCGAAAATAAGCTTGAGCGAAAAAGGAGAGCATTCCATTTGCGGTAGGCTCAAACCCGGATTTCTGCGCGAGATCGCCTAGAGCAGCTTTTGTTTGCCTGCCTGAAATTCCATCTGGCTCGCCAACATCATACAGGAGACTTGAGTTTCAATTGGATATAGTAAACCTCCTCACCCCCCTGAGCCAAGGATGCACTCGGAACACAAAGGCCTGCCAAGGCAAAGAGCACGCTTCCGACTGCTGATCTCTTGTGGTTTTTCTTCATTTCTGCACTGCTCTCTCAAATTGACATATGCCCTCAACTGTTAGTTGATTTGGGCGATTTTTTGTTACCTATCAGGCAACACTTGGAACCCGCAATGAGAGACAGGCAAGACGCATTTATGGGAGCGCGCGAAGGAGAAGAATCACTCCGCAATCGGACGAGTCAAAGACCGTTTAATGTGTCAGAGAATGTGTTAGCGCCTGCGATACAGGCAACTAACACGCCACACTTAAAATCATTTACTATCAACGCTTTGGATACTTTTTCGCCACAAAGACGGATTTTTCAATTCTCTCCAGCAGCACCATTCAATCTCCACTGCTAAACGCAAGCGCTGCTTTGTTATGAATGTGGAATCTGGTTGTCGCGCCAGTTGCGCCACAAATGCCCGGAACCAGGGCTGTGCGGTTCACGCCCGAAAGCCCGTTTTAGAAATCACCCAGTTTGCGACGGTACCGTTGAATGCGTCAAATGCGCCGTTCCGACGCCGACAATGCACCAGCTAGTGAGCTTTTGATCTCAGACGGGATGTTCCGGCCTTGCTGTTTCATCTTTGCGGCGATCCAGCCCGCGGAGTGTCCGCGGCATCCGATTTTGTTCGTGCGCGCAGCGGCCAGGGTTGTCGCCTTATCGCAAGCCAAGGCCATGGAAACCTCAACCTCGGACTCCGGCAGGGCCATTCGAACTGCGCTGAATACATCCATCGAGACCTGCAAAGTCTGACGCTCTAGGCGATGGGCGGCGTTGGTCAGCAGTCGCGTGCAATAAGCCGACAAGAAAAACCAACGGAACACCTGAAAAACCTGACCGTTGGACGCCGCCATATCCGGCGCGCGGTCCGCAACAGCGGTCAGTTCGGAAAAGGCAGCTTCGGCCAATTTGGCCGCATCGCAAATCTGACGCTCGCGACTGGCACGAGAAACCGCGCCGTTGGCGAAGCGGGAGTCAGATTTACCGATTTCCAAGTGCATTGATATCCTCCACCGTCAATTTGTGATGAAGATATAAAATCTGACGGCATCGCCGGCATGGGAATTGCGGTCAGAATTTCCCGAATTGTCGTCTTTTTTGGCCAACTTCAGAGTCTGTCTATACATTTCACCCTATAAGTTGGCCTGTTTTGAGCCATTTGGTCAACTGGTGAACACCGCAAACGTTAATGTTTTAAACAAAAAGCACACATATCTGACACGATCTTGTAATAGTTATGCCCACTTCGATATGTATGAATACTCAATCCTGCTGACCAGTTTACCAGTAAAGTTTTAACGAGGGGGTACGAAGCAGGATCAGGGGGTGAGCGCCTGTTCAGCCAGGCTCGCCTTAGGACAGAGACGCTCCCCCCGTCCTTATCAGTTAGTCTATCTTGTTCTTTTGCGCATGCGGCGTCACACCAAAACTCGACCGGTACACGCGCGAAAAATGTCCCGGATTTTCGAATCCGCAGGCCATTGCCACTTCGGTCACGGATGCTTCGGTCTGCAATAGCAGCTTCTGCGCGCGCTCCAGCCGAAGCTCCATAAAGTACTTCTTGGGCGACGTGTTGAGGTATTTGCCGAACAACCGTTCCAACTGGCGCGTTGAAATCCCCAGATCCCCGGCAATATCAGATGGGGAAACCGGTGCCTCAATGCAGTCCTGCATGATATGAATTGCCTTAGCGAGATGCGCGTTACGCATCCCGTTGCGCGATTGAAGGGACACGCGCTGTTTGGCCGTAGCATTGCGCACGGCGTTGTAGACCATCTGGTCAGCAACCGCGATGGACAACTCTTGGCCGTGGTCCCGTTCAATCAGGTGCAACATAAGGTCGGCGGTCGCCGTACCACCCGAGGCAGTGATGTGCTTTTCATCGGCGACAAAGACGCTGCGCACCAAGTTCACCTCGGGAAAGGCTTCCATAAAGGCATCGTGGTACTCCCAGTGAATGGCGGCCTGCATCCCATCCAGAAACCCTGCCTCGGCAAGCAACCACGCGCCCGAACACAAGGCGCCGATGGCGGTTCCCCGTGCCCGTTCGCGCCGCAGGGTTGCAAGCAAAGGGCGCGAGACATGGTTGCGCATATGAATACCCGACAGCACGAACAGCTGGTTTGTTTTTGGCAGTGCATCCAGTCCACCATGAACCAATGTCACCGACCCGTTGGAACAGACGGCCTGCTTGCTGTGTTCGGATACAAAAGACCACTCATACAGATCTTGACCGCTGACGAGGTTGGCAATGCGCAGCGGCTCGACCGCGCAGGAAAAGGCGAGATGCGAGAATTCCTCGATCAGGATGAAAGTGATGTGGCGGGGTTGGCGCATAGACGTCCGATTCAGTTTGACGTGGTCGACGGCCTATGCTGCACGATTCTTTTCTGTATACAACTTGTATTTTATTGGAATACAGAGAATGAACGAAATGGCCGGCACGATTCGCGCAGCGACTGTTGGAGGAACGGATGAAAGACGACGCCAAATCCCGAAAGGCCGAGTTGATGGAGCACCTGAAAGTGTCGATCCTGACGCTGCGCCTGCAACCAGGCACAGATTTGGACGAAGCGCATCTGTCCGACGCTTTCGGCCTGTCCCGCACGCCATTGCGTGAAGTGTTCCGGCAACTGGCGGGAGAAGGCTATCTGGACTTGCGCACCAATCGCAGTGCCCGGGTGTCTGAGATGTCTTATACCACCCTGCGTGACTTCTTTCTGGCTGCACCCATGGTCTATGGCGCGGTTTTGCGACTTGCCGCGCAGAACGCCACACGAACTCAGATCAACGACCTGAAAGACGCGCAACAGGCGTTCAAGGCTGCGTTGCAATCCGGATCCGCCGAAGATCGGGCGCTGGCCAATAACCGCTTTCATGATGTGACCGGAGAGATGTCAGGCAATGTCTACTTGCGGCCATCATTCAACCGGTTGCTGATCGACCATGCCCGGATCGGGATGACCTTCTATAGACCCCAATCCGCGCACAAGACCGAGAACCTGTCCGAGGCAAGTCGCCAGCATGACGCCATCATCGCCGCCATCGAGGCGGGCGATGAGGCGGCTGCTGCGCAGCTGGCCGAGGATCACTGGAACCTGTCACGCGACCAAATCGAACTGTTCGTGATGCCTGCTGCGCTGGATATCCCGATGGGTATCCCGCCCCTTTCGAAACCTGCATGAGGACGGAATGAACCCGATTTTTAGATTTGAGGGGATCTATACCCCGGTGGTCACGCCCTATCACCAAGATGGCGGCGTGAACTGGGATGCCCTGTCCCACGTGATCGAATACCTGATAGAGAATAGTGTGCACGGGCTGATATCGGGCGGGTCAACGGGTGAGAACTATGCCCAGACTGTCGAAGAACGACTGGAACTGGCGTCGTTCACGCATAAGCAGTTGAAAGGCCGGTTGCCTCTGGTTGTCGGAACCGGCGCGATGCTGACGCCGGATTCCATCGCGCTGGCCTCGGGCGCGCGTGAGATTGGCGCGGACGCGATCCTGCTGGCCAGCCCACCCTATTCGGTGCCGACCGATCGGGAAAACGCCCTGAACGCGCTGGCCATCGACAAGGCCGCTGACTTGCCGGTGATGTTGTACAACTACCCGCACCGCACCGGTACGATGATGGGGGAAGAATTCCTTGACCGCGTGGGGCGCAGCCGAAACTTCTGCGGCATCAAGGAAAGCTCGGGGGATATCAACCGAGTGCATTTGTTGGCGAGGGATTACCCGCATATCCAGCTTGGCTGCGGCATGGATGATCAGGCGCTGGAATTCTTCGCCTGGGGCGCACCGTTCTGGGTCTGCGGTGGGTCGAACTTCCTGCCAGCCGAACATGTAGCACTATATCAAGCCTGCGTTGTCGAAAGGAACTTCGCCAAGGGCCGCCGCATCATGTCCGCCATGATGCCGTTGATGCGGGTGCTGGAACAGGGCGGCAAGTTCATCCAGACCATCAAGCATGGCGTCACCATGAACGGGATCGACGCAGGCGCGATGCGGCCCCCGCTAAAGGGGCTGAACAAGGATGACAAACGCGCATTGGAACAGGTGACGCGCGTGCTGAAGAAAACAATCGCAGATATCGTGGCGGAGGGCTAAGGCATGGAATTGCTGACACAGGACGAATACAAATCCATCGCTGCGGGCCTGACCTTGCCCACCGGGGCCTTCATCGACGGTGCTTACCGCCCGGCTATCTCGGGCAAGACTTTTGAGACGGTGAACCCCGCAACAGGTGAGAAACTGGCCGATGTTGCCGCTTGCGACGCGGCGGATGTGGATTTTGCCGTCGAAAAAGCGCGAGAGGCATTTGACGATGGGCGCTGGTCCAGAATGCACCCCTCGGATCGCAAGGACATACTGATCCGACTGGCCAAGTTGATGACCCGCAATGCCCGTGAATTGGCAGTGATGGAGAGTATCGACAGCGGCAAGACCATCTATGACTGCGAAACCGTGGATATCCCCGAAACGATCCATTGCCTGAAATGGCATGCCGAGGCGATCGACAAAATCTATGATCAGGTCTCGCCCGCCAGCGACGACCACATCGCCATGGTAGTTCGCGAACCCATCGGTGTTGTGGGGTTGGTGCTACCGTGGAACTTCCCGCTGCTGATGCTGGCGTGGAAGATCGGGCCTGCCTTGGCGGCGGGCTGCTCGGTTGTGGTGAAACCAGCAACCGAGACCACGCTGACCGCCCTGCGCCTCGCGGAACTGGCGATGGAGGCGGGCCTGCCGCGCGGCGTTCTGAACATCGTTCCGGGCGGCGGTGCTGATGTCGGTGAGCCGATTGGTCGACACATGGATATCGACATGGTCTCTTTCACCGGCTCGACCGTCACTGGCAAACGGTTCCTGACCTATTCGGCGGAAAGCAACGCCAAGGAGGTTGTGTTGGAGATGGGCGGCAAGAACCCGGCCATCGTGATGGATGACGCCGAGAACCTTGACCGCGTGGCGGCCCATGCCGTGAATGGCGCGTTCTGGAATATGGGTGAGAATTGTTCCGCCTCGTCCCGTCTGATCGTGCACAAGGACGTAAAGGCCGAGTTGCTGGAGCGGATAGCCCATCACGCGAAGCAGTGGAACATCGGTGATCCGCTGGACCCGGAAACCCGAATGGGTGCGTTGGTCAGCGAAGGCCACTACAACAAGGTCTGCGGCTACTTAGAGCAAGCCGAAAACGTGGTGATTGGTGGCAATGCCAACAAGGGTTTTGTCGAAGCGACCGTGGTCGAAGTGCCCGGCAATCACAGCACTCTGGCGCGCGAAGAGATCTTTGGTCCCGTTCTGTCGGTGATCGAAGTGTCTGGCTTTGACGAGGCCATCAAGATTGCCAATGACACCGACTATGGCCTGTGTGCTTCGATCTTTACGGCTAACGCCAAGCGAGCCATCCGCGGCGCTCGGGCGATCCGCGCCGGAACCGTGACGGTGAACAGCTTTGGCGAGGGTGACATCACCACCCCCTTCGGCGGCTACAAACAATCCGGTTTTGGTGGCCGCGACAACTCGGTCCACGCCCACGACCAGTACACCCAGTTGAAAACCATCTGGATTGATCTGGCCGATGATGCGGACGAGGCGATCGATTGACGGCCTATACTGCAAAACGGCTGCCAGGACAGACTGGGCCGGCGGGGTGGAACGCCATTCTGCCGCCCCAAACATCGCTCCCCCGACTTGAACAGAACATCTCTGCCGACGTCACAATTGTCGGTGGCGGGTTTGCCGGGCTGAGCGCTGCGCGCCGGCTGCATCAGGTTGACCCAGCGCTCAAGGTTGTTCTGCTAGAGGCCGGTCGTTTTGCCGAAGGTTCCGCTGGCCGCAATTCGGGCTTCATGATCGATCTGCCCCATGATCTGGCCTCGGACAATTACGCCGGAGACGGGCTGGAAGCTGACCGCGCAACCATAGCCCTAAACCGCCGCGCAATAAGATTTGCAACGAACGTGGCAGATGAATGCAACCTGCCGCAGGAAATGTTCGATCCATGTGGCAAGTTCAACGCCGCTGCCACACGAGTCGGGGACAGGCACAACCGCGAATTCGCCGCGCATCTGGACCGGTTGGGCGAACCTTACACGCTTTATGACCGCCAACAGATGCAAGAGATCACGGGTAGTCCGCACTATTCCTCGGGCCTTTATGCGCCCGGCACGGTGATGATCCAGCCCGCCGGTTACATTCGGGCTCTGTCCTCTCACCTGTCGTCACAGGTTGATCTGTTCGAAAACTCTCCCGTTACCGGCTTTGAAAAACAAGGCGCGGGATGGCGGGTGAAAACACCTGAAGCGCAGGTTTCGACGGGCCGTATCATTCTGGCCAATAACGGCCATCTGGAGAGTTTTGGCTTCTACGAACGCCGACTGATGCACATCTGCCTTTACGCGTCGATCACCGAGCGATTGACGCCTGAACAGATCAAGACATTGGGAGGCCAGCCCCGCTGGGCCGTCACCCCAGCCGATCCGATGGGCACGTCGGTCCGGCGCGTCTCGGGCAGTTATGGGGATCGACTGCTGGTCCGCACCTGCTCGACCTTCCACCCGACGATCGAGACCAGCCCCATGCGCCTGCGCAATGCAGGGTGGGTGCATGACCGCAAGTTTCGTGAACGGTTTCCGCATCTGCCCGATGTACGAATGGAGCATCGTTGGGCTGGAATGCTTTGCCTTAGCCGAAACGGATCAGCGGCGTTCGGAGAGTTGGACAAGGGCGTCTTCTCGGCCTGTTGTCAGAACGGTTTGGGAATTGCCCGAGGGACATTGCAGGGCATGGCAGCGGCGGAATTGGTCACGCAGGGCGGATCGGACATTGCAAATCATTTCCTGGCCCAACCGATGCCGCCGCGCCTACCACCCGAGCCGTTCGCATCTTTGGGTGCAAATAGCTATCTGATTTGGAAAGAGTGGCGTTCCGGCAAGGAATGACCTGTCAGGGCAGGCTGAGCTTGGACATACGACCCCCATCCACCGTGTAAATCTGACCGGTGACAAAGCTGGCCTCTTCAGACGCAAGAAACGCCACCACTGCCGCGACCTCCTCTGGTCGGCCAGTCCGGGCGACGGGATGGATGCGGCCAATGTCGCGGCGAAATGCATCCGGGTCCGGCTGAGCGTCGATGAAACCCATGTTCAGTTCAGTGTCGATCCAGCCGGGCGCCACCGCGTTGCAGCGGACCCCCTCCGTCCCGTGATCCACGGCGACGGCACGGGTCAAGCCGTGCAACCCGGCCTTGGTCGCACAATAGGCCGCATGGCCCGGATTACTGCCTAACCCTTCGATCGAGCCGATATTGACGATGTTTCCTTGCGTCTGCCGCAAATGAGGCAGCGCCGCCTTGATCAGCAAAAAAGGAGCCGTCAGGTTGACTGTCAGGTTGCGCTGCCAGTCCTCCAGGCTCGTGTCTTCGACAAGGGCTTCCTGCATCATGCCCGCGTTGTTGACGAGGATATCCAGACGCCCTGCCCGTTCAACGACTTGATTTACCACAGATTGCGGGCTGCTCGGATCACCAAAATCTGCCTCGATCCCTTCGAACCTGGGATCTTGCCCGCGTTGTGCGGTAAACACCTGCGCCCCGTCCTGACGCAGTCGATCAGCAATGGCCCGACCGATCCCGCTGCGTCCGCCGGTGACAAGGGCGGTTTTGCCATTAAATCGGGTCATGATACCGGCTTGCCTCCATTCACTTCCAGCAACGCACCGCACACATACCGCGACGCATCCGAGGCCAAAAACAGGATCACATCAGCTATGTCTTCGGGTTCCGCAATTCGCCCCAAGGGAACAGTCTGCCCCAGCTTGGCGACAGCTGTGTCCGGGTCGAAGCCACGCTTGGCAAAACCGGATCGCAACATAGGCGTGTTCACCTCGTTCGGGCAAACCGCGTTGATGCGAATGCCCTGATGGGCGTGGTCCATCCCCATGCATTGGGTCAGAGAGGCAATCGCGGCCTTGGTCATGCAGTAAACTGCATGGTTTGGGCCAGGACGCAGACCCCAACAGGATGCGGTGTTCACAATCGCCCCGCCTCCGTTCGCAGCCATTATCGGTATCGCAGCGCGGCAAATGCGAAAGGGGGCTTCGACGTTCACGCCCAGAGACAGAGACCAATCCTGATCCGAAGTTTCAGTGACGGCACCCCGCGTAATGACACCTGCGTTGTTAACAACAATGTCCAACCCGCCCAGCGCATCTGCTGCCCTTTGCGGAAGTGCATCGGCATAGGTCGCGTCCAGCAGATCACCAGGCAGATGGGCATCAGCCTCGATCCCGTCAGTCAGGCGGTCAGCAACGGCAACCTGCGCGCCGGCAGCACGTAGGCGGCGCACCAGAGAGGTTCCGATCCCCCCTGCAGCGCCTGTGACCAAAGCCGATTTTCCTTCAAACTCCATGATATGCTCCATCAGAAAGATGCGACCGGTGCGCCAAAGCGGGTTTCGTCGGGCACAACGCCCAACCCAGGCCCGGTTGGAACTTGGATATACCCACCCTCTATGCTGATTCCATTCTGGGCATCGTAGTTGCCTTCGATGTATGGCGCGGCCAGCCAAACACCTTCCAGCAGATCGGGTCGGACCGTCGCGCCAATATGCACGCAGGCCGCGGCGATAATGTCCCCGCCCCAACTGTCGTCGCAGGTATGAGGCAGATTGCGCGCCTCGCAGAGGTCTCGAAACGCGCGCATTGGCTGCAGGCCTCCAATCCGTGTGACTTTCATACCAAACCCATCCACCAGGCCAGTGCCGACCGCTGAGATAACCGTGTTCAGATCGGTGGAGTTCTCGTCCATGTAGATCGGATGACCAAGTTGTGGCCGTATCTTTTGCAGGTCCTCAATCGTGTTGCAGGGTTGTTCCATGACAAACGGGATATCCGGGCATTCGCGACTGACGCGCAATGCATCGCGGGTTGTCCAACCTCGGTTTCCGTCCACGGCCAAGCGCATTCCGGACCCGTCAATGACCTCCCACACTTTGCGGATGGTTTCGATGTCAACCTCAACCGGACGACCGCCAACCTTGATTTGCAGTCGCGGATAACCTTCAGCCAACTTTCCTGCTGCCAGTGTGGCGATGTCAACCGGCGCCCCAACACCAGTCGCGTAATACGACGGAACCTTGTCCACTTCGGCACCGCCGAGCAGTTCCGATACGCTGACCCCAAAATGCTTGCCCAGCAGGTCATGCGCTGCAATGTCGATGGCCGCTTTGGCATAGTTGTGGCCGTTTAGAAGACCATCCATCCGACGGTGCAGCCCCAGCAGCGAAACCTCGGCGCCTAGCAACCCATTTGCCATTTGGGCCAGAGCGGCACGCGCACCAGCGGCGTGTGCCTCGGCATACGTGGGGCCAACCGGGCAAGTCTCTCCCCATCCGACCAATCCGTTGTCGGTCACCAACTTGACCAGTGTGGCGTCCAACGCCCAGACCTCGGCGTTGGCCATTGTATAGGGGCCGTTCTTGACCGGCAGATCGTGGCTATAGATGTGAATTTCGGTAATTTTCACTGCAGATATTCCATCGTGTCTTGAAAGGAAAAAACCCGCCCTGGTGTCGGGCGGGCAAGTCTCGGGGGAGATAATCCTAGTAACTCTGGTTCAGCTCGTCAGCCGCCGGGATCTCGCGCTCGCGCCGGGCGATGTAATCCAGCAGGGCTTCGTTTTTCGCCTCGTCCAGTTTGGGTTCCTCATATTCGGCCAGCAACGCGCGTGCGCGGTTCAGGGCGCGTTCCGTGATTTCGACACTACCTTCGGCCTGCCATTGTTCGATCGAGTTGTTGTCGAACAGTTCAGGCATGAAGAAGGCGCTCTGGAAATTGTCCTGCGTGTGCGGATGTCCCAGATAGTGCCCGCCGGGCCCGACATCGGGCACTGCTGCAAGAGCTTGATCAAAATCATCCCATCTCGGCCCCTCAGCCATGCGATAGGCCATCGCGCATTGTTCGGCGTCGACGATAAACTTGGCCACGGAACAGTGCATCCCGGCCTCATTCCATCCGGCTGAATGCCAGATGTAGTTAGCGCCCGCATGCATGACTGCCTGCAAGGTGGTGGCAGATTCATATCCGGCCTGGGCGTCAAAGGTTTTGGCACCACCCAGCGTGTTCGAAGTACGCCAAGGGACGTCATAATGCCGTGCCATCTGACCGATCATGAAGTTCATCAGGCTGATCTCGGGCGTACCGGCCATCGGTGCGCCAGACTTCATCGACACGGTCGACAGATAGTGGCCGTAGATCGCCGGTGCGCCCTTGCGGATCACCTGCGTATAAGCCAGTGCGCTCAGCGCCTCGGCATTCAGCTGCGCCACAGTGGCCGGAACAGATGCGGGCGTGTTGGCGCCCCCCAGAACGAAGGGTGAGCAGAGCACCGGCTGATTGCGACGGCAAAAGGCCCGCAACGCACCAAGCATGGTTTCATCCCACACCAATGGCGAGTTGCCGTTGCAGTTACCGGTGGTCACCGGGTGATCCTCAAGGAATTCCTCGCCGAACAGGATGGCACACATGTCCATGACGTCTTCGGCATTCTTGGGTGAAGTGGTCATGCCCATGAACGTCTTGTCAGAGTGTTTCATCGACGAATAGGTGATGCGCAGGTGCCGTTGACTGATCGGATGGTCGTAGGGTTCCACGATGTGATGGGCCGAGGAATGCAGCGCGGGCATCATGTGACTGAGTTTGTGGAACATCGCCAGATCTTCCAACAACGGATTTCGGCGCACGTCGTCCAGATCGCGCAGAAATGGGGCGCCGGTCATAGGCACAAAGATCGAGTGCTTACCGCCCAGCCGCACATTCTTTTTCGGATCCCGCGCGTGATATGTGAAGTCGCTGGGTATGGTGGCGATCAACTCGCGCACCAACCCGCGGTCGAGGTAAACCAGCTCGCCATCGACTTTAGCGCCGACCTTCTTCCAATCTTCCAGCGCGATGGGGTCTCGGAACTGAACGCCAACGTTCTCAAGGATGTCCATCGAGGCACTGTCTATGCGTTCGACTTGAGCGCCATCCATCACTTCACACAAGGGGATGCCTCTGGTCAGGCCAGGCAGCATTTCAAAGTTCGGGGCAGTGCGCAGGGCGCGGCGGGCAGAGCGTCCGCCCGAGCGTGTCGCAGTACGAATGTTCACGGGGCAATCCTCCAATCTTGCTGGTCAGACTGACGGATTCGGCGCCGGCGCACCTCACTGATTGCGATATCTGTTTGCAGGAAACGACATGGACACCCGGAACGAAAAACGCCGCCCCCAATGGGGCGGCGTCTGTTTTGGCATTAAGACCTGCGCTTATTCTGCGGCCTGCGTGCTAGCATCAGTGTGCTTGTCGCGCCGACCATCACGATAGAGCGCCTTGGTCAGCGAAACCATCATCAGGCCCATCACGATGGTAAAGGGCAGAGCACCGATGATCATCGCATTGCGCAACGCGTCCATCGGGTTGTTTTCACCAGCGGCCAAGATCAGCGCACCGATCACAGCTGTCAGGATAACACCCCAGATGATACGGTGCTTGACGCCGGTTTCCTGGCTGCCACCGGACATGATGGTGTTCATAACCAGAATGCCCGAGTCCGCAGACGTCACCAGGAAAGTCATGATCAGGATCACACACATGACGTTCAGCATGGACAGAAGCCCTCCGTCGATCATGTAAGAGAGCGTCACGAACAGCTTGTTGGTGTTCGATGCGCCAATGATCGCGCCTTCAGCTGCACCAGCCAACTCCAGATCAATCGCAGTACCACCCAGAACAGTCATCCAGGCAAAGCAAACCAGCGCCGGCGCCAGTACGCAGCCCAGAATGAACTCACGCACAGACCGACCCTTGGAGATGCGCGCCAGGAACAGGCCCACAAACGGCGAGAACGCAATCCACCAAGCCCAGTAGAAGGTGGTCCAGCCCGACTGCCAGCCAAACTGACGGCCTTGCTCGCCTGCGGCGTAAACAGCCGCCAGCGTCTCGTCACTCAACTCAGCCGCAGCACCTTCAAGACCGCTCTTAAAGCCGTCAAAGCTGCCCCATGCGTTGGTTGCGCCACCCACCAGATCAGCCGCATGCGCCTGCGCTTCTGCAGGCAGAGCCGCTGCAAACGCTTCGGTCGACAACGGACCGTATGCACCAAAGCTCAGCGAGAGGAAGTGCAGAAGGTAGTCAAACAGTGCTGTGCCATAGGTTGTCATGGCGAATACGAACGAGCCGAATATCACAAAGGTGCCCAGCAGGATGATCGACAGAACAAGGTTCAGGTTCGACAGGTATTTAACACCGCGACCAACACCCGAGACCGCCGAAATAATCGACAGACCCATGATGACAACCAGACCCGCGATCAGACCAACTTTGCTTGGCGTGGGTACTTCACCACCAAAATCCATGATCCATTCCATGCCGGTGATTGCATACAGACCGTCGATGAACTGGCTGACACCAAACCCGATCGTAACGGACACACCCAGGATCGTTGCAACAACGCCCAGAACGTCAACGACGTGGCCGAGAAAACCGTTCATCAGACGACCGAAAAGCGGGGTAAGAGCCGCGCGAATGGTCAGAGGCATGTCACGAGTATAGGCGTAGTAGGCCAGCGACAGGCCGGTCACCACGTAAATTGCCCAGGCATGAAAGCCATAATGCAGGAAAGTATACCGATACGCGGATTGAACGGACTCTGGATCATTGCCTGCAACTGCACCGGCCACGACTTCGGGGTTCGATCCCCACAGGCCCAACGGTTCAGCGGTGGCAAAAACCATCAGGCCGACACCCAGACCCGCTCCGAACATCATCGAGAACCAGGAGAAGTTCGAAAACTCGGGTTTTTCGCCCGCTGTTCCCATAACCCGCTTTCCGGTCGTTGGAAGGATGGCAACAATGACGAGGAAGATGACAAACAGGCCGACAATGACCACGTAGAAGCTGTTGAAGACTTCCAGCAACTTTCCGTTCCAGCTGCCAAGTGTGCTATTGGCATTGGCCGGAAAGACAAGTGCCCATAGCACAAGGGCAACCATGATGCCCTTACTGATTAGGGCGATTGGGACGCTGTAATTTTCATAGAATCCGGCATCGGCCGTTTCTATCTCTAGATCCGTAAAGGGTTCGGGTATCGACATGTTGCTCCTCCGTGGTGCTGTATCAATTGCGATACTGTCTCTGCACTTCACGCTATTCGCCCAGTCGCCTCGAACGATGGGGAAGGTGCTGCAGCAGACGTATCGGCTCTTTCTTGTCTCGTTTCTGTGTTTCAGAAATGCGGCACCGCCGCATGGTCTTACGCCTTCTGAGTTGCATTGAATTCAACACACCGTGCAATCAGGCGATACTCGGTCTTACCAACTGGGAATGGGTTCGCGCCTCCTTCACGTCCCCTTTCGACCTTTCCCGTTTGTCAGTTCGGGACATCATTGTGTCGCAGTACCGTCTTGCGACGCCCGGAAAATTCTCTCGAAAAGCCCGAAAAACACAAAGTTTGTTGGTAGAACTGACTATAGTGGCGCTCCGTTCAAAATTCGGCCAGAACCGACGCATTGACGAAAAATGCGACATCCGCCTTTAACTTGAGCCAGAAAAACATCAAATCATCAAAAGCGCTATAGCTTTCACCTTCAAAAAAACTAAAACTGAGTTGATAAAAATTAAACTAACCCGAAAAACGATTCACCAGCTTCCATGTCCAGACGCCACTACAACCTGCCGCCGCTGACAACCTTGTCAGCTTTTGAGGCCGCCGCCCGCCACCTGAGCTTTAAGAACGCCGCCGTTGAACTGTCCGTTACACCCGGTGCGGTCAGTCACCAGATCAAGGCGCTAGAAGGTGATCTGGACACACCCCTCTTTCAACGCAAGCACCGCGGCGTTGATCTGACCGAGGATGGCAAGGCTCTTTATGACGCACTGTCCACGTCCTTCGGGCGCATCTCGAAAACGCTGAGCATGATCCGGGACAGATCCACCGCCGGAAAGGTGACTGTAGGATCGACAACCGCGGTTGCCGCGTTGTGGTTATCTCCGGCTGTCATTCGGTTCTGGCGGGATATGCCCGATGTCAATGTTGATCAGCTGTCACAGGATCGGCCTTTTCGCGATCGTCCAGACGTCGACTTTTTCATTCGCTACGGTCGGGACACCGATCCGAACCTGTCACATACGCCGCTGTTTCGCGACCAGCTTGTCCCGGTTGGAAGCCCCGAGATGGCAGAGAGGCTGGCGGATACCGGTCTTGAAGATTTGACGTCTGAACGGCTGATTCATCTGGATTCAGAAGACCGTACCTGGACCACCTGGCCGGAATGGTTTCAGCAGCTAGGGTACAATGGCACAGTGCCCATTGAATCCCGTGTCAACAGCTATTCAGTCGCGCTGCAGCTTGCACGCAAGGGAGCGGGGCTGGCGCTGGGTTGGCAGCGGCTGATCCAACCCATGCTGCAATCAGGCAAACTGGTGCCGATTGGCACGCATCAAGTGCCCGCTCCGAACCAGTTTTATTTGGTCGGGCGACCTGATGAAGAACTCTCAGACAGTGCCCGCGCCCTGAAGAACTGGATCGTTCAGGAGGTTCAGGAAGGTTCGGTTTAGGTGAAATCACTCTCTGATGAGCTTTTCTGATATTGAGGCAAGCAGGTTCGATCCGCCAATAGGGATTAATAGCATCCAGCAAAACCTCAGGAGAGCCCGATGAACAAGCATAGCGCGCTGTCTTCCGTTCTGGCCGATGTAAATGTCGCAAATGGCCTGCCGAACGAACACTATGTCGACCCGGCCGTTTTCAACGAAGAAAAACGATCTGTGCTGTATGCCAACTGGTCCGGCATCGGGTTCGGCAAGGACGTACCAGAAGAAGGTGATGCAAAGCCGGTCGATTTTCTGGGCATGCCGCTGCTGATCGTCCGGGACAAGGACGGCGAGGTTGGCGTTTTCCAAAACACCTGTCGCCACCGCGGGATGATCCTGGTGGACACGCCGCGCAAAATCGGCGGCGCGATCCGCTGCCCCTATCATAGTTGGTGCTACAGCCTGAAAGGCGAGCTGCGCGCAACCCCGCATGTGGGTGGTCCCGGCCAGAACAAGCACGAAGACGTCAATCGCGAAGACCTGGGTCTCGTTCGCGTACGCTCCTATGTCTGGCGGGATGTGATCTTTGTGAATGTCGATGGCAATGCGCCAGAGTTCGAAGAGGTCCACGGCCCCCTGCTGGAACGTTGGAAGGAATTTGAGAAACCCGTCTTCCACGGCGGTGAAACGTCCTCATTCAAGCTTGAGGTCAAGACCAACTGGAAGCTTGCGGTCGAGAACTATTGCGAAAGCTATCACCTGCCATGGGTGCATCCCGGTCTGAACAGTTATTCGCGGCTGGAGGATCACTACAACATCGAAGAGCGCGGTCAGTATTCGGGCCAAGGGACCCTGGTTTACCGCCAACTGACAGATCAGGACGGCGCAACCTTCCCGGATTTTGACGGGCTGAGCGACAAGTGGAACGAAGGCGCAGAGTATATTGCGGTTTATCCAAACGTTCTGTTGGGTGTGCAACGCGATCACGTATTTGCCATTGTGCTGGAGCCGGTCGATCAGGAAAACACCGTCGAACATATCGAGCTGTACTACGCCAAAAGCATTGATGACACTCCGCAGCATGATGGACTGCGTGCCTCGAACGCGCAGCTGTGGAAGACGGTATTCGAAGAGGATGTCTTTGTGGTCGAAGGCATGCAAAAGGGCCGGCATGGAATGCTATTCGATGGCGGTCGGTTCTCGCCCGCGATGGACGGCCCGACGCACAACTTCCACCATTGGGTCGCGACGCAAGTTGAAAACGGCCGCGCGGAGTAACCCTTTTGGATTGTTCAGCCGCCGGGTGGCTGACCGGTTGCCCGTAGAAGGGGACGCCCATGGACAAACAGGAGCTGGATCGCCTCTTGCTGGACGCACATGATCGAAATGATCATGCCGATCTGATCCGATGCTATACGATAGCCGCGGATGAGCATGAAGCGATGCAAGACATCGACGCCGCCTGTTTCTACCTGACACATGCCTTCATTTTCGCGCTGGAATCCGGCGCGCCCGAAGCTGATGCGCTGAACCAACGGCTGGTCGCATATGGCCGGGCGCATAAGCTAGATTTCTGAGTTTAGCCTCAGATTAAAATCACTCAACCCAACTTGAAATTTATGTCCGTTGCCGATGCCATTACGATGATGACACATGGCCGCGGGACCAACTTTGATACGGCAGGCTCATGAAAACGAATGCACAGGCGGTGGTGATTGGCGGCGGGGTGATCGGGTGCTCGATCCTCTATCATTTGACCAAACTGGGATGGTCGGATGTGGTGCTACTGGAACGGGATGAGCTGACGTCAGGCTCGACCTGGCATGCGGCGGCGAACATCCACGGGCTGCATGACAGCACCAATATCAGCCGCATTCAGCACTATACGATGAACCTGTACAAAGAGCTTGAGGCCGAAACCGGCCAAAGCTGCGGCGTGTTCCAGCCTGGTTCGCTGTATCTGGCGCAGACCAAAGAACGCGAACATCAGCTGAAGTTGCAGGCCGCTAAGGCCAAGCTTTACGGCATGAACTTTTATGAGATCAGCATCGAAGAGGCCCAACGACTGAACCCGTTGGTCAACTACGATGGCATCCGCTGCGTGATGTACGAACCTGACGGCGGCAACGTGGACCCTTCGGGCGTCACAAATGCCTATGCGGTGGGCGCCCGGCAACGCGGAGCCGAGATCCATCGATTTACCCCCGTCACGGCGACTGACCAGCAAGAAGATGGCACTTGGATCATACGAACACCCAAGGGCGACATCCACACCCCTTGGGTCGTCAATGCCGCCGGTCTGTGGGGGCGCGAAGTCGCCAAACTTGCCGGAATTGAGCTGCCCCTACAACCGACTGAGCACCAGTATTTCGTGACCGAAACAATGGCGGACGTGGCAGCGCGTGGCACCCGGCTGCCCTCGGTCAGTGATCGTGACGGCGAGTATTACTTGCGGCAGGAAGGTCAGGGCCTGCTGGTTGGCGCCTATGAAAGGGACATGAAATTCTGGGCCGAGGACGGCACGCCACTCGACTTCGCGCATGATCTCTTCCCCGACGATCTGGAACGGATCGAAGAGAATATGATGAACGCCATCGAACGTCTGCCCGCCGTGGGTGAAGCCGGTATCAAGCGGGTTATCAACGGGCCGATGATCTGGTCGCCCGACAGCAACGTGCTGATGGGACCAGTGCCCGAGGTCGACGGCTATTTCTGTTGCAACGGTATCATCCCCGGCTTCTCACAATCTGGCGGCATGGGCCTGATGGCGGCGCAATGGATCATCGAGGGTGAAACGCAGTACGATATGTTCGCCTGGGATATGGCTCGGTTCGATGACTGGGCGACGAAAGAGTTCACAATGGCCCGCGTTCAGGACCAGTACGCCCACCGGTTCGCGATCCACTTCCCGAACGAGGAACGCAGCGCAGGCCGCCCAGCGCGCACGCGCCCCATCTATGACACGCAAGCTCAAATAGGCGCAGTGTTTGGCCTGAACGCAGGGTGGGAGCACCCCTTGTGGTTCGCGGATACGCCAGGAACCAAAGACACTAATGGCTTTACCCGTCAGAACTGGTGGGAACCCGTGGGTGAGGAATGCCGGATGCTGCGTGAGCGCGCGGGGATCATCGATATCTCGAACTTTGCCAAATATGTCTGCAAGGGACCGGGAGGCGAGGACTGGCTGAATGCTGTTTTCACCAACACCATGCCCAAATCGGTCGGCAGGTCCTGTCTTACGCCTCTGATCTCGAAACGCGGGGGCATCGCCGGGGACTTCACTGTAACCCGTGTGGCCGATGACGAGTTTTGGATCATCGGATCCGGATTGGCCGAGCGGCATCACAAACGGTTCTTCAAACAGGTCCCCCTGCCCGATGGCACCACATTCAAAAGCCGGACCGAGGCCGTGTGCGGGTTCAACGTCGCTGGCCCAAAATCGCGCGAGTTATTGCAGCGCCTGACCAATACCTCGCTGGCCACCGAGGATTTCCCCTTCATGCGATCCGCCCAAATCGAACTGGCTGGAATCGAAGTACTGGCCCTACGGGTTTCGTTCACGGGTGATCTGGGGTGGGAGGTGCACTGCGCCACCGAAGATCAGGCCAGCCTGTACGACGCGCTGCTTCAAGCCGGTCAGGAGTTCGGCGCGGGTCCGGTTGGCAGCCGGGCGTTGATGTCTTTACGTGTCGAAAAGGGGTATGGGTCGTGGAGCCGCGAATACAGCCCCGAATACTGGCCGCATGAGGTAGGTCTGGATCGGTTGTGCAAGTTCGGCAAAGACTTTCTGAACAAGAACGCAACCGAGGCCGTTTTAGCCAACCCAGCCCGCGAACAGCTTGTCCTTTTGCAACTGGATGAGACCGACACCAGCGCGTCGAACGCCGACGCGACTGGCGGTGAGCCAATCTTCAAAAATGGTCAGGGTATCGGCCGCGTGACCTCTGGCGCTTATGGTTATTCCGTCGGCATGTCTCTGGCGCTTGGCTTTGTAACCGATGCCAAAGCAGGGGATGAGGTCGAGGTGATGGTATTGGGACGTCCGCACAAGGCGACCATTCTGTCCGAGCCGCCTTTTGATCCAAATGGCGAAATCCTACGCGGCTGAATAAACCGTGAACCGTGCCTGACCCTACGGGAAGCTGTTCTCACGCAATCCAGCACCTATAGTCTGACCCAACCATATCGGTCCTTTTGGGAGGGACGAGCGCATGGACTATCAAACCGATATGCTGATCGTCGGCGCCGGGTTTTCCGGCCTGACGATGGCGATTGAGGCCCGCAAACGCGGCATCAAGGACATTGCGATCCTTGAAAAAGCGAATGAGATTGGCGGGACTTGGCGTGAGAACACCTATCCCGGTGTCGCGTGTGATATCCCATCGCACCTCTATTCCATGGCAACGCATCTGAACCCGGACTGGAGTCGGGCCTACGCGGGCGGCGCTGAAATTCAGGCCTATCTGAAAAAGGTCTGCCTTGATGAGGGGATTTACCAGCTTTGCCATTTCGGTCAGCAGCTGAAATCTGCCCGCTGGGACGGCATGCGCTGGCAGGTGGAAACCGAAAGTGGGCAGCGCTGGTCGGCGCGGTTTCTGGTCTCGGCCATAGGGGCGCTGCATCTGCCCAGCATCCCCGATTTACCCGGTGCGGACAGCTTTCCCGGGCCTTGCTTTCACTCTGCCGAGTGGGATCACGACACGTCGCTTGAGGAAAAACGCGTCGCAGTTGTCGGAACCGGCGCATCCGCTGTCCAGTTTGTTCCAGAGATTGCGAAAACTGCTGCACACGTCACAATCTTTCAACGCAGCGCGCCCTATGTCCTGCCCCGCCCGGATGGACCAATCGCGCCGTGGTTACGCCGCCTTTACCGCAGCATCCCGGTGTTACCTTGGGCACGCCGGAAACTGATTTACATTGTCTTCGAGTATCGCCATCGCGTGTTCCGCGGCGAAAAACGGATGGTAAATTTTGCCATGAAGATGTGGCGCAAATCGTTGGAAAGCGCGATCGCCGACCCAGGCTTGTGCAAACAGCTGACGCCGGACTATAGGATCGGTTGCAAACGCATCCTCAGCTCAAACGATTGGTACCCGGCACTGGCGCGTGAAAACGTGACGGTTCTCCCGCACGGTGTGGCATCAATTGAGGGCGATCAAATCATTTCATCTGACGGAAGCCGTACACAGGCCGACGTTCTGATCTGGGGCACCGGGTTTCATGTGACAGATGTTGTTGAGCGCCTCGACATAACGGGATCCGATGGCTTGACACTGCGCCAGGCATGGTCGGACGGGATGAAAGCACATCTGGGCACCGCCATCGTAGGTTTCCCCAATTTTTTCATCTTGCTCGGGCCACATACTGGCCTCGGTCACAACTCGGTTGTGCTGATGATCGAAGCACAGGTTCGCCACATCGGCCGAGTGCTGGACCAGATGAACCGCGACGGACTACTAATCATAACACCCCGCCCGGACTACCAGGAAGCCTTCGAACAGGAGATGCGCGAACGGCACGAAGGCAGCGTATGGCAGGTGGGTGGCTGCGCCTCATGGTATCAGGATGCACAGGGCCGGAACACGACGCTTTGGCCTGGGACCGTTTCAGAGTATGAAAAGCGCATGGCGCAATCCGGGCTGGAACAATACCAACCTGCCCCTTTCTCAGGCGGAAAGTGATGAGATGACCACAATTCTAGTTATCGCCCTTCTGGTCGGCGGCTTCTTTGTCGGCATGAACCTGTGGACCCGGCGACTGACCCGGCAGGGGTTGCAGCGCGTCCCGCAACTTGGACAGATTGTCCCGGTGCGCGGCGGCAGCATTCATTACGTGGAAATGGGCGACCCCACTAAGCAGACAGTCATCATGATCCACGGGCTTGCGGGGCAGTTGCAGCATTTCACCTATTCTCTGATGGACCTGTTGGCGGACGACTATCACGTCATCGCAGTCGACCGCCCTGGCTGCGGATACTCAACCCGCGATAGCGCCGATCTTGGGCGCCTGCCCGAACAGGCCCGCATGATTCAAGAGTTTCTGGACACCAAAGGCATTTCCAACGCCGTTCTGGTCGGGCACTCATTGGGCGGGGCCGTATCGCTGGCCATGGCGTTGGAACACCCGGAGAAAACCAAAGCGCTCGCTTTGCTCGCCCCGTTGACGCAAAAGCTGTCGAACACGCCGCAAGTTTTCAAACCATTGGAAATACGTACCGAGTGGTTGCGCAACTTTATCGGCAACACGATCGCTGTCCCCATATCGGCTAAGACCGCCCCGCATACATTGGGAGCCGTTTTCTATCCGGAACCCGCGCCAGATGACTTTCTGGACCGCGCCGGCGGTGCGCTGGGGTTGCGCCCTTCGGCCTTCATTACCGCGTCGCAGGATGTTGTAGGGGTGGATGAAAGTATCGGAGCCCAGGTAGACCGCTATACCGACTTGTCCGTACCCGGCGGCATTCTGTACGGGTCACGGGACGCCATTCTTTCACCTGCCGCCAACGGTGCCCCCATGACCCGGTTCGGATTGAGCGACGAACAGATCGAAGGGTTGGGCCATATGATCCCGATCACCGCACCCGACGCCTGCGCGGCCTTCATTCGTAGAATTGCTGATACTCCTGGGGTCGCCGCACAACAGGCAACCAAAGCAGATTGATCGGGGCAAAAATAATCTCCGTAAGTCGGTGTTTCCCCCTTGACCCTTTCCGGCCCCTCGCTTAAATCGCCTCTCACTCATGGCGGAGTAGCTCAGTTGGTTAGAGCAGCGGAATCATAATCCGCGTGTCGGGGGTTCAAGTCCCTCCTCCGCTACCAAATCCCCCAAATAACCATTTCAATAAAAAAATATTTTTTTGATATCCGATGCTATCCACCATCATTGTTCCATACTTTGTGCGGAAATTCCCTTCCAAACTCCGGAAAAAATTTGACACTATGTGTAGCGCGGCGGCAGCTTTCAGACAATTTGGTGGGATTTTCCAGGCAAACTATGACTGACGTGTCCATAACGAAATAGCCGAGCGGTCGGTAGGCTTCCGACGCGTCTCGCCAGCGCAACCCATTGCGTCTGACGAAGATAATCCCGCTCAACACCCGCTTGTCATATAACCGAGGCTTGCCGTGCGGCTTCGGGAAAAAGGCGGGAGCTTGGCCATCTGCTCGTCGGTCAGTCAATAAAGGTAGCTCATGTCACCGCTCAGTTTTCCGAACCGTGAATCATCCAGCGCAGCAAAAATCAATGCATCCTGACCCTAGGTGTAAATCATCGGATCCACCCCATCGGCATTCATACTCTCAGTCTCATACAATCAGACCCTGGCTTTTTCGAAAGCCGCCCAAGCGGTCTCAAAAGCATCAAAATCAAACTCCGGTTGGCGGGCTGCATCCAAGACGATGCGTTCTGTCACCAATAGTTTTTGGATTGCGGCTTCTAGCTGATCAACGACATCACCGGGTACAACCAACGCGCCATGACGGTCGGCGTGCACCAATTCGCCAGGATTAACCGTCAGGCCAAAAACAGAAACCGGTGTATCGATCTCGCGGACGTGGACGAAACCGTGGCTTGGCCCGACGGAACCTGCCACGACCGGGAACCCCTTGGGTAAGTCGCCCAGATCCCTCATGACGCCATTGGTTACGACTCCGGACATACCAAAACCCTTGTGGACGGATGTATTGATTTCACCCCAATAGGCTCCGACGCTATCCGGAAAATCCATATCCTCGATCACAGCGACGCACGGATTGGGAGCTTCGGCCATGTATTTGTAATAGGCCATGCGCCGGGCCTTGATGACGTCAGGCGGCTCAGTCGGCGGATTGACCGCCGCGATCTTGGCCGTACGGGCATAGCCGACGATCGCGGGCTCTTCGGGCGCAGAACACAGCATGGTACCGCGCGTAAAATCGTCGAACCCGCGCTTGCCCTGTGCCACTTCGATGGCATTGCAGACCGTGGGGGTGTCGACCTTGCGAAGCAGGGACAAAAGGGATGGCGTCATGTGTCCTCCAACCAGCGGATCAAGGCCGCTGTGGTTTTTTGGGGTTGTTCCAATGTCGGCAGATGCCCGGCGCCTTCGATGATCTCCAGCGCGCTGTCTGGCAATAGATCGTGCATCAATTGGTGGCGTTCCACGGGGCACAGCCGGTCTTCTTGCCCACACAGGACCAAAGCCTTTCCCGTGTAAGCTGTCAGTGTCGCGCTTTGGTCCGGGCGATCCATCAGCGCCTGCGATTGGCGCAAGAACACGTCAGGGCCCAAGTCGGTGGCCATTGCCATGCACAGGTCCAGGATAGCCCCCCGGTTGGGCCCGTCGGACAGGTAACTGGGCTTCATCTCGTCCCGCATTACCGACCTCAGATTGCCGTCGCGAACCGCTGCAATCTGGGGCGCGCGGCGGGCTTTGACCTCTGGCTTTTCAGCCAGTGGATTTGTGTCGAGCAATGCCAGGCGCGAGACACGTGCAGGGGCCTGACGCAATACTTCCATGGCCACGATCCCCCCCATCGACAAGCCAGCCAGCGCGAATTCAGCCGGCGCATTTTGCAGAATGTCATCTGCCATGGCTTGCACGCTGTCGTGTCGCGACAACGGGAAAGTCATCACCGGCATCCTGCCTGACAGAGCGTTGATCTGCGGGCCAAAAAGGCGGGCGTCACACATCATGCCCGGCAAGAAGATCACGGGTATCATGCCGAGGCCAGCTTGGCCCCCTCAGATAGCGCGGCCAACTTGGCGTAGGCGATCTGAGGGTCAACCGCGCCGAAGCCCGCAAAGGTGCCAAAGCCGCAATCGCTGCCTGCTATCACCCGGTCCGCGCCGACGATTCCCGTGAAACGTTCGATCCGTTGGGCCACAAGCTCGGGATGCTCGACGAAATTGGTGGTGGTGTCGACCACCCCGGGGACCAGAACCTTGTCATCTGGTATCTCAGATTTTCGGTCACGGAACACGGTCCACTCGTGGGCGTGACGCGGGTTCGAGGTCTCAAAGAGGACATAGCGCGATTTGGTCGCCATCAGGGTGTTGAACACCTTGTCCATCGCAATGTCGCAGCAATGCGGACCCTCATAGTTGCCCCAGCAGATATGCACCCGCACGCGATCCTGCGGGACGTTCTGAAGCGCGTGGTTCAGCGCCTCGACATGCATATCGGCGATTTTGACGAACGCGTCGTCTGAAAGGTCTGTGAACAGCATATGGCGCGACAAGGCCAGATCGGGACAATCCAGTTGCAGATCCAGACCAGCGGCCACGATGGTTTCGTATTCCGCCTTCATGGCATCGGCCAGCGCCGCCAGATATGCCTCACGCGTGGTGTAGAAATCGTTCTGCAAAAACAGAGAGATCACGCCCGGGGACGCGGCATTCATGAAACCGCGCTCGACCCCATGCTGCGCCATAGCCGCTTTGAGGTTGGCGATGTCCTTCTCTAACTCGCCCTGCCCTTTTGATCGCACTTCTCCGGTGCACATTGGTCGGGCGTATTGCGGCGTGCCGCCGTCATTGGCCAGCCGCTGCAGAAAGCCGGGAAACATCTTCAAATCTGCAGGCGCGTTTCGAGGGCTGTCACCGGAAAACCCGGTGTAGCGGTCCTTGACATAAGTCGCATAAGATATCTTCGAAGTCTCTCCGTCACTGACTATATCAACGCCAGCTTCGACCTGTTTGCGCACCGTTTCAGAGACTGCGGCAGCCATGCACGCGTCAAACGCGGCTGCTTCATATGGTTCATCGTTTTCCCTGACAAAGATAAGATCCACGACGTCCTGTGTTCGGGGCAAAGACCCAACATGTGTGGTTTTTACGGCCATAAAGACCTCCTTACAGTTTTCGTGCCATCAGCACAGTATGGCTTTGGGTTTCAGGGTCTTCGGCCAAAAAGCCGGTCAATTGCAGCCCGCTCTCTTCTAGGCACGTTGCATAACCGGCCGGGGACAACGAGGCGTGATAGACAAGCTCTGACCCCACTGTGCCGCTGACTTCTCCTTCGCGTGGACCCACGGTCAACATCAGCATTCCACCGTTATGTAAATGACGCGCCATGCGGGTGATGCAGCCCTTCTGCTCATCTGATGTCAGGTGAAAGAAACTGTTCCAGGCGATGATCCCATCGAATTGCTGATCCAGCTCAAAATCCCGCATGTCAGCTTTCCGCCAATCCCCGTCCGGCCAGCGTTCTTTGGCGATGTTCAGCATGGCTGCGGAAAAATCGACACCCGTGACATCAAACCCTTCGGCCATAAACCAGCGCGCAATGGGATCGCCTGTGCCACAGCCCAGATCCAGTACGTGGTCACCCGGTTTGAGGCTGGCCGTGAAGCGCGCCAGCCAGCGCGCCTCGAACAGGGCTTTTGAGCGGCGCTTGTCATACTCTGTGGCTTGCCGCTCATATATGGCTTGGGTGTCGTTCGGGTCTGCGCTCATCCTGTCCAGGTCGCTCCTGCCGGTTCATCGGTTGCAGTGATCCGGTACAGGCCCGCCTGCCCGGTCATTGATGGCTGAACGCTATAGGATTCACCGGGTAAAACCAGAGCCGTGTCACCTGTCGAAATTGTGGTTTCGTGCCCGTCGATCGAGATATGCCAGTGACCGCTGGCTGGCATGAGAACCACAGGTTTATCCGCCGCAATCGGTTCGGTCACAGAGGACCCCCGGCCAAGGAAGTCTACCGCAAACCCCGGCTTATCCTTGATCAGCCCGCTCTCACCAATTACCTGCGCAGGCTTATTGGCCGACAACGCCATCAGATCCCAATACCGTGCAACATATTTGCCGACGACATCCTCAACCGGAACCTCAGGATAGCCCTTCAACTGCTCTTCGGTCAGCAAGGGCATTGGGCGCACATTATGAGGCAGCTCCTGCCCTTTTTTGGAGTCGTACAGGACGCCATTGTCGCCCAGCATCAGACCATGCGCCTGCGCATCTTCGATGACCTGCGGGGCCCACGTGACGCCTCCGCCCGCGTCGTCTCCGCCCAGGATTGCCATGATCATACCGTAGTCCTGGCCAACATTTTCGAAACCACGGAAGATGCCGGTCGGGATGTTGAAAATATCACCCTCCTCGGCGATGAACTCACCGGCGGTGCCATAACGGCCCCAGAAAAAGCGCCAGCGTCCTTTGGCAACAAAGAAAACCTCGGCCGTTGTGTGGCTGTGCAATGAGTTCCGGCATTTCGGCGGCTGACCCGCGGCACCGATGTTAAAGCCGATCTTGTCGGTGATGTGCACGTGCTGATCCGGAGATTCCGAGACGCCACCGCCGATGATCGTGAAATTCTCTTTCTGATCGCTGCCCGGCGTATGGGCATCGATAAATGCGGTTTTACAGGGTTGGAGCTCGCCGTAGCGGACAATGCGGGAAGTGATGGCTGACTTGGTCATGACGTATGATCCGATTTTTTGTTTTCAGGAATGCAAGCTCGTGTGCTCTGGCGGCACAGGCGCTCACTCCCCTGGCGGGCGCAGATTCAGTCGCCGCGCCCGCAGGCTCTGACGGAACATATGGAAACGTCGACATGCTCCGGTTTCACGCAGACCACCTGCAAGGATGCGATATGCGACCGGGCGGGCCACTCAGACCTCTCCGCTCTGCAACAGGATCTGCTTCCAGACCGAGGTTTCATCGAACAGAGTATATTCACGGCGCAACTGCGGCTGCCCCGCAATCAGTGCGCCAAACTCGGCATGGCTGATCCCGAGGACATAAACCTGTGCCCCCGTCGGCGCCCCGAACATGCCCCAACCGTCATGCTTGCCCCAAAGGCTCCAGCGAATTGCTGATCGCGGCGGCATATCCGGGTCGTCGCGCCCAATCTGGTGTTCAACCTTGAATTCAGCATTCGGGAAACTTGCCCGCAGCCCCATCCAGAAACGATCGACGGCATCCCAGCCGTGCCCCGTGACGCCGCCCACATACTCAGACTGCACCGCACGGTCATATTCAGCCGCGATTGTGCCCATATCGGCACTCATGATCCGGGTAAGGATATCAGCATATCGCTGCCCCCACTCATTATCGTTGCCACGGCCCTTGTAGGGGCCAGGCTGATCGATCTCGGGCGTCAGAGGTTTGGCGCAGCTGTCTTTACCGCCCTCGCGCGCAATCAGATCAGCGGCGTATTCTTTCGGGTCCCAGCCCATCTGCCGCACAATCGCGCCCTGATCGCGGATCAACCATTCGTCGTTGATCTGGTTGTCGATGGCGTGGCAGTCGGCCAGAATTCGATAGCATAGTTTTGTACCGGTAGGCTTGCCGTAAACCCCCTCGGCCAGATGCGTGGCAGTAGACAGGATGCGGTGAGAGCTGAGCATGCCCTCTTCCGGCGTGCCCGACCAGATCACATCTTCACCCATCAACTGCCGATCCGGAAACTCGGCCAGGGTCGCCATCGTGGCGCCGATCACATTCTGATTTCCCACAACCACCGAACCGGGTGAACGAACGACGATATCTTCGCTGTAATATTCGTGCAGGGTTGCGATGCCCCGGTCTTCCCAGATCTCTTTGGTAATTCCGATGATATAGTCGGGAAAATCCCGGAACTTGGGATCAAAGCCTTTCATGTTTTCATCCTTTGCGGGGTCCAGCCTTTGGGCAGCCGTGCCGAAGTACGCACGATCAACGGCCCATCAATCGCGACCTTGCGGGCTGCGGCAACTGCCGGGTTTTCAATATGGTCCAACAAGGCATCAACGGTTTCCGCCACCATCAGGTTGGCGCGCTGACGAATGGTGGTGAGATTATAGGCAAGCCATCCGGCCTGCGGAACATCATCGTATCCAACGACAGAAACATCTTCTGGTATACGCATTCCAAGTTCAAACCGAATGACGTCCATCACGGCAAGCGCCATATGGTCATTGGCGACGAACACCGCATCGGGTCGTTTTTGCGGTTCAACATCAAACATGCGGCGCGCGGCCAATCGCGCATTCTCGGTCAGAAACTCTCCTATTTCATAGGCGTACAGATCCTGACCTGCATCACCGAGAGCGGCGCGAAACCCGGCCTCGCGGTCTCGCTGGGTTGAGGCACCCTGCCAACCGGCAATGTAAGCGATGCGACCGTGGCCTGCGGCAATAAAGAATTCAGCGACCTTGCGGCCGCCGGAATAATTGTCAGAGGTCACCGAGGTGATCCCGTCGATATCCTGACTACGGTTGAACAGCACGACCGGCACACCAGCTTGTTGGCACCGTGTTGCGATATCGGACGACATCGCGACCGAGGCCAGAATCACGCCATCAACCTGATAATCAAGAATTTCCTCCATAACGTCGTCAATGTTTCCGGCGGTTCTGGAGGCCATGAAAATCAGGACGTGATAGCCCTGCTCCTGCAACTCGTTCGACAGCTTCTCGAGCGCTTCGGGGTAGAAATAGTTGTCCAAATAGGCGACGACCAAACCGATGATGCGGCTTTTGCCCGACACCATCGCGCGCGCCAATACATTGGGGCGATACCCAAGCTCAGTCGCGGCTTTGCGCACCTTTTCTTCCGTCTTCTTGCTGACCGAAGCGCCCGGCGTGAAGACGCGACTGACGGCGGATTGGCTGACACCGGCCAGTTGCGCGACCTGGAGTGATGTTACTTTCTCAGCCATCAATCTGCTGTCCAACCTCCGTCAATCAACATCGAGGTGCCTGTAACCAGCGCTGAGGCATCCGAGGCGAGGTAGCGTACCGCACCCATGATATCTTCGACCTCGCCCACGCGACCCAGTTTGATCTTTTCCATGATCCACGCGGCGCGTTCTGGGTTGTCAAAGGTGGATTGGGTCAGAGGCGTTCGAATGAACGTCGGGCAGACCGTGTTAATTCGGATGCCCTGCTTGCCCCATTCGATGGACATGGATTTGACCATACCTTCGAGCCCATGCTTGGTTGCACAATAAAGCGCCCGTTCGACCCCTCCAACATGCCCCATTTGGCTTGAGATGTGGATGATCGAACCTGGCCTGTCAGCCTCGATCAAAGCACGAGCGGCATAGGCCGATAGGAAGTAGGCCGAACGCAGATTGACGCCGGTGACAACATCGAAATCCACAGGCGTTGTCTCAATAGCAGCACTGTGCCGTGCAACCCCGGCCGAATTCACCACGACATCAAAGCTGCGCGTTTCGAAAACCTGCTTTAACGCATCCAAATCGCCCTGATCCAGAACCAGCGCCTCGGCCGACCACCCCTCTGCCTGCAGAGCAGCGACAGTTGCATTCAACCGATCTTCGCCTCTGGCCGCACAGACGACATGCGCGCCCGCCTCGGCCAGCGCCACGGCACAGCCCTGCCCAATGCCCGAAGAGGCCCCTGTCACCAGGGCGGTCTTTCCTGTGAGGGAAAACGAAGGGGTGCGCGGCAGTTCAGTCATCAGCTCATTCCATCCGGTATATCAATGCGCCCCATGTTTCGCGCTTTGTTGAATTCCCGCAGACGGGCAAAGACGTCAACGCCTAGCTGGCGATACGCATCCAGAAGATCGACCAGCACCCAGTTTTCACGAATGCGCCCGTTTTCCAGCCGCCAGAAATCGAGGCTGCGCATGGTGACCTTCTTGCCCGAGGGCGCGATGCCCAACCATCCATCATGGGTGACAGTCTGGATCATATTGGGCCAGCCGGTTACGGCCGCGTATTCGCCATCGCCGAAGAAATGGTAGGTGATGTCCTCGACGTATTTCCCGCGATCCGGCATCCCGTTCAGGAACGGAATCTGGTGCCAGTTGCGGAATCCTGCATAGCCTCGTCCGGTGCCGATGCCTGAGGGGCCATACCAATTCATTCGGGGATGCCAGAACCGATCCATCTCCATAACCTCGGGGCCACCCTGCTTGGGGTGTTTTTTAAGATGCTCCAACATATCGATGATGTGCTGACAGGTCTCTTTACCTTTGGCCTCATCATGGGGCCCAGGCACCAACCCGTCCTGCGTGGCCGGCCCGGGCACGTGCCATTCGCGGCCAAGACTGGGGGTCATGGGCCAGGCACTTGCCTGCATCATCACCTCGGGGATATCCCAAAGGGCTTGCATTTCAGCAACTTTGCCGTTTTCGAAACGGTAAAACTCATGAAACCGCATGGTGACTTGATGGCCTGTCGGCGGGATGTCCAGCCACGGGCCGGTGAACGTACCGGTGTAGTAGCCGCCGCATCCAATCCAGTCAGAACCATGTTCATCCGGTCCACCCATTACGATGTAATCCCGCCGTTCCATATCGGGCCAGGCCGTCAACAGATCTTTATAGGCGCGGTCATAGAAAGCGTCGCTGCCAATGCTGTCGCCGAAGGGATGGCATAGGTGGAAAACGGCGTCCGAAGCCGTTACCTCGGCCAGTGCTGCGCGAACACCGGCCTCGGAAAAATCATACATCGCGGCCCTGAGCGGAGCGATCAAGGCCTTATGCTGTGTATGCCTGTCACTCATTCAGCAGCATCCCGATAAGGCGCCGGCTCGCCATAGGGGACATTGATACCGCCATAGCGACGCACACGGACGTTGCACTGTTCTGCGTGGCCCACAAAACCTTCCAACATGCACAGACGCGAGCCGTATTCGCCGATTAGTGTCGCCGCTTCGTTGGTCAGAACTTTCTGATAACTGTGCGTTTTCAGATACTTCCCAACCCAAAGCCCACCGGTGTAACGCCCGGCCTTCTTCGTTGGCAGCGTGTGGTTCGTACCAATCACTTTGTCCCCGTTTGACACGTTGGTGCGCGGACCAAGGAACAACGCGCCATAGCAGGTCATATTCTCAAGGAACCAGTCGTCACGATCCGTCATCACCTGCACATGTTCCGAGGCGATATCATCGGCGACCTGCAGCATCTCGTCATACGTGTCGCAGACGATCACCTCGCCGTATTCATCCCAGGACACTTTCGCAGTGTCGGCGGTCGGCAGGATGCCCAACAGGCGGTCCACCTCGGACAGCGTCTCATTGGCAAGCTTTTCAGAGTTTGTCAGCAACACGCAGGGGCTGTTGTATCCGTGTTCGGCCTGCCCCAGCAGGTCGGTTGCGCACAGTTCGGCATCTGCTGCGGTCTCGTCCGCGATCACCATGGTTTCGGTGGGCCCCGCAAACAGATCAATGCCGACGCGCCCGAACAACTGGCGCTTGGCTTCGGCAACAAAGGCGTTGCCGGGGCCAACCAGCATGTGGACCGGATCAATCGTCTCGGTGCCCAAAGCCATCGCACCAATGGCCTGTATGCCACCCATAACGTAGATCTCATGAGCGCCACCCAAATGCATCGCCGCAATCACTGCTGGGTTCGGCTTGCCTTTGAACGGAGGCGTACAGGCGATGATACGAGGGACACCCGCGACCGAAGCCGTGGCCACGGACATGTGGGCCGAAGCCACCATTGGAAACTTGCCACCGGGGACGTAGCATCCGACCGATTGCACAGGAATATTCTTGTGGCCAAGGATCACGCCCGGCAGGGTTTCGACCTCAATGTCCAGCATTGAATCCCGCTGAGCCTGCGCAAAGTTGCGCACCTGTTCCTGTGCGAATTTTATGTCGGCCAGTTCCCTATCGGTCAGTTGACCGATTAAGTCATCGATTTCCTTCTGGCTCAGGCGGAACGAGGCTGGCGAGTAGTTGTCGAACTTCTCACTCAACTCACGCACCGCAGCATCACCGCGGGTTTCAATGTCTTTCAGCGTCGCCTCAACCACGGCGCGGGTCTTGGCATCATCTTCAGCCCGGTCCGCATCGGATTTGCCGCGTTTAAGATACTCGATTGCCATGTTTTCAATCCTCAGTTTTCGGGCCGGGGTGGACATTTCTCACCCCGGTCAAATGCTTCCCAGCCTTCGCCGTTGAACAGGTCGACGCCCAGTTGCGCCGCGACATGTGCGAAATCGACATTCACCCAGTTGTCGACGATCTTGCCGTCAACGACTTTCCAAAAATCCATGTAGCGGATCTCGACCCGCTTGCCGGTAGGGGCGATGCCCAGAAACTCACCCGTATGGGTTGCTTCCTGACGGCCGAAGGCTGCTGCCCATTCGCCCATGTAAAGACGGGCCTCATCGATGCAGGTTTTGTCCGAAAACGCCGCTTGAAACGGGCGCTGCCAGTTTT
This sequence comes from Ruegeria sp. CDSB117, assembly GCF_059611005.1. Taxonomy (NCBI): domain Bacteria; kingdom Pseudomonadati; phylum Pseudomonadota; class Alphaproteobacteria; order Rhodobacterales; family Roseobacteraceae; genus Ruegeria; species Ruegeria sp. CDSB117. The sequence continues at coordinate 42,534 of NZ_JBXWOS010000019.1, forward strand.
CCTGAAACTCTTTCAGCCCGGTTTTGATGCCGCAGCCTTGATTGCCCATCCAGCGGAAGCCTTGGGTGAAGAACTCTCCGATATCATCAATGCGGTGATCGTTCAGACCATCCACCATGGTTTCGATCACGCGGCGCGTTTCTTCGGTTTTGCTCATGTCCGTGTCGCGGGTCAGAACCGCTTGTTCGGGACGGGAACCTTTCATGTCTTTATCCTTTCAGGTTGTCAGAGGGAGAGTTTGGAGGCTGTACCCCCAATACTCAGAAAGTCCCTCGGCATCCTGTTCAGCGCTGGGTGGCGCGACATGGCGTTATGGCGGGCATGATTGCTCATCAGCCCTTGACCGCTCCGGCTGTCAGACCGCTGACGATCTGGCGCTGGAAGATCAGAACAAGAAAGATCAGCGGCGCAGTGATCGACACGGCGGCGGCAACCGCGACCACCTGATCGGTTGTTGTCGTCTCGCGGTTGAACATGCCGACGATGGCGGGAACCATGGTCTGGTTCTGCGCATCCAGCAGCAACGCGGTGACAAGAAAGTCGTTATACGCCAGCAAGAAGCTGAACAGACCCGTGGTGATCACCCCCGGCCACATCACCGGCATGATCACACGACGGAAGGCCTGAAAATGGCTGCAACCATCAACGCGCGCGGCCTCGTCCAGCTCTGCCGGGATATTCTGAAAGAACGAACGCAGCATCCAGATCGTGAATGGCTGATTGATCGCAACCAGAACAGCGATCACCGCAAATGGCTTGCCGTATAGTGTTGGTGCATTTTCACCCAGGATCGGGGCCAGCCATTCAGCCGAGTTGATGAACACCGGCAGATAGCCAGCCACCAGCACCGAATGAGGCAGGGCCCGGAACACCAAGGCGACAATCAGGATCCAGAAAGCCAAAGTCGATCCAGACCGTGCCAGACCATATCCCGCCAACGTGCCAACGGTCAGCGACACGGTCACCACCCCTGTTGTCACGATCAGTGAGTTCTTGAAGTTGTTTGAAAAGCCCCGGTCAATCCAGACGGTCTTGTAGTGTTCGGTGGTCAGGCCAAGCACGTCCCGACCCAAGGGTCCGAACCAGGGGTTCAGCACGTTTAGAACGGCGGGCAGGACGACAAAGAACGCAAGCAGAAAGCCAACAAGAACAACAAGGACACCAATCACCCAGCCAAACCATTCTTGCTCGGGTTTCGTGTAAGACTTCACCATCGACGGGAGTGTTTTTGTGGCGATCACAATCGTCGCCCAAATCACCGCGATGCCCAGAATGATGTCCAGCAGCGACAGACCCTTACCAACGCCCAGAGTGGCAGGACCGAAGATCACGTTCAACGCGTTGCTGTCGAAGGCATCCACTGGCGACTTAAAGCTCATCACCACGATCCAGAAGATCGGGAAGGCCGCGATCAGGCACCACAGCGCAAGGAAGATGTTTGAAGTCAGCCGCAGGCCAAAAGGCTGGCGAAGCGCACGCGAGGACATATCAGTGACCTCCTTTATGATCGCGCCATGTACGGCGCAGCGGAAGGATAAGCAGGATGACAACGCCAATCATGGTCAGCATCGAGTTGGCCGAGGCACGGCTGATCGACCGGTTACCCGCCTGATCCGGCGTCAGGTAGTCAAAGGTCAGCCACTGTAGCGAGATCACATAGCCCTGGCTTGAGAAGCCTACGATTTCTTCGAACACACGGTAGCTGTCCATCAGGTGGATCATTGATACAAATATGATAAGCGGCATCAGATGCGGAATGACGATGTATTTCAGTCGCTGCCAGCGGGTCGCCCCGTCAATAACCGCGCTTTCCAAACTGTCTTGATTAACCGTTTGGAGACCGGCGTAAAAGATGATGGCCGCAAAGGGCGCCACGTGCCAGACGCGGTAGATCATCATCAGGACTTCAATCGTCCAAGCCTGGGCAAACAGGGCTATGTCACGGTTCAGCCACCATTCCATCATCGCAGTCAGGATACCGTCGCCGCGAAACAGCCAATTGATTGACAGAACTCCGATCACCGGAGTGATGATAAAAGGCAGCAGAGAGACGAATATCACCGGGCCACGGATAGAACGCGCGGCATTGTTTATCAGAATGGCAATCCCAAGCCCGCAACCGACCACCAACGGCAGAGTGATCAAAGTAAACGTCAGAGTGAACCGCAGGGCCTTCCAGAAATTGATCGTCGACAGCACATGCCAGCTGCCATCACTTATGGCGCGCCATGCACGGTCAGGTTCCAGAACATTGCGATAGCTTTGCAACCCCACGTACTGGGTTTGCGTGATTATCTCACCATGCTCATCCAGCTTTGGCTGCGACACATTTTCAGTCACACAGGTCTGGGTCAGGAAACCGGGGGTACAGGTTTCTTTTTCAACCGTCTCATAGATCGGCTGAGTGACATAGAAACTCTGCTTGAACACGCTGACCAGCGGGAACGCGATGAAGAGAAGCATCATAAAGACAGAGGGACCGACAAAAGCAGCAAATGTCCGGAAGTTCATGGCTCTGCCTTTCTAATGGTTCTCGGGGGAAAGGGATGGGAGGGCCGTAGCCCTCCCAAGGGAGGATCAGTTGCTGATCAGACCCGCTTCTTTCGCGGCAGTGACATAGTCTGCCTCGATATCGGCCAGAGTCGTCTGCGCGTCTTTGGCACCGGTCAGGTAGTCGGCCAGTCCGTTACCCAACGAGGTGTGCATGATGCCCATAGGACCGGAAGCCGGGTAAGCCTTGGCGCCGCCTTCAGCGGACGCTGCAGCACCTGCAGCCAAAGGGCCTGCCGAATAGGCCGTGCTCAGCCATACTGCGACATCGTTGTTCGCACTGACCGTATCGGTGTCCATGCCCTCAAGTGCGACGCGGAAGGCAGCATCCGCTTCTTCGTCGCTCATGTTCGAAGCCAGAACAATACCGTCCCACCAGATTGTGGTCGCCGGAACCGCCGATCCCATTGGAGCCGCGGCCATGGTCACCTTGCCAACGACCTGGCTTTCGGCCTCATCGTTCATCGCAGCGGCGCGGCTGGCCCACAGGTTCGCCATGGCAATCTTGCCCTGCTGGAACTGCTGTTGCACATAGGTCGAGTCGGAAACTAGATATTCTGGGTCCATATACTCGGTCATGGCTTTCAGGGTTTCCAGCGCCGCTACGCCTTGCTCGTTGTTGATTGCAGGCATGTTGCCGTCACCAAAGAACGAACCGCCCTCGCCCAAATACATATTGACGAATTCCTGACCAAGGTTCCAACCGGTCTTGAACGTCCCACCAATGGGATAATCCATCACGCCGGCTTCTTTGATCTTGGCAGCCGCGGAAAGAACATCGCCATAAGTCTTGGGCTCTTCGATGCCCAGTTCAGCCAGAACATCGTCGCGATACATCAGGTGCTGCGCATTCACCATCATCGCGATGGCCATGGTTTGTCCGTCCACCTTGATCAACTGGTTGGGCAGCAAATCCTGGCCATATTTTTCAACCAGATCGTCCAGAGGGCGGATCGTACCGGCGTTCAGCAAGGGGACCAGTGTTGCGTTCGATACACCGCCGATCTGATAAAGTGCGGGATCAGCCGCAAAGGCTTCGGGTTGCTTTTCACGGAACTCCTGGTCCAGCGAAGCGCTGAAGTTGCCGCATTCCGCCATTGCATCGGTGACCGCTTTCCAGGCTTCAAACCCGGCGGACAGCGACTTCAGTGGCACGTCGTTTTCGAAGGCGCATTCCGCCCATGCGCCGGTGGCGGCGATGGACATGGCACCTGCCATAAGGATCGTCTTGAGTTTCATGCGTTTCTCCCTGTCAGGATCGGTCCGTCGTCGACGTCCGGACCGGTGTTAAGCCCGTTTGGGCTGTTTGTGGGGGTGGTCCCCAATCCGCGCACCGCTTTCAGCTTCAAAGAGGTGACAGATTTCTTTTGGCACCGAGAACGAGACTGTCTCGCCAATCTCGGCGCGGTAGGCTTTATCGGCTTTGACCGAAACCAGAGCACCGCCGACCCGGACCGAGATCATGGTCGCGTCGCCCAGCAATTCCAGCGTGTAGATCGGCGCTGTGATCTGGCCCTGCCCTTCGGCAAGGCTGGCATCCTCGGCGCGGAAGCCCAGCGTCATAGGACCGTCTGGGGCATCCACTGGGATTTCGACGTGTTCGGCACGGAACATTCCACCTGAAACCTCGCCATCCATTAAATTCATCGCGGGTGAACCAATGAAGCTGGCCACAAACGTGTTTGCCGGCATGTCATAGATTTCCGTGGGGCTGCCAACCTGCTGCACCACGCCCTGTTTCATCACCACAACGCGGTCGGCCAGCGTCATCGCTTCGATCTGGTCATGGGTCACATAGATCGTCGTCACCGCCAGCTCGTGACTGAGGTTCTTAATCTGCGCCCGGGTCGAGACCCGCAGTTTGGCGTCAAGATTCGACAGCGGCTCGTCCATCAGGAACACGTTTGGTTCGCGCACAATGGCACGGGCGAGCGCCACTCGCTGTCGCTGACCACCTGAGAGCTCGGCGGGTTTGCGATGCAGAAAATCGTCCAACTCTACCATCGCGCTGGCGCGACGTACCTTCTCGTCGTGAGTCGACGGGTCGATGCCGCGCACCTTCAGCGGAAAGCGGATGTTTTCATAGACGTTCATGTTCGGGTAGAGCGCATAGCTCTGGAATACCATCGCAACGTCGCGGTCCTTCGGCTCCAGATCGTTGATCACATTGCCATCGACCAGGATTTCGCCCTCGGTCACGTCCTCAAGCCCGGCGATCATCCGCATCGTGGTGGTCTTGCCGCAGCCCGAGGGGCCGAGCAGGACCAGAAACTCGCGATCAGCAATGGTCAGGTCGAAATTGTGAACCCCAACGAATGAGCCCCATCGCTTGCCGACGTTCCGCAATTGAATTTCCGCCATGGTGCCCCCTGCAAGGAATCATTTTGCATACGTTTGCAAAACTGTAATTCGCATACGTCAATTCAGGCAAGACTTTTTTGCATACGTATGCAAAACTGACACAAATACCCGACTCAACCCGGCTTCGTGCCTCTCGTAAAACTTTGATCACAATGGCAAATACCGTGACCTTTCAGACAGAAAAAAAACTCGTCTCTGCGTTTCACACCGCGCTGGATTCCGCGACAGAACAAGAAATCCCGAAGGTAATGAGCCAATACTGCGCCCCGGAACTGAAGTGGCGCGGCTTTCATCCATTCAACGAAATAAATGGCGCCGAACAGGTTGCCCGGCAGTTCTGGCAACCACTAAAGAGCAGCCTGGCCAGCCAGCAGAACCGAGTAGACATCCTGTTTGCAGGGCAAAACTCGCTGCGGGACGAGGCTGACGTCTGGGTCGTGTCCATGGGGCATTTGATGGGGCTGTTCGACCGACCGTGGTTGGGGATTCGCCCAACTGGCAAGCTGGCATTCCTGCGCTATTGCGCGTTCTACAAGGTCGCCGGTGACAGGATTGTCGAAACAGCGATGTATTTCGACATACCGCACCTGATGGTGCAAGCCGGGCAGAATCCGTTCCCTCCGCAAACCGCGGCGCATTTGGTGCAACCCGGACCAAGACCCCATCACGGCCTGCTGCTGAAAGCACAACCTGCTGAAGAAGGCCAAAAGACCCTGGCGATCATCAATGCGATGATCTCGGATCTCGGGCAATGGGACAGTGGGTTGTCGCTAGAGGATGAATTGGCCCAAACCTGGCATCAAGACATGATCTGGTGGGGACCCGAAGGGATCGGCGCGACCTACACGATAGAACGTTATGCAAAACAACACTCTGGACCGTTCCGGGCCGCCTTCTCGGACCGATCTAAAACCAATCATGTCTGCCGCATGGCCGAGGGGCATTATGGCGGGTTCTTTGGCTGGCCCAATTTCACGGCCACTCCGTCCGGCGGGTTCATGGGTATGCCCGCCACCGGAAAACCCGGCGAATTCAGGGTGATCGATGTTTATCGCCGCGCGGGTGACAAACTGGCGGAAAACTGGGTCTTCATCGACTTGCTGCACTTCTGGAATGGGCAAGGCGTCGACATTCTGGCCCGAACCACAGAGTTCGAAACGCCATGAGGATAGATGCGCATCACCACCTGTGGGACCTGTCTGCCGTGAACTACCCCTGGCTCATGGAAAAGGGCGTCGCTCGTTTCTTTGGCGACCCCTCCCCCATCCAACGAAACTATTTGCTGCCGGAATTTCGCGCAGATGCCAAAGCCGAGGGTTTCGGCGCCTCGGTCCATATTCAGGTAGGCGCGGCTGACCCCTGGGCCGAGGCGCAATGGGTGCAAACAGTGGCCGACCGGTTCCCAGACTGGCCGTTGGTGCAAGTGGCGTTCTGCGATCTGACCGCTGATGATCTGGACAAACAACTCGACCGGCTTCAAACCCTGCCTTCTGTACGTGGCGTTCGTCAGATTATTGGCCGTGCTCCGGGCGAAGATGCCTCGACCGGCACGAACTCACTTCTAAAAAACCCAGAGTTTTTGGCTGGACTGAAGCAACTGAGCCGCCGCGGTCTTTCCTTTGACCTTCAACTACTGCCTGAACTTATGGGTCAAGCTGCAGATGTCCTTGCGCAAGCTCCGGAAACCCAGACGGCGTTGTGCCACGCAGGTTCACCGTATGACCGGACTCCGCCAGGTTTGCGAAAGTGGGCTGACGAATTGACCGCATTGTCAAGCCTTCCGCAGGTCTATTGCAAACTCTCCGGCCTTGGAATGTTCGATCACAACTGGAGCGCAGAAAGTGTCGCGCCTATCGTTTCAAATTGCTTGTCTCAATTTGGCAGCGATCGCTGCATGTTCGGATCGAATTTCCCAGTTGACAGCCTAACATCAACTTTCAAAGATCTTGTTTCCTGTCACCAACAGATCATCTCAAAATCGGACCATGACGACGTGTTTCATATCACCGCAAAACGCTTTTATCGTTTTGAAGAATGAAAAAACGCATAAACCGAAGTTTTTGGCACCACTTTCTGATGACTTCGTTGCAAATGCGGCGAATGTCTATTTTCTGCCGTAAGGTCCAAATGCAACGAACAACTTTCGGCTGATCTTCCAAATGGGTTTTAGCATGCTGCAAAGTACACAGTAAATGACGCGAATTGAGCGTACGTAGAATTCGAGAACGAGTGCCTTTGGCCCGCCGCAATGCAACAGTTCTGCCTATCGCATACAGGTCTCTTGACGGCAGAATACTAGCGCGACTTGCCGCGCTCAGTGCCATTTGGTCGCGACGTGAGATACCTCGTTGTCCGGCGAGTAAGTGTCCCAGATGTTCCAGTGTCCGGTCGTTGCTGTCGGGTTGTTGATCATTGGAACATCGAGCACGGTGGGCTTGCCACCGTGCACAAACCAATATGCCGCAGGTAAATCTGACCGTTCCGTTTACCCCTCGAAGGTCTAGGGGTTTATATTTTATAAGGTCTATTGTGTGAGGTTCTCATCCAAATCGGGCCTCCGAACCAGTCCTCGCAAAATTCTGTTACTCTTCGCGGACAATGATCATTGGTCCCCTTGCCACTAATCTTCCCGCAACAGCTCAACTATTTCATCAAGTTCCGCGCGTCGCCTCGATGAATGCGGAAGGGTTATCATCAGCGACCGGCCTGTTTCGCAGGCCTGCGCCGATACACGCACCAAATGCCCGGCCTTCAGCGCAGGCTCGATCAAGCATCCATGCGCCATCAAGGCACCGGCCCCGGACTTGGCCTCTTCGACTGCAAGACCGTAAAGCGAATATTTCGGCCCCTTGGTAGGATCGCTGATAATTGTCCCCGTCTCCTCGGACCACCGCCGCCAATCGTCCTGCCATGTCTGATCGTGCAGCAGCGGGGTGGTTTCAAAGTCGAAACGCTCGACCAGTTCTGGCGCGCAAACCGGGAAAATGACATCCTTCGCGACTACAATTTGATCAGCCGCCCCATCAGGATCGGCAATGAAGACCGAAAGATCAAACAGATCACGTGATAGGCGAGGCGGTGTTTCCATGGCCGTTACCGAGAACTTCATGTCCGGCCAAGTGTTTCGGATACGCCCCAAACGCGCCGGCAGCCAAAGTTGCGCGACCGAAGGCAGGGCGGCGATGTGGATCTCAACGCTCGGGCTCAGGTTCCGCAGGTTCTGCGTTGCGGCGGCAAGCTGATCGAAGGCCAGAGTGAAATCACTGGCCAAGTGGCGCCCAGGCGCGGTCAGCTCAACCCCTTGCGCGTTTCGCCGGAACAGCGGCACGTCCGCCCACGCTTCAATTGTCTTTATATGTTGCGAAATCGCACCGGGAGTGACGCTCAGCTCTTCGGCAGCAGCAACGAAACTGCCCAGCCTTGCTGCAGCTTCAAAAGCGCGAAGTGCATTGAGCGGTGGCCCTTTCGGGCGTCTTGGTAGAACAGCCATTGTCTTAGACTCAGTTTTTCTACGCCAAGAAATAGCAATTCTGATTTGCGATGTCGCCCCGTTTGTTCAATTTGGTGACAAGCAGGAGGTCACAGACATGACAATCACACACCGAAACTGGGTCCCGGATCAGTGCGAAACCCGTGTTCAGCAAATCGCCGCCAAGGCGTCTCAGGCCGCGTCTGATGAGCTGATCAAACGGATCGGCGATCTTGCGACGCGGAACCGCGAGATCCACGAGCAAGAGTGTTTCAACCTTAACCCGGCAACAAATGTGATGAATCCAAGGGCCGAGGCCCTGTTGTCGTCCGGCATCGGGTCCCGACCATCGCTGGGCTATCCCGGCGACAAGTACGAGATGGGGCTGGAAGCTATTGAAGAGATTGAAGTGATTGCCGCCGAGCTTTGCGCCGAGATCTTTGAAGCCAAATTCGCCGAAATCAGGGTGCCGTCAGGCGCGATTGCCAACCTCTATGGGTTTATGGCGACCTGCAAGCCGGGCGATACAATCATTGCACCGCCAGCCTCGATTGGTGGGCACGTGACTCATCACCTTGGGGGGTGTGCTGGGTTGTTTGGTCTGCGCACGATTGAGGCGCCAACGGATGGTGACGGCTATACGGTCGATCTGGATCAGCTACGCGCGTTGGCGCTGAAAGAACGGCCCAAGCTGATCACTATCGGGGGCAGCCTCAATCTGTTCGAACATCCCGTAAAAGAGGTCCGGCAGATCGCTGACGAGATCGGGGCCAAGGTCATGTTCGACGCCGCCCATCAATGCGGGATCATCGCAGGCAAAGCGTGGTGCAATCCTTTGGCCGAGGGCGCGCATTTCATGACGATGAGCACTTACAAAAGCCTGGGCGGCCCCGCCGGTGGTTTGATCGTCTCCAATGACGCGGAGATTGCGCAAAAGCTCGACGCGATTGCCTTTCCGGGAATGACGGCAAACTTCGACGCGGCCAAGTCTGCAGCATTGGCAGTAACAATGCTGGACTGGCGCGACTTCGGCAAACAATACGCGGCCGAAATGATCTCGATGGCGCAAGCGCTCGCAGAACGATTGGATGCCCACGGCGTTCCCGTCTTTGCGGGTCGGGAAGGATTTACCAACTCGCACCAGTTTGCTGTGTTGGCAGACTCTTATGGTGGCGGGCAAGCGGCGTCCAAAACGCTGCGCCGCGCTGGGTTTCTTGCTTGCGGAATTGGACTGCCTGCACCCGAAGTGAAAGGGGACATGAACGGCCTTCGGTTCGGGACGCCTGAACTGGTCAGATGGGGGATGACGTCTCAGGACGCTGATCGGTTGGCGGCATTGATCACTTCTGGATTGGCGGGCGCGGATATCGCCGCCGAGGTTGCAGAGTGGCGGCAGAGTTTTTCGGAACTGCGTTTCGTACACTGACAGCACGATGGGTGCTGTCCATGGCGCTTTCGTCGCGCCCGTGTGATTGTGCCCTTCGCATCGTATATGGGCGCGGGCCGACCCCATGGCCCGCGTTTTGGCATTTCACATTGCCAGATCCGGTTGGTCCCGAGTTATCTCATACGTTCTGGTTTGACCGGATCGGGTCACCTGCAAGATCAACTTCTGGGTATTTTCGAACCGTTCGAAATACGCAAACCGGATATTAGCCAGCGCTGTAATATCCTGACACTGAATCAGGTAGTCGGCCAGAAAGTCGCTATGTTGATCTTGATCAGCAGACTCGTTGGTATTGTCCTGCCCCAATCCCTCACCCGTAAGGGTGACATTGGCTGATGCGGTAACGCATCCGGCCTCTTCCGGCAGCACAAACAAGCCCAAAGGTTTGGACAGGTCTGAGACCGCAACCGCCACCTGCGCGCGATCGTCATCGGTTTCGGCCGGGCCTTCAAAACCGATAATGTCTGCAGAAGGCACATTGAGGGATAAAGAAAATGCCTGATCAGAAAAGGCGATATTCACATATCCCGTACCATGTTTATGGGCAGGGCCTTGCACCTGCGATAGAACAATCGCCGGTGTCAGCATCAAAGCAATGGCTGCACATTTCATAAACAAAGCACCACCCAACAAGGAATCACACAGTCCATTCTAATGTGATTAAAACCCCGTGCAATCGCGGCTTCGGCTCACCTACCCCGCCAATTATGGGGAAAGGGTGCGACATATATTTCCGACAATAAGACTCAGGTTGACTTACCTTACTAATTCACTCAGTTATTGGTGCATGCGCGTCGCTGAAGCGGCGCTAGTGAGTTTTTTCTGACAGGAAAGTGTCACCTCCATGACCAAATTTTTTGCCGCCACCAGCGTATTGACCCTTGGGATCGCGACAGCAGCATTTGCCGAAACCCCCGCGAAGATCGACGTTCTGACCACCTATGCGAACATCGCCGAAGCCAAATATGACGACAGCCTGATCGCGGCAAAGTCGCTGCAGGCCGCAGTAAACGCGCTGATCGCTGATCCGTCAGACGCCACACTAAACGCAGCACGCGCTGCATGGATTGCTGCACGTGTTCCGTACCAGCAGACCGAGGTTTACCGTTTTGGCAACGCGATCGTCGACGACTGGGAAGGCAAGGTAAACGCATGGCCGCTGGACGAAGGGCTAATCGACTATGTGGACGCAGCCTATGGTGGTCCAACTGACGAGAACGAATTCGCCGCGCTGAACGTCATCGCCAACCCGACGTTCGAGCTGTCTGGCAAAACCATCGACGCCAGCGAAATCACCCCGGAACTGCTGGGCGAGACTCTGCACGAAGCCGACGGAATCGAAGCGAATGTTGCCACAGGCTACCACGCGATCGAGTTCCTGCTGTGGGGCCAGGATCTGAATGGCCATGGCCCGGGCGCAGGCGACCGTCCGTACACCGATTACGTTCAGGGTGACGACTGCACAAACAAAAATTGCGACCGCCGTGCACAATACCTGAGCGCTGCGACTGACCTGCTGGTCAGCGATCTGGAATGGATGGCGGCGCAATGGGCCGAAGGTGGCGAAGCACGCGCAGCCCTGACTGCCGACGAAACCGCAGGTGTCAGCGCCATTCTGACTGGCATGGGTTCACTGTCTTATGGTGAGCAGGCCGGTGAACGCATGCGTCTTGGCCTGATGCTGAATGACCCCGAGGAAGAGCATGATTGTTTTTCGGACAACACACATAACAGCCATTATTACGATGGGCTGGGTGTTCAGAACGTCTATCTCGGCAGCTACACCCGTATCGACGGCAGTCCGGTCAGCGGCGCATCCTTGTCTGATCTGGTGATCGCCAGCGACCCATCTCTGGATGCCGAGATGAAGGTGAAACTGACCAACACCATGCAAGCGCTGGGACGCCTGAAGTCAACCGCGGAAGCCGGATTTGCCTATGACCAGATGCTGGAACGCGGCAACGAAGGCGGCGAAGTGCTGATCATGGGTGGTGTAAACGGACTGGTCGATCAGACAAAGACGATCGAGCGCATTGTGACCACGTTGGAACTTGACCAGATCGCGTTCGAAGGTTCGGACAGCCTGGACAACCCAGACGCGGTCTTCCAGTAAAACACAAGGTTCGCGCCCAGCGGAGGCGGCTGTTCACGCCGCCTCCAAATCTTGTGAGGTACCTATGATCTGTTGCCTCTGGACGTTTCCAAATTAACTTACTAATACAGTAAGAAATACAACTCAGAGCCCTGATTGCTATGATCGTATGCCACTGCACAAACATCTCGGATCACGATATCCGCGCAGCTATCGACTGGATGCGCACGTCTGATCCTTACGCGGTCATTACACCTGGTAAAATCTACCATGCCCTTGGAAAATCAGCAGATTGTGGCGGGTGCATGCCGCTTTTCCTAGACTCGATGCACTCCAGCGATAAGTTGGAGGTCCCGATGCAGCTTCGCGCACTTCGCAGCGAGGTAACACAGGAGAATGCAGATGAAGGGCGACCCCAAGGTCATAGAATATCTCAACAAATCACTGCGGCATGAGCTAACGGCAGTCAGCCAGTATTGGCTACACTACCGCCTGCAAGAGGATTGGGGCCTCGGCCACATGGCCAAGAAAAGCCGCGAAGAATCCATCGAAGAAATGGAGCACGCGGACAAGCTGATCGAGCGAATTATTTTCCTGGGCGGTCACCCGAATTTGCAACAACTTGACCCGTTGCGCATCGGCCAGACCCCAAAAAGAGACGTTGGAATGTGATCTGGCCGCAGAGGTCGACGCCCGGGCCTTGTACAAGGAAGCGCGCGAATACTGTCAGAGCGCTGGCGACTACGTCACTATGTCTCTGTTTGAAGGATTGCTGGCGGATGAGGAAGGGCAAATCGATTTCCTCGAAACGCAGCTGGACCTGTACGAAAGGATTGGCGAAGCCAATTATGCGCAACTCAACGCATCGAAAATGGACGAAGGCGAGTAAGCTTGCCCTTTTGCCGGTGGCCGCGCTTGCAGCCACCCAATCCCTGTCGGCAGAGCTGCGGGATCTTCACCTCAACTACCTTCCCAGAACTGAAGACGAACAAGCAAGGATTGCGCGGGTTACCGCCGCACCTGTCGAATTCAGCGCGCCTCAGCGCTTTGAAGAGCTGCCAGGTGGGGCCGGAACTGTCCGCGCGCGCATCGACGCAGATGCGTTCTCGCAGCCCTCAGGCAACCTGAGTTTCGAGCAGGAGCTGGACTTCAAAGTCGGCAACGGCCTGTTCAAGAAGATCTGGGTGTCTTCCCCGTCTTCCACGTTGGCCTCAGATGGGTTGGGGCCGCTATATAACGCACGATCCTGTCAGCGCTGCCACGTCAAAGACGGGCGCGGGCATACGCCCAACGGGCCAGATGGCAACGCGATTTCGATGTTCCTGCGCGTGTCCATCCCTGGCACACCCGAAGACGGGTACGCCGAAATCGAAGACTACATCGCCACCCTGCCCGAGCCGAATTACGGCGGGCAGATGCAGGATCTGGCCCTGCCCGGCCACCCGGCGGAATACAGGCTGGATATCACTTATGAGGACGTTCCCGTCACGTTGGCTGATGGGGAAACCGTCACCTTGCGCCGCCCGACCTACGAGGCTGCGGATTTGGGCTATGGCCCGCTGCACCCCGACGCCATGATAAGCCCACGCGTAGCCCCGCAGATGATTGGGCTGGGACTGCTCGAAGCGATCCCTGTTGAAGACCTGCTGGCGAATGCGGACCCGGAAGATGAGGATGGCGACGGAATATCCGGCCGGCCTAACATCGTATGGGCAGTTGAATATGGCGCGCCGTTGGTGGGCCGGTTTGGACACAAAGCAGGCATGCCCACGATCATGGAGCAATCCGCGGCGGCCTTTGCCGGGGATATCGGCATTTCCAGCCCGCTCTACCCGGCTCCACATGGTGACTGCACCACTTCGCAGGTCGATTGCGTGAACGCACCGCATGGTGATGGCGACGACCGGACCTTCGAAATTGATCAGGTCGGCATGGAACTGGTCGCCTTCTACAGCCGAAATCTGGGTGTTCCGGCCCGGCGAGATATAGACGACCCTGAAGTGTTGCGCGGCAAGCAAGTGTTCCACGACACCGGCTGTGTGTCGTGCCACACGCCCTCTTTCGTAACGCATCGCATGGAAGATCGCCCCGAGCATAGTTTTCAGCTGATCTGGCCATACACAGACCTGCTGCTGCATGACATGGGCGAAGGGCTGGCCGACAACCGACCCGAGGCGCGTGCAACGGGGCGGGAATGGCGGACGCCACCGCTTTGGGGGATTGGCCTGACCCAGCAGGTATCAGGACATACGCAGTTTCTGCATGACGGGCGCGCGCAGTCGCTTCTGGAAGCGATCCTGTGGCACGGCGGTGAGGCGCAGGTAGCGCGTGACTCTGTCGTCGAGATGCCAAAACCCGACCGCGATGCCCTTGTCCGTTTTCTAGAAAGCCTTTGACCCATGCGTGCCATCGTACTTGCCCTTTCCCTGACATTGCCGCTGGGCGCCTATGCGCAAGAGCGCGACCCGATCCTGTCCGACGCCATCGAGGCGCACATCCTGCCCGGCTATGCCAGACTGACAGAGGCCACGGACGCATTGGCGGATGCGGCGCAGGCGGATTGCAACCCGACCTCAGCCAAGCTGCGCACTGCATACCACGCGGCGTTTGACGACTGGATTTTGGTCAGTCATCTGCGCTTTGGCCCATCTGAGGCAGAAGACCGCGCGTTTGCATTGGCGTTTTGGCCCGACACCAAGGGCTTTACGCCCAAAGCCCTGTCCGGCCTGATCGCTGCTGAGGATACAGCCATTCAATCCCAGGATGCCTTTGCGGAAACCTCCGTAGCCGGACGCGGTTTTTTCGCGCTGGAACTGATGCTCTACGATCCACGGTTCACCGATCTGGGCAGCGCCGAGTATCGCTGCGCGCTGATGCAGGCCATCACTACCGATATCAACCGCAACGCCGGGGCAATTGACGCGGATTGGGCAGGCTACGCGCCGGCATTGGCAAATCCGGGCGAAAACAGCCCATACCGGTCGGAAGACGAAGCCATGCAAGAGCTTTATAAGGCCATGATTACTGGTCTGGAATTCACGGCCGAAACCCGCCTTGGCCGCCCGATGGGTACGTTCGACCGCCCCCGCCCAAAACGCGCCGAGGCGCGGCGTTCGGAGCGTTCACTGCGCCATGTGCAGCTGTCTCTGACCGCCTTGCGCGACCTTGCCGCGCGTCTGTCGGCAGATAATCCGGACATCGCAGCAGATCTGGACGGCGCATTCGCCGCCGCGATCGACCGGGCGCAGTCACTGGACGATCCGGCATTTTCTGGGGTGGCAACCCAGCAGGGACGGTTCCGCTTTGAAGCATTACAGCAATCCATCAACGATATCCGCGTCATTGCCTCCACCGAGCTTGGCCCGACGTTAGGCATCAATGCCGGGTTCAACTCGCTGGACGGGGACTAAATCATGACCAACCGTCGACGCTTCCTTGCCGGGCTGGCTGCCGCCAGCGTTGCCCCCATTCGTGGATGGTCTGCTGTCGGTGCGCCGGACTACCTGGCCGCGGCGCTGTTCCCGGATGGGACTTATCGGCTGGCCGGGATGGACGCGGGCGGCGACATCCTGTTTTCCCTGCCATTGCCCGCACGCGGGCACGCAGCAGCAGCGCATCCCCACCATGCGCTGGCGGTGGCCTTTGCACGCCGCCCGGGAACATTTGCACTCATCATCGACTGCGAGACGGGCACCCAGACCGCTTTGTTGGAGGCCCCCAAAGACCGCCATTTTTATGGCCATGGCGTGTTCTCAACCGATGGTACACGGCTGTTCACCACCGAAAACGACTATGAGACCGGTCAGGGCGTGATTGGTGTCTGGAACACGGATGGCTACACACGAATTGGCGAGTTCGCCTCAGGCGGTGTCGGACCACATGACATGCGCCTCATGCCGGATGGCCGGACATTGGTTGTTGCAAATGGCGGGATCGAGACCCACCCTGAAACCGGAAGAACCAAGCTCAACCTGCCGGTGATGCAACCGCGCCTGTCCTACCTGGACCAAAACGGTAGAGTTCTGGAGCAGGTAGAGCTGCCACAAGCCTTGCACAAAAACTCGATCCGCCATCTGGCCGTGCGATCCGACAGTCTGGTCGGGTTCGCGATGCAATGGCAGGGCGACACATCGCAACACCCACCCCTGCTGGGTCTGCATCGCCGTGGCGAAAACCCTCGGCTGCTTAGCGCCCCCGACGCAGACCAAAGCACGCTGCACGGGTATGCGGGCAGCATCGCGTTTTCCGGTGACGGCGAAACGGTCGCCATCACCTGTCCGCGCGGCAATGCCCTGCACCAGTTTCGTGTCGCGGACGGACAGCTTGATGGCGTCTTCCTGCACGAGGATGTTTGCGGCCTTGGCACCGCATCAAACGGGTTTGTGTTCACAACCGGGACTGGAGTCATCGGGCAATTGTTCACAAACAAGGCCCAAATATCCAACCGGGCTGATTGCCAATGGGACAACCATTTGATCCCAATTCGCACAGCTGCATAAATTCGGAAAATTCCGCCTCATAGATTACACTTGGAAGAATCATATAGCTGCCGTATTGGCGGGCGCGAAACTGGCACCCTGACTTACAAGGACTTACTTGATTGAAACACACGCCCGACGCACCGCATTCCATCTACGGAGTTGAGAAATGGGGCAAAGGTCTCATTGAGGTGACAGAGCAGGGCGAAATCGGTCTGCGCAATCCGATGGCCCCCGAGGCCGAAGCGATCAGCTTACCGGGTATTCTCAGTGATCTAGATGAACGCGGCATCAAAGCGCCGATGATCCTGCGCGTCAGTTCATATCTGGAACACGAGATTGCCCATATCAACGAAAGCTTTCGCGATGCGATTGCGCGCACCCGCTACAAGGGCAGCTATCGCGGTGTCTTCCCGATCAAGGTGAACCAGCAGGCGCAAGTGGTCGACCGGATCGTCGAGTTCGGTAAGAAGTACAACTACGGGCTCGAGGCCGGATCGAAACCCGAACTGGTGGTCGCGCTGGCGCACCGTCTCGCCCCCGAGGCGTTGATTGTCTGCAACGGCGTCAAGGATGCCGAGTTCATTCAGTTGGCCATCCTCAGCCGCAAGATTGGGTTCAACACGGTCATTGTGTTGGAAAGCCCGAAAGAGGCTGACACGGTGATCGAAGTCTATAACGAGCTGGGCATCGAACCCCTGATCGGCGTGCGGGTCAAACTGACCAACCAGATCAGCGGCAAGTGGGAAGAAAGCTCGGGCGACCGGTCCGCCTTTGGTATGAACACCGACCAGTTGGTCGCCGCAGTAGACAAACTGAAAAACGCGGGCCTGCTGCATTGCCTGAAGCTGCAGCACTCACACCTTGGCTCGCAGGTGCAGGACGTCAACGATGTACGCCGCGCGGTGGGCGAAGCCTGCCGCTACTACACTGAACTGACACGCGAAGGCGTGCCGCTTACCCATCTGGACCTCGGCGGCGGTATGGGCGTGGACTATACGGGTGAGAAGAAGGCCGCCGAGAACTCGATCAACTACACGGTCGAGGAATACTGTGCCAATGTCGTGGAAACCGTCGCCTATGCGATGGACGAGGCAGAAGTGAAGCACCCTACGCTGGTCACCGAAAGCGGCCGCGCCGTGGTGGCAACATCGTCGATGCTGGTTTTCAACGTGCTGGAAAGCACGCTTTACGATGCGCCCAACGGCCCCGAGGTTGAAGCGGACGACCACCATCTGGTCTCAGATCTGGCGGCAATCAACGGCTATCTCAGCAGCGACCGCCTGCAGGAATGCTGGAACGACGCAAATTTCTACCGCAACGAACTGCGCGCGCTGTTCCGCCGCGGCTATGTGGACCTGCGCCAGATGGCCCGCGCCGAACGGATCTACCTGTCGCTGATGGCCCGTCTCAAGGCGCTGGCCGCAAGCGATGATCTGGACACGGATGTGGATGATCAGCTTGAGAAAGTGGCCGATATCTATCACTGCAACTTCTCGTTGTTCCAGTCGTTACCTGATGTCTGGGCCATTGACCAACTGCACCCTATCGTGCCGTTGCAGGGCCTGAACCAGACGCCAGATCGTCGCGCGGTGCTGTCGGACATCACCTGCGACAGCGACGGCAAGATCGACCGGTTCATACTGGCCGACGGCGTCTCGCCCAGCCTGCCGGTGCATTCCCTGCCCGAGGATCAGGAATACCTCATGGGCGTCTTCTTCGTCGGTGCCTATCAGGAAACACTGGGCGATTTGCACAACCTGTTCGGCGACACAAACGTCGTTACCATCGACCTGCGCGCCGACGGCGGCTTTGACCTACTGCACGAGCAAGAGGGCGACACGATCAGCCAGGTTCTGTCGTATGTCGAGTTCGACCCCAACGATTGTGTCGCCGCGTTCCGCAAAATGGTGGACGAGGCGATCTCGACCGGTACTCTGATGGCCAAGGACCGCAAAACCCTGATGAGCGCCTATCGCGACTCCATCAACGGCTACACCTATTACGAATAACTCCAGAGAGGAGATGACCCCCATGGGAACTTTGAGTGGCAAAACACTGGTTGTCGGCGCAGGTGGCGTATCGCACGCGGCCGTGCACAAGATGGCAATGAATTCGGATATCTTTACCGAAATCACATTAGCCAGCCGCACGAAATCAAAATGCGATGCCATCGCGAAGGCAGTGAAAGATCGCGTGGGCGTTGACATCGCCACGGCGGAGCTGGACGCCTATAAGGTCGAAGATACCGTCAAGCTGATCAAGGAAACCGGGGCAGAACTGCTGGTGAACCTCGCCCTGCCCTATCAGGATCTGGTGCTGATGGATGCGTGTCTTGAGGCGGGCATTCATTATCTCGACACTGCGAACTATGAACCCGAAGACGTGGCCAAGTTCGAATACCACTGGCAATGGGCCTATCAGGACCGGTTCAAAGAGGCTGGCCTGACCGCCATCCTCGGCTCGGGCTTCGATCCGGGCGTGACCAGCGTGTTCGCCAAATGGCTGAAGAAACACAAGCTGGACACCATTCGCCAGATCGACGTTCTGGATGCCAATGGCGGTTCGAACGATCAGGAATTCGCCACCAACTTCAACCCGGAAATCAACCTGCGCGAAGTGCTGGCCGAAGTGCGCCACTGGGAAAACGGCGCGTGGCATACCAGCCCGGCGATGACCACAAAGGTCGAATACGATTTCCCCGCCATCGGCCAAAAAAACATGTACCAGATGTATCACGAGGAATTGGAGTCGCTTACAACCCACTTCCCCGAGATTGAGCGTGCCCGCTTCTGGATGACATTCGGCGACGCCTACATCACCCATGCCAAGGTGCTGGAAAATGTCGGCATGACTCGCATCGACCCGGTGATGCATGACGGCAAGGAAATCATTCCAATCCAGTTCCTGAAAACTCTGCTGCCCGATCCCGGCGATCTGGGTGCCGAAACCAAAGGCAAAGCCTGCATCGGCGACATCGCCACGGGTCAGGCCAAGGACGGCTCGGGCGAGAAGACCTATTACATCTACAACATCTGCGACCACGAAGAATGCTACGCAGAAGTCGGCAGCCAAGCCGTCAGCTACACCACGGGCGTCCCCGCCATGATCGGTGCGGCGCAGGTGCTGAAAGGCAACTGGTGCGAGCCGGGCGTGTGGAACATGGAACAGCTGGATCCGGACAACTTCATGGATATGCTGAACGAACACGGCTTACCGTGGCAGGTCCACGAACTCGACGGTCCGGTCGAGTTCTAATTTCATCTTTTCCAAAATACTCCGGGGGTCCGGGGGCAGAGCCCCCGGCCTCTCCACAATTCGGAGGCGCCGGACATGTCCGACATGATGACCACACAGGCCGGAGATGCCGGAGCCTTTCGCAGCTTTGACCTGAGCCGCGTGCCAAGCCCCTGCTTTGTGGTTGATGAAAAAGCCGTCGAGCGGAACCTGACCATTCTCTCCGATATTGGAACCCGATCCGGCGCCCATGTGCTGAGCGCGCTCAAGGCATTCTCGATGTTCTCGCTCGCCCCGCTTGTCCGCCAACATCTTGGCGGCACATGCGCGTCCGGCATTTTCGAAGCACGGCTGGGTCGCGAAGAATATGGTGGCGAGGTCGCGACCTTCTGCGCCGGGTACAAGGACGCGGACGTCGATGAAATTCTGTCGCTGTCCGATCACATCATATTCAACTCACCAGCGCAAAAAGAACGGTTTCTTGCCAAAGCTCGGAACGCTGGCGTTCAGGTCGGTCTGCGCATCAACCCGGAACATTCCGAAGGCGAGATCCCAAAATATGACCCCTGTGCGCCCTGCTCTCGCCTTGGCACCCCAATCAGTCAGTTGACGACCGACGAACTGACCGGGGTTGATGGCCTGCACATGCACACGCTCTGCGAACAAGGATTCGCGCCATTGCAGCGCACTTGGGAAGCCGTCCTGCCAAAACTCAAGCCCTTCCTCGGCCAACTCAAATGGCTGAACTTTGGAGGCGGCCATCATATCACGCGCGACGACTATGACCGCGACGGGCTGGTGGCGTTCATCCGGGACATCCGCGAGACATACGGCATCGATGTCTATCTCGAACCCGGTGAGGCGGTCGCGCTGGACGCAGGTATCTTGGTCGGCGAAATCCTCGACCTGCCAACCAATGTCATGAACCTTGCAATCACCGATATCTCGGCCACCTGCCACATGCCTGACGTGATCGAAGCCCCCTATCGTCCCGCCCTGATGGATGAGGCCGAAGCAGGCCATACTTACCGTCTGGGCGGCCCCTCCTGTCTGGCCGGTGACGTGATCGGGGATTACACCTGGGATCAGCCACTGGAAATCGGCCAACGCTTTGCCTTCCTGGATCAGGCGCATTATTCGATGGTCAAGACCAATACGTTCAACGGCGTACCGTTGCCCACCATTGCCCTGTGGAATAGCGAAACGGACGAGCTGAAGATCATCAAGCAGTTCGGCTATGACGACTTTAAGGACAGACTCTCATGAGCATTTTCCTCGACAGTGAACTGACCGCATCTGAGCGCACCGAGGATGCCCGTTTTCGCGTGATCCCGGTGCCGCTAGAGCGCACGGTCTCTTACGGCTCGGGCACAGCCAAAGGGCCTGATGCCATCATCGAAGCCAGCAATGAGCTGGAACGCATCACCGGACACGCCGAGCCATGCGTCGAGGGGATCTTCACCGAAGAACCGGTGGATTGCGACGCCGCCCTGTCCGAGATCATGGAGCGCCTTGCCCAGCGCACCGAAGCCGCTGTTCGCGCTGGTAGGGTTCCAGTGACTTTGGGCGGAGAGCATTCCCTCAGTTACGGCGCCGTCATGGGAGTGGCCCGCGCGTTAGGTCAACCCATCGGCATAGTTCAGATCGACGCCCATGCTGACCTGCGCAACGCCTATCAGGGGGAAAAACACTCCCATGCTTCGGTCATGCACCTGCTGGCCGAAGAAGGCGTTCGATTGGCTCAGTTCGGTGTCCGTGCCTTTTCGACTGAAGAGGCACAGAGCCGCCTGAAAAACCACATCTTCCACGTGGATGCAGAAGATCTGGTCACCGGGAATATCTACGCCGTCGACCTACCCGAGGATTTCCCCGAGCTGGTCTACGTCAGTTTTGACGTTGACGGTCTTGACCCCTCACAAATGCCGGCAACCGGCACCCCGGTTCCCGGCGGATTGGGGTATTATCAAGCGCTTCGGCTGGTCGAGCACGCCCTGAAAGGCCGCAAATGCGTGGGCTTCGACGTGGTCGAACTTGCCCCGGACGGCAACGCCGCCTGGGACTTTACCGCCGCTCAGATCGTCTATCGCCTGATGGCCGCCTGTTAACCCTCGGACGTTTCGTTCAGTTCCATATGGCCATCGCCCTTGTTCAGGACGCGGCGCAGCATGGGTTCAAAGAACTCAAGCGGTTTGGTCGGATACTCGGGATCAAACGCCTTCTGATCGTATTCATGGCAGAAGTAACGGCAGTCCTCCCAATAGGGGCTGTCGCGGTACTTGTCGCGGGCGTTACGATCACCACCCAGGTGGTGATTGTAGTAATAGCCTTGGAACACGCAGTGGTGTTTTAATATCCAGTGGGTTTTCTCGCTGACATAAGGTTTCATCATCGCAGCCGACAGCTCACCGTGGTTATACGGCGACAGAATATCTCCGGTGTCATGGATCAGTGCAGCGACCACCAGTTCTTCATCCGCACCATCCTCATGGGCACGCGTCGCGGCCTGAAGGCTGTGCTGGTAACGATTGACTGGGTATGGGGTCCACGCTTCGTCCAGGGAACGGATCGCGTCCAGGATTCGGTCAGGAAGGGCAGCGTTGAACGCCTCTTCATACTCCATGACGGCGTCCCAATCGGCTTTGGTCGCCTCTTCAAAACTGGTCCAGGTGGGTTTGTGGCTTTTGTCCAGCATGATGTTTCCTCTGGCTGATCTGCTACGGCCAGCATATCCGAAGGCAACAGCTGAAAAAAATGAATTGATTTTATCACTTCGATCAAAAAATACTTTCGACATGCAAATCAAAGCCCTTGAGACATTTCTGTGCGTTGCAGACACCGGTGGCTTCCATGCCGCCGCACGACACCTCAACATCACTCAGACAGCGGTCAGCGCCCGTATCAAACTGATCGAAGAGGAAACCGGAAAGCCCCTGTTCACTCGGGGCGCAGGCGGCACCAACCTGACAGAATTCGGACGGCAGTTTAGACCCTATGCCGAGCAGATGTTGTCATTGTGGTTCTTCGCCTCTCGTGACCTACCGGGGCAGACACCGCACCGGATTGCCCTGCGCCTTGGTGCACAGCTCAGCGTTTGGGATCCATTGCTGGTCGATCTGGCCGTTCGTTACGAACAGCGCCATGGCCAGCTGTTGCTAACCCTGAACTACGATCATGACCTCAACATGGTCGAGGCCGTGGCGACGCATGTATTGGATGCGGCACTGACCCATGAAAAACCATCTGATCGGCGCGTTCTATATCACGAACTGGCGCCTGAACGTTTGTTGCTGGTCGAAACCCCCGACGCCGACAAAGACCCGGTTTTCGTCAATCTAGAATTGGGCGAAGTCTATCAGGACCACGTGCGGTCAGCAGCGCGCAAAGCGGCAGGTCAGACACTTTTTTTGGGCAATTGCATGATGGGTCTGCGCTATGTTTTACGGCGCGGCGGTACGGGTTACTTTCCCGAATATGTAATTCGAGATCAGTTGAGCGACGGCACTTTGGTATCGGTTACCGAAGCGATGGATCTGATGGTGCCGCTTTACTTGGTGACCCGACGGGACAGCGAGGCGTTTGACGACGTGGTGGCCTGCCTGACTGAACTGCGCGCGGCGAATTAAGCCTGCGACAAGGTTCCATTCGCCCCCCGCGATCGGGTGCGCAGCAATGGTCGCCCGGCGATCAACAGGAACACGCACGAAATAAGGACGCCGATAATCGCTGGCAGGTATAGCAATATCCACAGGTTCGGATCATCGATCACAACCGGCGCCACAAAGCCCCGGACACCCTCCAACAGGACTAGAATGGTGAACGCGCCGAAAATCTGCGGCCAGAGGCCAAAGCGCGAAAAACTGCCCAGCATCAACGTTGAAAACCCAGCCATTGCCACCGCGATACAAATGGCGATCCATGAAAAGCGCTGATGCAGCTCTTCGATCAATTCCCCTTCGGAAAACAGCTCGGTCGCCAGAATTGTATCCCGGCCTTGCAACAATTCGAGCGTTGGGATCGCCTCAAGACTGCGCATGGCGTTGGTGTCTGAATTTGTCAGTTCCGAGATGTCATATGAAGCATCCGCAAAAAGCGTCGAAGACAGCGTTCTGCCTTCTGGATTCAGGCGCAATGCGATCCCGTCCACCATCACCAGATGAATGCCAGTGCCATTGTTGACCAGATAAGCCGTCTTGCTGGAATAGCTTACCGGGTCCTCTTCATTCCGACGATCCGACACGAAAACCTCGGACAGCGTGCCATCCAAATCAATTTTCCCAATGTAGACCGTAACGCCTTGCGCGGGGTGCAGAAATTCACCCTCATTTAAAAGCTGGGCAGTTACGTCGCCGGCAACCTCGGCCTGGCGCTGCTCTAGCTGCTCCACCGATGCAGGGCGCAGAAAGACACTGATCGCGGCCATCATCAGACCGGTCAGGATGCCGAATACGAACACTGGGCGCGCTAATCTCCAGGGGCTGGTCCCTGTGGCCAGCATCACCGTCATCTCGCTTTCGCGGCTCAGGCGGTTGGTGGCATAGACAGCGGCGGCAAAAACCGCCATTGGCATCACGGTGCGGATAAGGGTCGGCAACGTCAGTGCGGTGAATTCCAGAAACACCATCGCGGGTTGGCCGCCGCTGATCACCCGGTCAAATAGGCTGACGGAACGGGTAATCCAGAACACACCCACCAGGACCAGGGTAAAAAAGCCGAACAGAATCAGCAGCTGCCGCAGGAAGTAACCATCAAAACGCGACATGAACCCTCTTCCGCCTGTCTGTTGTGGGCAGGACCATAGGCCATTCCAAAGGCGCAGGAAACCGGATTGATCGAATTGCGCGGCACCTGGCTAAACCAATGTTAACCCCATCTAAACCCCAGGTTCAACACAGCCGCCAATCTGAGTGGAATGAACAACCGAGCACGCGATGGAGGAGAATATGATGGCCCACGCAGACTTCATCACCGAAATGGGCGTCTTTTGAAGCCTCGTACATTCGCATGCGGCGTGAAGCCGGTTGGTTGTAGAAAATGGATCGGTCAGATTCAGCCGCCTTTAGAACCCCCCGGGTCTCAAAATTCCCGTATGCAACACCGGCAAAGTTTTCTAAGCCACATATTTGCCATATTTCCTTTCAGTTGATACGGTCGCAAAAAAGGCGAATGCCGGTGGCCAAGATAGAGCAGCAGTCAAAATATTCTAAGAGCGTCGCAGCGCTCACCGTGCCGGAGTCCCTAAAGGGCAAACGCGGAGGGCTGTTCTATTTGCTTTGCGAAATGGAGCGAGCTCGGCTTATGAGACTGTACGGGCCGAACTTCGAAGACATCATCACAAAGTCGCCCTCGGACCAGGGCTCAAACAACGGTCGATTGGTCAGTATGCTCTCGGTCGACGAGTTCATATTTTTCTAGCAATCAATGCCTGGCAGTTGCCTTGTTCGAAAAGTTAAGAATCGCGTCTTGTGACCGGGTCCCTGCAGCCTCAGATTACACCCCAAATAATTGCAGGATACCTAGCTTGGGTTTCGTTCTTTACGATGAAACGGCCGCAGATCAATGAGGAAATGGCAGGGGCAGCAGGGTTCGAACCCGCGACCTACGGTTTTGGAGACCGTCGCTCTACCAACTGAGCTATACCCCTAAGGTGCGCATCAAATATGCCAGCCGCGCAGCGGACTCAAGAGGCTTTTTCAAATTCCGCGCGACTAATGCATCCGACAAACAAGTTGCGTGCAGCGTTTAGTTCTATAAGACACGGTTTGGTCAGTACGAGGGACCCAATCCGTGAGTATCCGTAAAAAGATCGCCGACAGCGAAGCCGTTTTGAACTGGGCCGCGCGCCGCATCGCAAGTTATATCCGGATGGTCAATCGCAACACCAAATGGCAGCGCATCGGATACGAAGAACTGGACCAACTGGCCGAACAAGGTGAGCCGGTGATCGTGGTGCTGTGGCATCAAAGGCTGGCGCAGTCGCCGTACTTCTTCCCGCTGGACAAAGGACGCATCTGCTCAATCACTTCGTCTGCGCGCGCAGGCAGCATGGTGGGTCGGGTGCAGAAATTGTTCGGAATGGACACGATCGCCATGGCCAGCAAACATAAAAGCAACGTTGCCGTCTCGCGAGAAGTGATCGGTAAGATCAAACAAGGGATTTCCATCGGCATCGCTGCTGACGGACCACGTGGACCCGAGCGTGTGCTTTCCACGGTGCCATTGGTTTGGGCGCGCACATCTGGCAAACGAATCTTCGGGATCACCTTTTCTGCACATTATGGCAGCGAAGCGGGTACATGGGATCGTCTTTTGATGCCCCGCCCCTGGCGAAACAAGGGAGTCTTTCTGTGCCGCGAGTGGACCGAGACCGTGCCTCGCAAAGCATCCGAAGAGAAAATCGAGGAGCTGCGCCAAAGCCTTGAGCAGCATATGAACGATATCACTGCTGAAGCCGACCGCATGGTCGGGCGCGAACCGTGGTCGCCAGAGGCCTAACCGCCCCTTAACCGCTGCATCAGGTAAACTTCGCTGCCTTCAGGGATTGGCTCGGTCAGCCCTGTGGCTATAACACGGCCATCAATTGCAATAGACACCCCGGCATCAATAGGGCCTTGAAGCTGTGGGTGGGCGAGCACCAATGCGCGTAACAGATCTCCGGTCGTCTTGGCTTCAACCTCGACGACCTGCTGGCCCCCGGTCAATGACCGGAGGCCGGACCAGAGATGAACTTCAACCATCGTCCTTGAGCGCGGCCAGAATACGCGGCGGCGACATCGGCAACTGACGCATGCGCACGCCAGCCGCATGGGACACGGCGTTGGCAATGGCGGCCAGAGGCGGCACAATGCCGGTCTCGCCGACGCCTCGTACACCGAAGGGGTGACCGGGGTTGGGCACTTCGACAATCACCGTGTCGATCATCGGCAGGTCACTGGCGACGGGGATGCGATAGTCGAGGAAGATCGAGTTCTGCAGGCGACCATCCTCGCCATAGATGTATTCCTCGTTCAGCGCCCAGCCTATGCCTTGCGCAGCACCGCCCTGATACTGCCCTTCCACATAGGTTGGGTGGATCGCCTTACCGGCATCCTGGATGACCGTGTAGCGGGTGATCGCAGTCTTGCCGGTTTCCGGATCAACCTCGGCATCGACGATATGGGTACCAAAGGACACGCCTGCGCCTTCCGGGGTCGCTTCGAAATGGCCTGAGATCGGTCCGCCTGTCGAGCCCATATGAGCCGTGATATCAGCCAGTGGCCGCGGATCGAAATCACCGGCATTGGGGCCAGAGGGCACCGCACAGCCGTTTTCCCATTTGACTGCGTCCGTCGGAATTCCCCAGCTGGCCGCCGCGCGTTCGCACAGTTTTTCGACCGCGTGTTTGGCTGCTTTGATGGTCGCCAGACCGGAGGCGTACGTCACGCGAGAGCCGTGGCTGACGTCGTTGTACCCAAGCGTCGCTGTATCGGCGATGGTCACCCGGATGTTTTCGTAGGGAATGCCCAGCACCTCAGCCGCCATCAGCGCCATAGATGCACGCGAGCCGCCGATGTCCGGCGTACCGACCATCAACTGGGCCGAACCGTCCTCGGACAGAGATAGCGAGACCGAAGTTTCACCACCGTGGTTAAACCAGAACCCGCAGGAGATGCCGCGCCCCTGCCCCGGTTTCAGCGGCGCCGAGTAGTGCGGATGCGCCTTGGCGGCTTCCAACGTCTCAACCAGCCCGATGCGCTCGTAACGCGGGCCATAGCTGGCTTTGGTACCCTCGTGCGCGGCATTCTTCAGACGCACATCAACAGGATCGAGGCCCAGCTTTTTGCACAGCTCGTCAATCACCGATTCAACCGCAAAAGCCCCCATCGGCGCACCGGGTGCACGATAGGCCGCCTGTTTCGGGCGGTTGGCCATCACGTCATAGCCGATCTGTTTGACGTTGGTCAGGTTGTAGGGCGCAAAGGCGCACATGGCGGTCATGTCACCAGGCGCTCCGGGGAAGGCCCCACCCTGCAGGCGGAAAACGCCCTGCGCGGCAGAGATGGTCCCGTCCTTCTTCATCCCGATCTTGATGTCCATCGACGCCGACGAAGTGGGACCGGTTGCCCGAAACACTTCGGATCGGGTCATCACAACCTTGACCGGGCGGTTGGCCTTGCGGCTCAGCGCCAGCGCAACGGGTTCGATAAAGACGGTTGTCTTGCCGCCAAAGCCGCCACCAATCTCGGATGCCGTGACGCGCAGTTGCGAGGTTTCGATACCCAACAGCGCTGCACAGGTTTTCTGCGCGATCCAGTGGCCTTGGGTCGTGCACCACAGCTCACCCTTGCCATCATTGCCCAGCATACCCAGGCAGGCATGCGGTTCGATGTAACCCTGATGGGTCGCCTCAGTGACAAAGCTGTCTTCGATGACCAGATCGGCCTCGGCAAAACCGGCTTCGACATCACCGTGCCCACTTTCATGGTAACGAACGACGTTCGGGTGCATGCCTTCCGGAACCGAATAGTCTGCGGCACCTTCGCGAATGACAGGCGCATCAGAGGCCATCGCCTTGTCCACATCGGTGACGTGGGGCAACACCTCGTATTCAACCTCGATCAGCTTGAGCGCATCGCGCGCCGCCAGTGCCGAAGTGGCCGCAATGGCTGCTACAGCGTGGCCGTCATACAGAGCCTTTTCGCCCGCCATGACGTTTTCCAGAACATTCCAGAATTCGCCTTCCAGGCCCGGTTTGAACGGGACGTCTGCAAAATCCGCGCGGGTCACGACGGCTTTCACATCCTTATGCGCCTCGGCTTTCGACGTGTCGATTTTCACGATCCGCGCATGAGCGTGAGGTGAGCGTAGGATCGCGCCGTGCAACATACCGGGTGCCGACATATCCGCCCCGAACTTGGCGCGGCCCGTAACCTTGTCCAACCCATCGGGACGGTTCGGTCGCGTGCCAACAAAAGTGAATTCAGATTTGCGATCGTCGAGTGCCATTACGAAGCCTCCCGCAGTTCTTCTGCCGTTTCCATGACGGCACGAATGATTTTGTCATAACCGGTGCAGCGGCAAAGGTTGCCCGCCAGCCAGTACCGGGTTTCTTCTTCGGTCGGGTTGGGGTTCTTTTCCAACAGAGACTTGGCCGCGACCAGAATACCCGGCGTGCAGATGCCGCATTGCAGGGCGGCATGTTCGATGAACTTCTGTTGCAGCGGGTGCAAAACATCGCCATCTGCGATGCCCTCGACGGTTTCGATCTGCTTACCTTCGGCCTCAACCCCCAGCATCAGGCACGAGCAGACCAGGCGTCCATCGACTGAAACGGAACACGCTCCACAATCGCCGGTACCGCAGCCTTCTTTCGCGCCGGTCAGGTTCAGCTTGTCGCGCAGACAATCCAGCAGGGTCTCCCGCGGATCGCACAGGTATTCGACAGTGTCGCCATTTACGGTGGTAGATACGTGGAACTTGCTCATGCTTGTTCTCCCTTCGCACGGGCATAGGCGATTTTCGCGGCGCGCTTGGCAAGAACGCCAGCGACCTCAGTGCGGAACGCGATGGTGCCGCGCTTGTCGTCAATCGGGTTGCACGCAGCGGATGCGGCAGCAGCCAGCGCATCAAGCGCGGCGTCGTCCAACGTACTGCCGATGATGGCCTTCGCGCAGTCTTCAACCAGTAGAACGGTCGGGGCGACAGCACCCAGCGACACGCGGGCTTCGGTAACAGTGTCGCCGTCCAAACGCAGGTTCACCCCTACGCCGACAACAGCAATATCCATCTCGGTGCGTGGGATAAACCGCAGATAGGCGTCGCCGCCATTCTCGCCCCGGGCGGGAATGTGGACGGCCGAGATCAGTTCGCCTTTGGCCAGAGACGTTTTGCCGGGACTGGTCGGGATATCCTCGACTGCAACCTCGCGATCTCCCTCCGGTCCGGTCACTGTGACAGTCACACCCGCTGCAACCATGGCCGGCACGGAATCCGCCGCAGGAGAGCCATTACACAGGTTCCCGGTCAGCGTTGCGCGCCCCTGCACTTGGGTTGATCCGATCAGGTCCATCGCCTCGACCACACCGGGCCAATCCCGGCCCAGTTCGGGGTGCTCGCTCATTTCTGCACCGGTGGCAGCGACCCCCAGCGTCCAGCTGCCATCGGCATTGCTGTTGATGTCGCTCACGCCATCAATCTTTTTGATGTCGATCAGCGTGTCGGGTGTCACAAGTTCCGAGCGCAGCTGCACCAGTACATCGGTGCCTCCTGCAAGAAACCGGGTAATGCCCGTCGCATTCGCGGCCAGAGCCGACGCCTCGGCAAAGCTGGCGGGGCTGTGATAATCCATGAAAATACCTCGCACCTGTTGATCAGGATTCACTGGGGTTCGCAGGGGACGTTAGTGCAGCTACCCCACGGCGTCCATGGCTGGAACGACCAATTTTTGTGTTTATCGAAGTCGTTTTCAGACCTCAGATCAGAGGTCGAGTTCGATCACACCGTCAGGTTCAGCCGCACGGCTTTGACACAAGATGATCGCGCCCTCGCGCTGTTTGTTGGACAGAACGAAATCACGGTGCTCAATATCGCCGGAAACCACTCCGCATTTGCAGACGCCACATATACCGTCGGCGCATTTAACATCCACGTGAATGCCCGCCTCGTTCAATACCTGAGCGGCATCTTTGCCTTCCGGGACGGTCAGTTCCCTGCCCGATTTTGCCAGCTTCAACGTGAAGGGATGGTTTTCATACTCCGGCTGTTCCGGAACTGAGAAATACTCCAGGTGCCGCGCCTCTTCGGGAAATCCCTGCCTGTCAGCCGCTTGTACGACACCGTCCATGTAGCGATCCGGTCCGCAGGTATAGACCTGCCACCCTTCCTGATACCCCGACAAGACGGCATCCAGATCGGCGCGTGTTCCTTCATCTGAGAAATGAAAATGCACGTGGTCGGCCCAGGGCATCGCCGCCAGATCGTCCAGGTACCCAGCCCCAGCGCGGGTGCTGGCGGAATAGTGTAACGCGAACGGCTTGCCTAGCGAATGCAACCGATGAGCAAATGCAATCATCGGGGTGATGCCGATCCCACCACCCATCAGGAAGGTCTTTGTTGCAGTTTCATCCAGTTCGAAATGGTTGATCGGTTTCGAGATGAAGACCTTGCGCCCCTCGCTGAAGATTCGATGCAACAGGGCCGAACCGCCGCGACCTTCATCCTCGCGCAGAACGCCGATCTGATAGACTGACCTGTCCGACGGGTTCCCCGACATTGAGTACTGGCGCAGAAACTCAGGCGCGACCAGCACATCCAGATGCGCCCCGGCGGTCCAATCCGGTAACGGCGCGCCATTCAGGGCCGAGAATTCATACTTGGTCACATCCGCCGTCATCTTGCCGACCTTGGTCAGCGCAACTCGCATCACCGGCGCATCGCCCGCGATCGAGTACCGATGCACGATCGAGGTATCCCCTGCTGCCTTGCGGTTTTTGTATTCTTCGGCTGACACCATCGCCTGATAGGCCGCAATCCCGGCCTCGCGGTCCATCGCAAAAGGATATGGCCACGGATGGGGGGCCAGATAGGCAGGATAGACGGCTAATGTCTGATCTTCGAACTGCAGGTCCAGATCCGTTTGCAGGTCACGCCGGTTCAGCGGATGTTTCGTCGGGCGGTAAGCTCCATCCGCCTGCAATTCAATATCCCACCACCATTTCTTGGTGTCGTTCAAACCGCCATTACCCACGGCATCGTCCAGTTTCGCCAATGCCGGCGCGGCTTTCGGGATGTTCATCGCGGCCCAGCGGAATGGGCGTTCCTTGAAGATGCCCTCAAGGTTCCACGGGCACGTCTTCATGCAGCGCCCGCACATCGCTCCGCCGGGTGTGGTCACACGATAGGTCGCGCATTTCTGGCTGTCGGATTTCCAGATCTCATAGCCGTTGAACATGAGTTTCGGCCCCGCGGTGATTGCCCCCGACGGACATTCGCGCGCGCATTTGTTGCAGCTTTCACAGAAAGTCTGCAGGCCAAAATCAATCGGTTTGTCGTGCTCCATCGGCATGTCGGTTGTCACCGCGCCGGACTTGAGCCGGGGCCCGAGATAAGGGTTCAGGATGACCTCGCCAATCCGGCTGACCTCGCCCAATCCAGACAGCAGCAAAAGCGGCGGCTGAAGCACTTCGCCATCCATGACCGTATGCGCCTTGGCTTTGTAACCGAGGTTGCGGATCTGCTGCGCAATTACACCGCCCAGTAGCGAAAACCGCAGATAAGCGCGCATTGACTGGGCAACTGCGATCCAGTCATCGCCGCTGGACCCCTCCATCGTTTCATAGCCCTGGTCGATGATCATGCTGATGGCCTGATCGTGGGTCGGGTTGATCTCTTCTCCGGTCGCGTCGTGAGAGTACCACGCCCATTCAGGACAACGGCTGAGGCCCACGGCATCGCCTCCAATGAAATAGGTCGCGGCCTTGATATTCGCGGCATTTCGGGCGGCATCGGTCGGGCGCGGGCCATCCGCGCTGTCGCCATCCTGCAAAAGCACAAATGCGCCCAGTGAACGGCGTTGCGCGAAACTGGGGGCGGCCTTGCGCACGTAGTGCCCCCCCCTGGCTGCATCCTGCAGCGGTTTGCCCATATCCCCGAATTGTGCGCGGGCAAACATGTCGGCGCGTTTGGGAACGCGGGCCACGTTTTCTTCGTCGATGTAGGTCGTCGGGTCCTCGACGCGCTTAAGCTTCTCGAACGGATGCGCCCCGTCCACGTAGCGTCGTTTGGCGTAAGCATCCCGGTTCAGCGCGTTCTTGGCGAACCCCGTTCCCAGCCACCACGCCGGACCCTGAGTGCGAAACCACGGTTGCTGCGCCATGGATTGCAGGGGTCGATCATGCGCAATCCCCATCTCGGTTGTAACAGCTGCCAGACCAAACCGCGTACCTAGCCACGGCACAACGACGTCGCCATTCTCGACCGAGGCCAAACCAGCCGCCACCGCCAGTTTTCCAAGATCAACCTCAGAGGACATCGCGGTATGCGCCCGCGCATCGAACCCCAACAACCGGATGTAATTGGCAATCACCACCGCATTTTCGGTCGCCAGCAAACAGGAACGGTGGTCCTGCGCATCCATGATCCATTCAGAGCCGGGCTCATCCGGGTTCGGATCACGGTTGTGTTCATAGACAAAGACGATGGCGTGGCGGTGGGTGTCCATCGGCTTGGGGGCCGCCTCCATACTTTCCTTAAGGTCGGCCATAATGACATCAATACCCGACGCCAGCGTCTTGGTCTGCCGGGTCTTCAGCGCATGGGCCAGTCGATCTATGTCGGGGTTATGGCGCGGCTGGGGCAGCATCGCCTCGGCAGGCAAAGGCCCGCACCCCATCATCGACGCGTCATTGAAATAGCCAAAAGCCTTCAAGTGATGGGCGCACGCGGTCGGATCAGCCGGGATTTCAGAGGGCACAGCATTCACGAACCCATCACGAATAGCGTCCATCATCGCCTGAAACTCACCCATGGCGTTGACGATGCTTTCAGGCTGATCCGGCCGGTGAAAACTGAGTACGGGCATCGGCGGCACGGCGGACAGGTCCGGCACAACGCTCTGACGTGCCAACCGCTCCAACGGATAAGGCCCCATGTGGACCGGCCGGTTCTTGTCCGAGAAAAAGCGGATCCCCATCGTGCGCCTCCTAATTTCTAGGTCTCACCTAATGCGGCGTGGACAGTAAATCCATTCATGAATAATCATAAGCGGTATGAGCAAAACAGATTTCATGGATCTGGATGGCAAAGTCCTGAGGGTCTTTCTGACCATTCTCGAAGAAAACTCGGTGTCCAAGGCCGCAGATCGGCTTGGCGTGACGCAATCGGCCATCAGCCACACCCTGTCCAAACTTCGGGTGGTTCTGGGCGATCCGTTATTTATCAGATCAGGGCAAGGTCTAACCCCTACTGAGCGCGCCTTGTCCCTGAAAGACCCCGTGCAGCAGGTTCTGGACAATATGCGCGCACTGACCGAGGACCGCCCGTTCGACCCGCTGTCCGAAGAGATGGTCTTTCACATCGCCACAAACGACATGCCGAGGGAATTGATTTTCCCGCAATTGCTGCAAAAGGTTCGGACCGAAGGCGTGCGGCTGGGGTTGGGGTTTATCCCATCAGGTGTTCCAGACCCTGAGCTGCTGCGCAGCGATCGGTGTCAATTGATGCTGACGCCTTTGCCGCCGGATGGACCGGACATCTTTCAAAAGCGCATCCTCAGCAGTCCGTTGATGATCTACTATGATGGCACACGACGATCTCCTCCGGACAGTTGGGAAACCTATTGCGAAACCGAGCATGTCGAAGTGCGCTTTGCGGATGGCCGCAGCTCGCGCGCTGTTATGCGGGGTGTCGATCAAAACCAGATCAGGCCACCGACGGTTACCCTGCCGCATTTCAATGCCATTACCTCATTTGTGAAAGGCGGCGACCTGATTTCCACCGACACCGCGTTGATGAAACACGGGCCACTACGTGCGTTGGATTGTGCGCCCTTGCCCTTCGCATGCGACCCTGTCTCGATCTACATGGTCTGGCACCAAAGATCTTCCAACGATCCGGCACATCGCTGGTTGCGTGACAGGATCGAAGCCATCGCAGCGACGCTTCAGGATTGAGACAGCAACCAGTCTTTCATCACTGCGACCAGCGCGGGTTGGCGTGGCTGTTTGGGTGTTACGATGTAAAAGCCCAAGTCCTCGACCAGCTCGTCCGGGATCGGGCGCACCAACTGACCGGCGGCCAACTGGGCAGAAACAAGCGGTTCGTTAGCAAGCGCAACACCCTGGCCCGACACGGCTGCGTCGATGGCAAGGCTGGTCTGGCTGAAACTCATCATCTTTGGCTTGCCGGTGATCCCTGCCCGCTGCAGAAACAAAGGCCACAGCCCATGGGTGTCGTTCAGCAGAGTGTGCTTTATCAGGTCAGCAGGATGCGCAATTTTGGCCGCCATCTCAGGACCGCAAACCGGAACGAAAGCTGTGGAAAACAGAGGCACTGCGACCACCCCGGATCCAAACGGCGCGCGCCCTTGCCGAACAGCAATGTCGACACCGTCCCCCTGGAAATCCGCCAACCGTTCCCGCGCGTCGACCTGCACGGCAATATCAGGGTGGTGCCGCGTAAAGTCCGGAAGTCGTGGAACCAGCCATTTCGAGGCAAAGCTGGGCGTGACAGAGATAGTAATTTGTCTGTCCCCAGAAAGATCCTCGACGGCCTCTTCAATTAGTCGGAAGGCCCGGCGCAAGGGCGCATGGAACCTGCGCCCAGCCTCGGTCAGCGCAAGGCCACGTGGCAAGCGGTCAAAGAGCGTCACAGCCAATCGTGCCTCAAGCCCGCGTACCTGCTGGGCGACGGCACCTTGGGTGACGCCCAGATCCTCGGCAGCCAAGCGAAAGTTCAGATGCCGCGCCGAAGCTTCGAAGGCCCGCAAAGCGTTCAGAGGGGGAAGAGCCGCCATCGTAGCACCCTGTAGTTTTTCTACATCATAAGGCCAGCAGAACTGATTGGTCAATCAGATCGCCAAAGCGCATCTTCATGCCATCAATGAATGGAGAAATCACATGACCAAAGTGGCGCTGATAACAGCGGGCGGCAGCGGAATGGGCGCAGATTCAGCCCGACGTCTGGCCGCAGATGGATTTAAGGTCGGCATCCTGTCGTCTTCTGGCAAGGGTGAGGCACTGGCGCACGAACTGGGTGGTGTTGGCGTGACCGGGTCAAACCAGTCGACGGATGATCTGCAAAAACTGGTCGACACCGCGATGTCCCATTGGGGGCGCATCGACGTGCTGGTCAACTCGGCCGGTCATGGCCCGCGCGCGCCAGTGCTGGAGCTGTCGGACGAAGACTGGCACACCGGTATGGACGTCTATTTCCTGAACGCCGTCAGACCAACCCGGCTGGTGACACCAATCATGCAGAAACAAGGTGGCGGGTCGATCATCAACATTTCAACCTTCGCCGCATTCGAACCCGACCCTGTTTTCCCAACCTCGGGTGTTTTTCGCGCGGGTTTGGCGGCCTTCACCAAGCTGTTCTCGGATCACTACGCGGCTGACAACATCCGGATGAACAACGTCTTGCCAGGGTTCATCGACAGCCTGCCAGAGAAAGAGGAATTCCGCGCGCGCATCCCGATGGGCCGCTATGGACGCAGCTATGACGAGATCGCCTCGGTCGTGGCAATGCTTGCGTCAGAAGGCGGCGGCTATATCACCGGTCAAAACATCCGGGTTGATGGCGGCATCACCCGCGCGGTCTGAGGTCAGAACCGCGCTTTGACAAAATGGGTCAGCGCCGCGCCGGTTTCAAAATAGGCGCGGCGTAGCCCTATCCACTTTTCCTGATACTCTGGGACTGCGGGCACCGGCAAAAGGCTTGGATCGTCCTGCAACAGACTTTGGGCAACAAGGCGGCCAAAGACAGTGCCTGGCCCGATTCCACGCCCCGAAAATCCATGAACGGACAGAGCGTTGGGACCGATCTGCGTAATCTTCGGGATGTGGTCCGACGTCATGGCGATGCGGCCATGCCACCCTTCGACCAACGGCTGATCATTCAGTTGCGGATATAGCTGAGCCAGTTTGCGCTTGATCCAGCTCTTGTGAATCCCGCCGCCTGCCTGATCCAAGTCACCCATGGCACCGATGATAAACCGGCCCTCTTGATCCACTCGGAACGAGGTCATGATCAGGTCTGTGTCCCAGCACCCCTCGCCCCCCGGCAAAACACTGGCGCGCAGATTATCGGACAAAGGAGCCGTGGCATATTGGAAATAATAGACTGGCACATAAGCGGGGGCCGATGCGGTCAGATCACGGTGATAGGCATTGGTCGCCTGAATGACCCATTTGGCGCGCACCGTGCGCCGAGCAGTCTTCAACACCCAGGTTACATCCATTTGCTGCATGGACAGAACCGGATCTTGCGTGGAAACTGACGCGCCAGCCTCGATCCCGGCACGGGCCAATCCACGCACATATGCCAATGGCTGGATGGTCCCGGCGCGCGGGTCGAACAGAGCACCGCCAAAGGCCGCGCTGCCCGTTCGCTGCGCTGTCAGTTCTGCAGACAGCAACTCAACCGGTGCACCAGCAGCTCTGAGTTGCGCATGGCGCGCCTGCAGATCCCGAAGACCCGCAGCCGAATGCGCACAGTGCAAAGTTCCGTTGCGCACGGGTTCGCAGTCTATCCCATGCTGGTCGATCAGGCTGAACACCTCCGATGGGGCAGCGGCCAAAAGGTCAATCAGCCGATCCCCAACCGTGTCGCCGAGATGCGCGCGAATCTCAACGGGCGGCAACCACAGCCCCGCATTCGCCAGCCCGACATTGCGGCCCGAGCCACCGTGACCGATGTCATGCGCTTCAAGCAGACAGACCGAAGCACCAGCTTTGGCCGCAGTCAGGGCCGCTGAACAGCCGGTGTAACCACCCCCGATCACCGCCAGATCAACAGTGATATCACCGGTCGAAACACCGGGTTCGACATGTTCACGGCATGTGTTCAGCCAAAGGGACTGGTTGTGGTCGCTCACGTCGCGCTCCTTGAAATTGCGCGGATCATCAGGGCAGTGTCAGCCGGTTGCAAGCGCTCTTTGATCCTCGCGCCCCATCGCGATCAGGAAGGGTTGCGCATCCTGTTTCGCTTGAAAATCAGCCTTGTTACCCATGCCACGCCAGTTCGCCAGAACAAGAGATTGCGCCACTGCGCCACCTAAGGTCGCGCCGGGGCCGGTAACAATGAACATATCGGGCGCGAACTCATGCGCGGCGGACTGGATCGCACGGGTGAAATCATAGGGTTCGGTCACTTGGTGGCCCAGGGTATAATCCCAAAGCGCATGCGTATCCGTCGCACCCGGCCACCAAACCTTTCCGCGACCGTCGATCAGGGGGCGTTCAGGCTGTCGGAACAAATCCGCGCCCAAGAGCGTACGCCCTTCGGCAGCGACCGGTGCCTGCAAGGATGTGTGAAACGCGGCATGGTTTGGCAAGCGCATCGGGAAACGGTCCTGCAAGGTGGGTTGTGACGCCTCGAAAGCCTTCAGCCCCATCTCATTGCCTGCCAGAACCAACATTCCGCCCAGATCAATGGACAAAGCAAGGTCGTGACCGTCCACCACATTGATGCGTTTCACATCCGCCAGCAGCTCTGCCTTGCGAACAGTGTCGTCCGCCCAACCGTCGTCGGCAAAGGGATAAACCAGTTGGCCACCGATCAGGTGATCCTGCATCAGTGTTCCCATCGTGTTCACGACGCGGAACCCGTGGTCAGGCGACAACGCCCCGGCAGCGGCCAGCGCAATATACCACCCCATCGAGTTCCCGGTGACCGCGACCACTTCGATATCATCGGCCAGCGATTGCGCGTCTGCCAGCGAAGCTGCGTAGATGAGCGGTGAGGCAATATCGCCTTTTGAATACATGGAAACTGTGAACCGCGCTGCGCCATCCAATGCAGTAACTGCCTCTTGCCCTGCTTCCGCACGTATCGCGTCGAAGCCCCGAAACATCGCATTCTGCTGCGCGTGATGGCGATGCAGATAGCCAAGCTCGGGCTTGTTGTATGTACCCCGACCAGGGCAGATGACGACTGCTGTGCGGGTCATGAACGGCCTCCGGTCAGTTTAAGCGCAGCGGTGATAATCCCGTCCTTCGATGGCAGCGGAGCGGCATAGGCGGGGCCAGTTGCGATAAAACAATCTTCGGCCACGACGCGTGCAGTTGGGGTCGTGGGACTGTTTTCGGTGAAAAAGGTCATCAGCGCCTCGGACTGGCTGCCGGTCCGGCGACACTCGTCGACGATAAGGACGTGTTTGCAACCCTTTGTGGCCTGACACAGAGCCTCAATCGGGAGAGGTGCCAGCCAGCGCATGTCGATGATACGGGTTTTCACGCCTGCTGCCTCCAACTCGGGCAGAGCCTGTTTCGACAAGTAATGCCCGTTTCCATAAGTGACGATGGCCAGATCTTTACCCTCGCCATACACGCCCACCTCACCCAGCGTGATACTCTGGTCAGGCGACGGATACGTCGTCATCCAGCCTGCGTCCTGTGCATCGTGCAGATCGCGCATCGGATAGAGGGCAATCGGTTCCAGAAAGACCACCACCCGCTGTTCTTCGCGCGCCAAACGAACGCATTCGCGCAGCATCTTAGCCGCATCTGCGCCTGTCGACGGGCAGGCAATGATCACGCCCGGAATGTCGCGCAGGACAGCCAGCGAGTTGTCATTGTGGAAATGGCCGCCGAACCCTTTCTGATACCCAAGCCCCGCGATGCGTAGAACCATCGGGTTGGTGTACTGCCCGTTCGAGAAAAAGGGCAGGGTCGCGGCTTCGCCCCTGATCTGGTCCTCGGCATTGTGCAGATAGGCCAGAAACTGGATTTCGGGGATCGGAATGAACCCGTTATGCCCCATGCCGATGGCCAGTCCCAGAATGGACTGCTCATCCAACAGCGTGTCGATCACCCGGTCCGGGCCAAAGCGTTGCTGCAGTTTCTGGGTCACGCCATAGACGCCGCCCTTGCGGCCGACATCTTCGCCCATGCAGACGATCTCGCCGTGTTCCAGCATCAGATCGGTCAGCGCCCAGTTGATCAGGCGGCTCATAGGTTGCGGATCATCCATTGCCCGCGTGTCGCCGCCAAAGGCCTTGGCGCGCGCTTCGGCGCTGGGACCGTTCGTGGGCTTACAAGCCCGTTTTGGCGGGATCAGGCTGGCCATAACCTCAGAGGCGGAGGTCAGGTGCGGGCGGGTTGCGGCCTCCGCCGCGATGCGATCAGTACGGGCGCAGGTGTCTTCGTAGATTTTCAACGCCTGTTCCGGCGCCAACGCCCCGGCCTGTTCCAGCAAGCGCACC
Source organism: Ruegeria sp. CDSB117 (assembly GCF_059611005.1). Lineage (NCBI taxonomy): Bacteria > Pseudomonadati > Pseudomonadota > Alphaproteobacteria > Rhodobacterales > Roseobacteraceae > Ruegeria > Ruegeria sp. CDSB117. Next base: position 82,062 of record NZ_JBXWOS010000019.1, read on the forward strand.
GAGTGCAGCAGGGGATCGTTGGCCTCATCCGCCTCAACCTCGGACTTCGGCAGGTACGTGGTCGGCACATCTGCGCCCGCATGGCCGTAAAGACGCACGGTTTTCAGATGCAGGAAGGCCGGTTTACGGCGGGTACGGACATACTCGGCGGCGTCTTGCGCCACCGCGAAGGTCTCATAAATATCCAGACCGTTGGCCTGAAAGTACTTGATTCCGGGGCGGTGTTCCATCGACGCCTGTATCCAGCCTTTTGGCGTTTTGACCGAGATTCCAATCCCGTTATCCTCACACACAAACAACAGCGGCAAAGGCGTCGACTGCACGCTGGTCCAGCCTGCGGTGTTGATCGCGCCCTGCGCTGTAGAATGATTGGCCGAGGCATCCCCGAAGGAACACATCGCAATCCCGTCCAAGGGCAATTCACGGTGTTCAGGATCGTGTCTCCGCGCGGCACCTAGCGAATACGCAGCGCCCACCGCCTTGGGCAGATGGCTGGCAATCGTCGAGGTCTGCGGCGGGATCGTGAGCGCCTTAGATCCCAGCACCTTATGCCGCCCGCCCGAAGTCGGATCCTCTTTCGAACAGGCAAAACTCAGCAGCATGTCCCATGCAATCTGCTGACCGGGCACCTGTTCCGACCGCGCGATCTGAAATGCCGCGTCCCGGTAGTGAAGAAATGCGATATCGGTCGGGCGTAGTGCATGCGCCACGGCGGCCATCCCTTCGTGGCCGGATGATCCGATAGTGTAAAACCCCTGCCCCGCCTTCTGCATCGCCCGGCTGGTCCGGTCCAACGCACGGCTAAGGACCTGTGACCGGAACAGCGACACCGCATCGGTTCTGCTTAGCCCCGGCCTCGGGCTTGCGCCTTCGGGGAAGTCGCGCTTTGCGACCTGGGTCAGGAAATTCTCGTGAACGATCTGGGCGCGGTCCATTGGGTGTTTTCCGGTCTTACTTAGTTACAATTTGGCGGTGGCGGCCGCGATACGGCGCATACCTTCTTGCAGGCTTTCGGTGGCATAGGCAAAAGAAAGCCGCAAATGCCCCGGCATCCCAAACGCACGCCCCGGCACCAGCGCCACACCCGCCTCATCCAGCAGAAAGCGACAGAATTCATGGTCTGTGGCCAATTTCGCATGAGTTTTGGGAAAGACGTAAAACGCGCCATCCGGCACGGCACATTCCAGACCAGCGGCGTTTAGCCCTTCGACAACCAGATCGCGGCGCGCTCGCATTGCCCGACGGCGTTCTGCCAGCAAGCCTTGCGGCCCGTTGATGGCCTCCAATGCTGCAGCTTGGGCAATCGAACACGCCCCCGACGTGATTTGCCCCTGCACAGCCACCATCGCCTTGATCAACTCAGCAGGGCCGATACCCCACCCGATACGCCAGCCGGTCATGGAATAGGCCTTGGACACGCCGTTTACAATCAACGTTCGATCCGCCAACTCGGGAACAGCCTGCACAAAGGGCGTGAAAGGCACAAAAGATAGGTGTTGATAAATCTCGTCAGAAATCACCCAGACCTGAGGATAGTTTTGCAATACCGCGCCCAGTGCCTGCAATTCCGCCTTGGAATAGACCGCGCCAGTTGGATTGGACGGGGAATTCAGCAGCAGCCAACGCGTGCGCGGGGTGATCGCGGCCTCCAACTGATCCGGCGTCAGTTTGAATTTCTGCGTCGCCGGACAGCGGACGACTACGGGGACACCGCCAGCCAAACTGACCATATCCGCATAGCTTGTCCAGAATGGAGCAGCCATAATCACTTCATCACCAGGGTTCAGAGTTGCCATCATTGCGGAGGACAAAACCTGCTTGGCACCCGTCGAAACGATTACATTTTCGGGGCGCGCGCCAGCCTCAGTCGCAATCGCTGATCGCAAGGCGGGCGTTCCTGCCGTTGCGGGGTATCGCGTCTGCCCGTCAATAGCTGCGCGGTGGGCCGCCTCAACAACATGCGGCGGCGTTGGGAAATCAGGCTCACCTGTGCTGAGCGCAATCACGTCGGCACCCTGCGCGCGAAGACGCGCGGCCTGCTCTGAGATACGAACGATCTCTGACAGCTCAATGCCATTCAACCGGTCGGCGGGCTGAAACTCTTTAATACTGGTCGTCAGGTTCATTGGTCCACATCCACGCTGGAATCCACACCTCTGTATCGGGCTGGCGCGCTGCAATTGCCAGTGATATTCCGTGTGAAAGGTATGAGGATTAGTCATATGATTGCGCCCCGTCGGTTTCTTCCCTCGATCCCCTCTCTTCTGGCATTGGAGGCGGTTGATCGCCTCGGCAGTGCCTCGGCTGCAGCCGAGGAGCTGTCGCTAACCCAAAGCGCGATCAGCCGACAGCTGAAGTCCATGGAGGAACAACTGGGTGTCGCGCTTATCCAGCGCAATCAAATGCGATTGCACCTGACCCCCGCCGCAAAAGATTATGTTCAGGTGGCGCGCAAAGCGCTGAACCAGATTGCGCAGGCGTCACTGAAACTGAAGGCCAACCCAACAGGCGGGTCGCTGAACCTGTCCATCCTGCCCGCCTTTGGAATGCACTGGCTGGCGCCGCGCCTGCAGGATTTTGCCCGTCGCCACCCCGAAGTGACCGTGAACCTGAGCACATGCCTCAAGCCGTTTGATTTCGAGACCGAACATTTTGATGCCGCCATCCACTTCGGCCAAAAGAACTGGCCGGGCGTCAACTACCTGCCGATTATGCGTGAAGATGTGGTTCCGGTCTGCGCGCCGGACCTGTTGCCCGATCAGGAGCAGGACATGATCTGGCTGATGACAGCGCCATTGCTGCATCTAGAGACCCGACCGGACGCTTGGGAGCGATGGTTTGCGGCACAAGGGCGTGACACATCGGGGATGCGGGGAATGCTGTTCGATCAGTTCTCGACCATGGTACAGGCCACGATCCACGGGTTGGGAGCGGCGCTATTGCCCAGCTATCTGATCGAAAACGAGCTGAATACCGAAAGGTTGGTTCCAGCATGGAACGGGCCCCATATCAGCCTTGGGCAATTCTTTCTGGTCTGGCCACAGTCTCGACCGGAATCCGAACCGCTACGGTCGTTTCGAATATGGCTGCAAGGTCAGGTTGGCCCATTCTGATCCAAAACTGCACAGCCAAACACTGCGCAGCCTCCGGCTTTGCGTCCTGCGGACGGCAGAGGGGCCAGCAGGTGCGGGCTGCGCCCGCACCTGCTGGCCCAACGGGAGGAGACGTTTTCCAGAAACGTTGACGACAGGCGGGAGCCCTTTGGGTGCGTTACTTGTCCAGCGAACGGGCGATCAGTTCCTTCATGATCTCGTTGGTGCCGCCGTAGATCATCTGCACCCGCGCATCCGCATAAAGCCGGGCAATCGGGTATTCCATCATGAACCCGTACCCACCGAACAACTGAAGGCATTCGTGCATGATCTCGTTCTGCACTTCTGAACCCCAGTATTTCACCATAGAAGCCGTCGCCGCATCCAATGTACCAGCCTCAAGCTGCGCAATGCAGTCATTGACGAAACTGCGCAGAACCTCGGCCTTGGTTTTGCACTCGGCCAGTTTGAAACGCGTGTTCTGAAAGTCCATAACGCGCTGGCCAAATGCCTTGCGTTCCTGCGTATAACGCACTGTCTCGGCAATTGCGAAGTCGATCGCGCCCAGCGCCATGATACCGATGGTCAGGCGTTCCCACGGCAATTGCTTCATCATCTGATAGAAGCCCTGACCTTCCTCGGGTCCGATCAGGTTGGTCATGGGAACCTTGACGTCTTCAAAAAACAGCTCGGCCGTATCGTTGGCCTTCATCCCCAATTTCTTGAGGTTACGGCCGCGACGAAACCCTTCTGCGCCGTCTGTTTCTACAGCGATCAGCGATACGCCCTTGGATCCCTGCGTCTTGTCCGTCTTTGCGGCCACCAGGATCAAATCGGCGGATTGGCCGTTGGTGATAAAGATCTTGGACCCGTTCAGGCGATAGGAATTTCCGTCTTTGTCCGCCGTGGTGCGAACGGACTGAACGTCCGAGCCTGTTCCGGGCTCGGTCATGGCCAAAGCGCCGACCATCTCACCGGATGCCAGACGGGGCAGCCATTTGTGCTTTTGATCCTCGCTGCCGTATGCGTTCAGGTAATGGATAACGATAGACTGAATCCCAAATCCCCAGCCTGCATCGCCGCGTGCGGATTGGCCGTACAACGTGACCGCGTCAAATCCGATCCCGCCGCCTACGCCACCATATTCCTCGGCAATAGCACCGGCCATCAGCCCCATGTCCCCTGCCTTGTTCCAGAACTCGCGATCGACCATGCCGTTTTGGTTCCAGCGTTCGATATTGGGCACAAGTTCGTCGTCCATGAACCGGTTTGCCATTTCGGCAAACATCTGATGTTCGTCAGTGACCCAGTTGGCGGTTGGCTTGAATAGCGACATGTAGGTTTCTCCCAAATCGAATTTCGATAAGGGTAGCGTTGGGCATCGCGCAAACCAACCCATCCACCGGATTGCTACGCAACGTCTTTTTCGCACAAGACCTTACGTTCACAGGTTTAAACCCGGTCAAGCCAGGGCATTATCCAGCAGAACCTGTGCCGCTGCCTTTGCATCTCGCGCTGGATCGCAGCTTTTTACCAGGACGGCCGTTACGATTGCGCCCTCTTGCAAGAGCAGCAGCTGGCATCCCAATGCATCGGGATTACGTGCGCCTGCCTTGCGGGCCAAATCGGTTAGAAACTCGAGCATCAGATGCTTGTGTTCGGCTGCTTGCACATGGATTGGGTGATCTTGTTCCTGATACTCTGCGCCCGCTTTGATGAACATGCATCCGCGAAAGCTGTCCTCCTGGAACCATTCGCCCAGCGCATCGAAACTGGCGATCAACCGTTCGGCAGGCGTATCGGCAAGTGCATCAATCCGTGACATGAACCATTCGCGAAAATTATCGTTTCGCAGCCGCAGCGCCGCCAGGATCAGCTCTTCCTTGGTACGGAAATGTTTGTACATCGACGTTTTCGACACGCCCGTCTCTACCACTAACTTGTCCATGCCGGTGGCGTGAAATCCGTCACGATAAAAGACCTGCAATGCTTTGCGGACCAGCTCGTCACGTTTGTTCGGGCGCATCTGTCAGCTCCTGTGTGTACTGATCGGTACATAATGCACTGCAGCGATGGCTGCAACAGACACAACCTAACCTGCTGTTTTCACTTACTCTCCTTAGGAGACGAAAATGTGAACTCAAATAAATCCAACTCAACACTTGAAAAAGGTTACCGATCTGTACACATTCAAGACACAGTGTACCGATCAGTAAACTCAGGAACGAACATATGAGACCCCGCACCAGACCACTCTCGCACCAGTACATCCCCCTTCTTTTGACCATCGCCTTATTGGCAGCTTCTCTGACCTGAAAGACCTACAAATGACCCGTCCTCCTCTGCCCCCGTTCACCCTGGAAACCGCAACGCAAAAAGTGGGATTGGCGGAAAACGCCTGGAACAGCCGGGATGCGGATGTCGTGACCCCGGCCTATACCGAAGACAGCCAGTGGAGAAACCGGGCAGAATTCCTAAGCGGCCATGCAGACATCCATGCCTTTCTGACACGCAAGTGGCACAAGGAACTGGACTATCGGTTGATAAAAGAGCTGTGGGCCTTTTCCGGTGACCGCATTGCGGTACGCTACGCATATGAATGGCGTGACGACAGCAGTCAGTGGTTCCGGTCTTATGGCAACGAAAACTGGCGATTTGCCGAAGATGGTCGAATGGCCGAACGTCACGCATCGCTGAACGACCTGCCGATTGCGGAAACCGAACGTCTGTTTTTCTGGCCGCAAGGCCCCCGCCCCGACGATCACCCCGGCCTGTCCGATCTGGGACTTTGAAAGGACATCTCATGCCTCGCGCCTTTTCCGAACTGACCTTCACCCCTGCCGTCCGCGCCCATCAGGAACGGATGGGGTCTGCCAAGACCTATGCCAAATTCATCGAAAGTGGCCCGCAGCAAGGACACGAAATCGGCGAGCCTGAAAAGGCCTTTATCGAAGCGCGGGATGGGTTCTATCAATCCACTGTGTCCGAAACGGGTTGGCCATATGTGCAATACCGTGGCGGACCGACCGGGTTTCTCAAAGTTTTGGGACCGCAGACAATCGGTTATGCCGACTTTTCGGGCAACAAACAGTATATCTCGCGCGGCAATCTGGATGGAAATGACCGGGTTGCAATGATCTTGATGGATTACGCCAATCGGCGGCGCCTGAAAATCCTTGGCCGGGTCGCGTTCACCGAGGGCGAAGATGCCACGACCAGCCTATATCCTGACGGTGCCGATGCCCCAGCTGAACGCGCCGTCATCATCCAGGTCGAAGCGCTGGACTGGAACTGCCCGCGCCACATCACGCCCCGCTTTACCGAGGCGGAGCTTCGTCCACATCTGAACTCGCTAGGGCAGCAATTGGCGCAACTTCAGGCCGAAAACGACAGGTTGAAGCAAGAGCTGGCAAAACGGCCCTGACCCAGCAGCGCCGGACGAACCTCTCGAACCAGGACTTTGCCCATGTCGCGATCTTCATTGAATATGGCCGGTTTTATTCTTGTAGGCATTGCGCTGACCACGGCCGCAATGTCGCTTGCGTTCTTTGCCTCCCCCGAGGCCGTCAGATCGCCGCCGCCGGATACCTACAACTCTCTCTTGCTAGGAATGTTTGCGAACAGGTGACGCCGACGCGCGCGTTGCAGAAAGAAAATCCGCGAAACCCCTTGACCTTCCCGTGACTGGAACCCCCATTTGGAGGGCAGATCAGACATCGGGACGAGTCGCATGGCTACGCCGCAAACAACACAACTCAAAATCTCGGGCATGTCCTGCGCGTCCTGCGTGGCGCGTGTAGAAGCCGCATTGCAATCGGTGCCAGAAGTAACCGATGCCTCGGTCAACTTCGCGACCGAAACGGCGCAGGTCACACATACCGGGCCGATCAACGCACTGACTGACGCCCTGAGCAACGCCGGGTATCCGGCGGCCAGCAAGCAGACGACCCTGAAAATTGGCGGGATGACCTGCGCCTCGTGCGTGGCAAAGATCGAAAAAGCGCTGACTGCTGATTCTGCGGTCGTCGACGCACAAGTTAACCTTGCGACCGAAACCGCCGTGGTCACGTTTATCGATGGCGCCACCGACCCGCAAAAGCTAGCCAGTTTGTCTGAGGCAGCTGGATACCCTGCGCGCGTAGCGGACAGCATGACGGCTGACCAAACAGACCACACGAAATCCGACGAAGCGCATGCGCTGACCCGCACGACGATCTTCGCAGCGGTATTGGCTCTGCCAGTATTCATTCTGGAAATGGGCGGGCATATGATCCCGGCCTTCCACCATTGGGTCCAGGCCACAATCAGCACGCAATCCAGCCACCTCATCCAGTTCGCACTGACCTCGGCCATTCTGATTGGCCCCGGGCGCGTGTTCTACGCCAAGGGTATTCCGTCACTGATGCGCGGATCGCCCGATATGAACGCGCTGGTCGCTTTAGGAACGGGGGCCGCCTATTTGTTTTCCGTCACCGCAACCTTCGCCCCGCAGATCCTGCCGCAGGGTAGCGCCAATGTGTATTTCGAGGCCGCCTCTGTCATCGTGGTTCTCATACTGCTGGGCCGGGTCATGGAAGCGCGGGCCAAAGGTCGGACCGGGGCCGCGATCCGCAAGCTGGTCGGGTTGCAGCCCAAAACGGCACGGGTCGAACAGGACGGAAATTTCATTGATCGCCCCATCGCCGACATAACAGTAGGCGATACCCTGCAGATCCGCCCGGGCGAACGGGTTCCTGTGGATGCCGAGGTTCTGGACGGCACCTCTTATGTGGATGAAAGCATGATCACGGGCGAACCTGTGCCGGTGGGCAAGTCGCCATCGGATCAGGTCGTTGGCGGTACGGTGAATGGCACCGGAGCGTTGCGAGTACGCGCAACGCGCGTTGGTGCCGATACGGTGTTGGCGCAGGTGATCCACATGGTCGAACAGGCGCAGGGGGCGAAGCTGCCGATCCAAGGGCTGGTCGACCGGATTACTGCGCGATTTGTGCCCGTTGTGATGGCTGTTGCGCTGCTGACGATTGCCGTTTGGTTGTTCGTTGGCCCAGAACCAGCTTTGCCATTGGCGCTGGTCGCCGGTGTCTCAGTTCTGATTATCGCCTGCCCCTGCGCCATGGGCCTTGCGACACCAACCTCGATCATGGTCGGCACCGGCCGCGCGGCAGAATTGGGTGTGCTGTTCCGCAAAGGCGATGCGTTGCAGCAGTTGCAGCAGGCCAAGGTGGTCGCGCTGGACAAGACCGGGACACTGACGCTGGGCCGGCCGGAACTGGAGAGTGTTACGACTGCAAACGGCTTTGACCGCGACGGTGTTCTGCGTTTGGCCGCCGCCGTCGAGGCACGGTCAGAGCATCCCGTTGCCACTGCCATCACTCGTGCCGGACCATCTGATTTGCCTAAGGTATCCGAATTTGGTTCGCTCACAGGGCTGGGTGTTCGGGCTGTGGTCGAGGGGCATAAGTTGCTGATCGGTTCCGCCAGATTGATGGAACAGAACGACATAACAGTCAGGGACCTGATGGCCGAGGCCAACCAGCGCGCCGAAGAAGGCGCAACCCCTTTGTTTGTAGCAATCGACGGGCAGGCCGCTGCGATGCTTGCGGTTGCGGACCCGATCAAGCCCGGTACTGTGCAGGCGCTTGGGCGGTTGCACGAAATGGGGCTAACCTTGGCGATGGTGACAGGCGACAACACCCGGACGGCGCAGGCGCTGGCGGATAAGCTGGGCATAGATTATGTCACGGCCGAAGTACTGCCCGATGGTAAGCTTGCCTCGATCAATACTCTGCGCGACACGTTCGGCGCACTGGCCTTTGTCGGGGATGGCATCAACGATGCCCCGGCGTTGGCTTCGGCGGATATCGGAATCGCCATCGGAACCGGCACCGATGTAGCGATTGAAACTGCGGATGTGGTGCTGATGTCGGGTGATCTGCGCGGTGTCGCAAACGCGGTCGAGATCAGCCGCAGAACCATGCGCAACATCAAGCAGAACCTAGGCTGGGCGTTTGGTTACAACATCCTGCTTATCCCGGTTGCTGCGGGAGTTCTTTACCCGTTTGGCGGCCACCTTCTGTCCCCGGCCCTTGCCGCAGGGGCCATGGCATTGTCCAGCGTCTTTGTCGTCTCGAATGCGCTGCGCCTGCGACGCGTCCGCGCCAGCCTGCCTGACGCCCCGCAAGACCATTCAACACAAACGGTGACCTCATGAATATCGGCGATGTTTCAAACCAGACAGGTCTGCCCGCAAAAACAATTCGGTACTATGAAGATATCGGTTTGGTGAAACCGCTACGCGATGACAACGGATACCGCAGATTTCGCAGTCAGGACGTGCACAAACTGACTTTTTTGGGCCGCGCCCGCGCCTTGGGTTTCACGATCGAGGATTGCCGCACATTGATGGCGCTTTATGAGGATGAAACCCGTGCCAGTGCCGATGTCAAAAAAGTCGCGCGCGCGCACATGGTCCAGATCGAAGCAAAGATCGCGGATCTAGAGGCCATGCGGGACACTCTCAGCCATCTGATCGACGCTTGCGCAGGCGACGATCGGCCCGATTGCCCGATCCTGCAGGATTTGGGCGGCAAATCGTGACGCGGGGTTGCCCTTTGGACTCAGCTTTGCTTTGTCTCTGCTGAACAATCCGGCCCGCCGAAAAAGACGGACACCGGACAGCAGAGAGGATCTCCAAATGGCAAAAGTCGCGTTTCTGGGTCTAGGTGTCATGGGCTATCCCATGGCCGGTCACTTGCAGGCCGACGGGCATGAAGTCACCGTGTATAATCGCACCGCCGCCAAGGCAGAGGCCTGGGTCGCCCAACATGGTGGCGCAATGGCGGCCACACCGCGCGAGGCCGCGCAGGGTGCGGATTTTGTCATGGCCTGCGTTGGTAATGACGACGACCTGCGGATGGTCTGTACAGGTGAAGACGGCGCATTCGGCGGCATGTCCGACGGCGCGATCTTTGTCGATCACACCACTGTTTCCGCCATGGTGACGCGCGAGCTGTACCAAGCTGGACAAACGCAAGGTATTGCTTTTGTGGACGCTCCGATCTCGGGCGGTCAGGCAGGGGCAGAAAATGCGGTTCTGTCGATTATGTGCGGTGGAGATCAGGCGGCGTATGACGCGGCGGAACCGATCATGCAGGTCTATTCCAAGATTTGCCGTCGCATCGGCGACAGCGGTGCAGGTCAGATGACCAAGATGTGCAACCAGATCGCCATTGCCGGACTGGTGCAGGGCCTCAGCGAAGCGCTGCACTTTGCCGAGAAGGCGGGCCTTGATGGCCGCGCGGTCGTTGAAGTTATCAGTCAGGGTGCGGCAGGCAGTTGGCAGATGGCGAACCGGTACGAGACGATGCTGGATGACCATTTCGACCATGGGTTTGCCGTGGACTGGATGCGTAAGGATCTTGGCATCTGTCTGGATACGGCCAATGAAACGGGGGCTTCACTGCCTGTGACCGCTCTGGTCGATCAGTTTTACAAGGACGTTCAGAAACTGGGCGGCGGACGCTGGGATACATCTGCGCTGGTCAAACGCCTGCGCGCGCTGGACTAAGGGACTGCAGCTATGGTTGAGCCGACGGAGTTCTGGGCCCGCGCCCTGCGCACCCATTGGGGGCTTGAGGCCAAACTGACCCGGTTGGACGGCGAATATGACCTCAACTTTCTGGTCAAGGCCACCAATGGTCAGGACTATGTGCTGAAAGTCATGCGTGCGGATTGCGAGGCAGAGTTCATTGATCTGCAGATCAAGGCGCTGAAACACATCGCTGTCGAGGCTCCGGGCTTGCCCTTCCCCGATGTGCACCCTGATATCAGCGGCGCGCTACTTCCGGAAATCTCTGATCAGGATGGGCAGCCGCGACTGGTTTGGTTGCTCGAATGCCTGCCCGGCCAATGCTATGCCAAGGCTGCGCCGAAATTCGAGGAACTGATCCTGAAACTGGGCCGCGTTCTAGGCGCAACCGACCGGGCACTGGAACGGTTTACTCACGACGGGCTACACCGCGCGGATTTCAAATGGGACCTGACACAGGCGGGCTGGATTTCGGACAAGTTGGATGCCATTGCCGACCCTGCGCGGCAGGTAATGTTGTCAGAGATTTGCGTTGAATTCGATGCGATCTCGGGCTCTCTGGCGGGCCTGCCGAAGCAAGCGATCCACAATGATGCCAACGACTACAATATATTGGTCGACGGTGAACTGGGTCAGCGGCAAACCGTCTCTGGCTTGATCGACCTGGGCGACATGTGCGCCGCACCGCGTATCTGTGATCTGGCGATAGCCGGGGCGTATATCGTCCTGGACCACCCAAAACCCGAGCGGGCATTGACGGCGTTGGTCCGCGGCTATCACGCCGCCAATCGTCTGCGAGCTGACGAGGTCGATCTGATCTGGCCGCTGCTGCGGATGCGGCTGGCCGTGTCCGTGGTAAACTCGACCCTGATGGCGGCGGACAATCCGAACGATCCTTATGTGACCATCAGTCAGGCCCCTGCATGGCGCTTCCTAGAGAACGATACGGTGAATGGCGGCTTGATGCCCGCCCGGCTGCGCGCCGCTTGCGGGTTGCCGGTGACCGACGGGGCCGAACGTATCCACGCCTATCTGTCCGAACATCGCGGTCAATTCGCCCAGATGTTCGAACAGGACCTGAGCGATGTTCCGATGGGATCGCTGTCGGTCGAGAATTCAACATGGCCACAGAACCCGTTCCTCATGCCGCTAGACGAAGCCGCGCGCGTGGGTGAAGAGTTCGGAGAAGGCCTTTGGCTGGGTTACTACAACGAACCGCGCCTGATCTATGCCGAGCCGGCGTTCCGCAAAGGGCCGTGGAAGGCCTCTGACAGGCGAACGGTGCATTTGGCCGTGGACGTATTCGCCCCAGCCGGAACCGTGCTGCATGCCCCCATGAGCGGCCGGGTCGAAGCGGTCGAAAACCGGGACGCGCATCTGGACTATGGCGGCGTCGTGATCCTGCATCATGAGACACCCGAAGGCGATCCGTTCTATACGCTCTACGGTCATCTGGACCCCGAGGTCTGTGACCGACTGAAACCGGGCGATCCGGTGGCGCAGGGCGCGGCTTTTGCGCGATTGGGGGATGCTACGCAGAACGGCGGCTGGGCTCCGCATGTGCACTTTCAACTGGCCCTGACAACGGACGGCATGCAGAACGACTGGCCCGGTGTCGGCGATCCTGACGAAATGGAGTTGTGGCACGCCGTCTGTCCAAACCCTGCGGCCCTGCTGAACCTGCCGGACGACAAGGTGTTCTATCGCCCGACCGACAAGCAAGCGATCCTGCAAGGGCGGTACGACCATTTCGGCGGGAACCTGAGCCTGACCTATGACGATCCGGTCATGCTGGTACGTGGGTGGAAACACCATCTGTTCGACGAATGGGGCCGCCCCTATCTGGACGCTTACAACAACGTCCCCCACGTGGGCCACGCGCACCCGCGCATACAAGCTGTCGCGGCGGATCAACTTAAGCGGATGAATTCGAACACACGCTACCTGCACCCCGCACAGACCGCGTTTGCCGACAAGATTCTGTCCAAGCTACCGGATCATTTTGAGGTCTGCTTTTTCGTCAACTCGGGCACCGAAGCCAACGAGCTGGCCTTGCGTCTGGCGCGCGCGCATACCGGCGCCAAGGGGATCGTGACGCCGGATCATGGCTATCACGGTAATACCAACGCGGCGGTGGCGATCTCTGCCTACAAGTTCAACAAACCGGGCGGGATTGGTCAGGCCGATTGGGTCGAGTTGGTGGAAGTCGCAGACGACTATCGTGGCTCGTTCAAACGTGATGATCCTGATCGGGCACAGAAGTTTGCCGATCTGGTTGATCCGGCTATTGCCGCGTTGCAGGCCAAAGGACAGGGGTTGGCTGGCTTCATCGCCGAGACCTTCCCCTCGGTCGGCGGCCAGATCATTCCACCCAAGGGGTACCTGCCAGCCGTCTACGACAAAATCCGTGCAGCTGGAGGTGTTTGCATTGCTGACGAGGTGCAGACGGGCCTTGGTCGCCTTGGCGACTACTATTTCGGCTTTGAACACCAGGGCGCGCTGCCGGATATCGTTGTCATGGGCAAACCCATCGGCAACGGCCATCCGCTGGGCGTACTGGTCACGACCAAAGCCATCGCCGACAGTTTCAACAACGGGATCGAGTTCTTTTCAACCTTTGGCGGCTCCACCCTGTCCTGCCGAATTGGCAAAGAGGTGCTGGACATCGTCGATGACGAAGGCCTGCAAGATAACGCCCGTGTCATGGGTGGGCAGCTGATGGATGGGCTCCGTCAGATCGAGGCTGATTTCGCCTGTGTCGGTGACGTGCGCGGCATGGGCTTGTTTCTTGGTGTGGAGCTGATCAATCCGGACGGATCCGAGGGCACCGAGATCTGCAGTTACGTCAAGAACCGGGTGCGCGATCACCGGATCCTGATCGGCAGCGAAGGACCCAAGGACAACATCCTGAAAATCCGCCCGCCTTTGACCATCGAGGCGGAGGATGTCGACATGATCCTCTGGGCCCTGTGCGAGGTTCTGTCCGAGGTTGGTGACTTTGCCCCTGCCCCGACTTGCGATCATGATCATCATCACGCGGGCTGCGGGTGCTGCTAAAACAACAAAACCCCGGCTCGCCAGAGTCGGGGTTTTGAAGCCGCCTGCCGCTTAATGCAGCACGGCCGAGGGGGTTTTGTGCCCGGTTGTCGGCAAGGGCACTGACGCGGTCATCCGACGCAGCACCATACCCATCTCTTCGGACAGTGACGCCAGTGCCGGGGCAAAGTCTGGTCTAACGATCAGCGTTGCCATCATCATCGCGTCTTCACGCGCCCCTTCCGAGGCTGCAGCAATCATCTGGGCAAAACAGTTTTCGTCTGCGCCAAGGCAAGAACAGCCAAGTCCGTGCCGTACCAACGGACGGCGGCCGTGGTGGGCACACAGCCCGCACAAACGATCCAGCGTCATCATTGCAGCCCGCCCCTGATCCAGACCAAGCGCGATCTCGAAATCGCTTGCAGCATCCGAACGGGCCTCGGGGCTTTCGCTCCACAATCGCAGATACATCACAGCACCGGCTTCGATTGGGCTGAGGTCGGACAGACGCCCAACCGCAGCGCCACCGCGCGAGGAATTCGTGCTCATTTTGTCAGGATCAACTTGCCGGCGCGCGTGATACGCAAGGTATATAGTTGATCGCCCAGTTCGATATGGGCCAGGTTGCCACCCTTGGTCAGATCTTCGGCCTTATGTGCCGGAAGCATGGACACCGCATAGGACTGGCTGGGATTCGGGGTCTGCACATTCATCAGGACAACTCCAGTAGGTTCTCAGGCGAAGGGCCTTAATTTGTTCGCGCTTTCAACAATATGGCTGACCCGAACTGGGTTGGCTGAGGGGGTCTTTCCGTTAATCTGATTAATTTAGTCAGGTATGTCAACTCTATTCGATGGAAACCGCGGATGTGGGGTGATTGCGCAAGGATTTCATGCAGGTTAGGTCTGGCTCACGCGCATTAACCGACGGGGAAACCGATGACCGCAACAATCATGTTCGACCTGGATGGAACGCTGGTAGACAGCCTTCCGGACATTGCAGCGGCCGCCAACCGGACATTGCTGGATATCGGCGTCGCCCCGTTGCCGGAAAGCACGATCAAGCAATTCGTGGGCAACGGTCTGCCAAAACTGGTCGAACGCATGATCCGCCATCACGACCTGCCGATCGAGCAGCATAGCGAATTGACCAAACTCACACTAGCCCATTACTCTGCCGCCTCCAGCGACAAAACGATCCCTTACCCAGGCGTCCCGCAAGCTCTGACGCAACTGCGCGAAATGGGCTGCGTTCTGGGCGTATGCACAAACAAACCTGAGGCACCCGCACGTCATATACTGGACGCACTGGATCTGGCACATCACTTCGATACAGTGTTTGGCGGCGATACATTGCCTGTTCGCAAACCGGACCCCGGGCACCTTGAGGCAAGTTTCAACGCGGTCGCCAGCGCCGGACCCCGGCTCTATGTCGGAGACAGCGAAGTGGATGCCGAAACTGCGCGTCGTGCAAACGTGCCCTTTCTTTTGTTTTCGGAAGGCTACCGAAAAACTCCGTTGGAAGAGATCCCACACAGGTTCAGCTATGATGACGCGCACAAACTACCCGCACTCGTCCTGGAGGCATTGCAGGGATAGGGGAGAAATTTGCTGGCAGGGGGATTTCAGAAGGCGGTTGAGGGGCCGGCCGAGGGGGTAAGTAGCCAGCCCCTCATCGGGGAAAAGTGGTATTGTCCGCAGTAAATCTTTGGATGATTAACCCTAACGAATCGACCTGCATTCAGAAATTGGGGGTTTCCCGTAGGCGGAGATAACTAATTGAATTTTCATTCATTTTTATGACAAAAAATGCCAAATAACCGAAAATGCACATTTTGGCACGCGTCTGAACCCAAGAATCATTCATCTGGCCGGCGAAAACTCTACTCCATGCGCTGCCTGCCAAGAAAAATTGGACAGACCTTCCTTGGAAAACAATCCTCGTCCGCAGGCCGATCAGGGTGACGCTGGATTGCGCCAAATTCAGCAATGGGTTTTCGATAAACTGAAAAAACGGTGTGTTCTTCGGGTCCGGTGAGATTGCGAGCCGGCAGAACGCTTCAAGCTTGAATTGCTCGCCATCAACGCTGCTGGCTTCGGCCCAGTTCAGACCAGGCCGTGCAAGGTTTGTCTTGCGATCCATATGGCTGCGGCGATTTTTGATTTTGAACGTCAAAGAGCCTCGTTCGGTCGCCTGCCAGTTGGTTCAGGCGCAAGCCGCGATCTGTACCATGAACTCAACTCGCAACCTTCAGGGTGCTTCGTTGCACGAGATCCTTGTAGAGCTCGCGTAGGCGACGTGCCATCGGGCCAGCACCTTCATGTTCTCCGATCGTTTTCCCGTCAATTGAAGCGACAGGTGTTTGCGCACCGAAAGTGCAAGTCAAAAAGGCCTCGTCGGCTCCATACGCTTCATAAAGCGAGTAATTCTTCTCGAACACCGGGATGCCGTTGGCCCTGCACAGGTCTATGACCTTTTGGCGAGTGACCCCGTTCATGCAGTAGTCGCCAGTGGAGGTCCAAACCTCATCGCGGCGAACAATGAAGAAGTTGCAGGCATTTGTGGTGTTCACAAACCCAAGTGGATCCAGCATGAGGGCCTCGTCCGCGCCAGCCTGTTCAGCCTGCAGACATGCGATAACGCAGTTCAGTTTCGAGTGACTGTTATACTTAGGTTCTGGACCCATTAAATTTGTTGCTGCTGTCTCTGTTGCATGCTTCAAGCCACTGAGTTTCAGAGGTGTATCATGAGCAATCTATTCTGGCTG
>NZ_JBXWOS010000020.1:0-78218 GCF_059611005.1 Ruegeria sp. CDSB117
ATCGCACCGATCGCGATGGAAAACGGCCTGCGTTTCGCCATCCGCGAAGGCGGCCGCACCGTCGGCGCCGGCGTCGTCTCGAAAATCATCGAGTAAGGCGGCTTTGCGAACTGGTGGGCGGCAGTTGCTCTGAAAGAGCAATGAGAGCCCACACCATCGAACGAAAGAAGGCCGTCCCAATCCGGGGCGGCCTTCTTTGTTCATTTCGAGCTGCTATGCGCTAATTTCTCGACGGCAACGCTTCAAAGGACGTTTGGGCGTTATTAGTAGAAAAACACCTTGAGGCTCATTTTTTGAAACCGCTTTTGTTTTTTGTTCCATCAACCGGCACGTACCGTTGTCCGGGTTTGGGAGTTGGAGGCAAAGGATTTCCTTTTGTTGTAGTTCGTTCTTGTCCTGTCTTTCCACCGCGTGGACCGACTATTTCGACCTGACCAGAACCAGGGGCTTTTTGGCCAGGTCTTAGCGTTTTGCTCATTACTCTGTTTCCTTTTTGTTCGTGGGTGTAAGTCAAGTATGTGAGATATTTTAATAATCAATTTAGACAATGTAAAAAAACTAGAAAAAATTCCCTCTTACGAGTTGTGTTAGGTGAGTGATTGATTGGAATCTTTTGTTGTCTGTGGAATTTGAGCTTCTCGCTCATTGAAGTTCCATCGAGATCCAAATGAGAAAGATGAGGCTTCCAAGGTTTGCAGTCTCTTCGAGAGGTGTTCTAGGTTGATTTCTCAAACGAGAGTTGCAGAGAAAACCCCTTGCCAAACCCCTTACACCCCTGTAGATCGCGCGAGTTCTCTACAAGAACATCGAGGCGGGGTGATTCCCGCCTTTTGGGTTCGAAGAGGGTTGGCGATGCGCGCTTGTCCTCCTCTCAACCTCAACGCCTGATAAAAGGCTGTTATTATGCAAAGCCAAAACATCCGTATTCGGCTGAAGGCATTTGACTATCGCGTTCTGGATGCCAGCACGCAAGAGATCGTCAACACTGCCAAGCGGACCGGCGCGAACGTGCGCGGCCCGATCCCGCTGCCGAACAAGATTGAGAAGTTCACGGTTCTCCGTGGCCCTCACGTTGACAAGAAATCCCGCGACCAGTTCGAGATCCGCACGCACAAGCGTCTGCTCGACATCGTTGATCCGACCCCCCAGACCGTTGACGCGCTGATGAAGCTCGACCTCGCCGCTGGTGTGGACGTCGAGATCAAGTTGCAGTCGTAAGATCGGAGGGTATAGATTATGCGCTCTGGTATTATCGCAAAAAAAGTAGGCATGACCCGCCTGTTCATGGAAGACGGCAAGCAGATCCCTGTAACCGTTCTTCACCTGGACGGCCTGCAGGTCGTTGCACAGCGGACCGCTGACAAAGACGGCTACACTGCCGTTCAGCTGGGCGCTGGTGCTGCCAAGGCAAAACGCACCTCGAAGGCCATGCGCGGTCACTATGCCGCTGCAAAGGTCGAGCCCAAGCGTAAGCTGGCCGAGTTCCGCGTCTCTGAAGATGGCCTGATCGAAGTGGGTGCCGAGATTTCGGCAGAACACTTCCTGGAAGGTCAGAAAGTTGACGTTTCGGGCACCTCGATCGGTAAAGGCTTTGCCGGTGCAATGAAGCGCCACAACTTCGGTGGTCTTCGCGCCTCGCACGGTGTTTCGATCAGCCACCGTTCGCACGGTTCAACTGGCCAGTGTCAGGATCCGGGCAAGGTTTTCAAAGGCAAAAAGATGGCCGGTCACATGGGTGCTGCCCGTGTAACCACCCAGAACCTGGAAGTCGTCAAAACCGACGCCGACCGTGGTCTGGTCTTCATCAAAGGCGCCGTTCCCGGACCGAAATCGGGCTGGGTTACCGTCAAGGACGCCGTCAAGAAGAAAGCACCGGAAGGCCTGCCTTTCCCGGCAGCCGTAAAAGGTGCTGCAACTGAAGCACCTGCGGAAGAAGCTCCCGCGGAAGGTGGTGAAGCATGAAACTTGATGTAATCAAACTGGACGGCGGCAAAGCCGGCAACATCGAGCTGGACGCCGATCTGTTCGGCCTTGAGCCGCGCGCGGACATCCTGCACCGTGTGGTCCGTTGGCAGCGCAACAACGCGCAGGCTGGCACCCACAAGGTCAAGACCCGCTCGGAAGTGTCCTACTCGACCAAGAAGATCTATCGCCAAAAAGGCACCGGTGGCGCACGCCACGGCGCTCGCTCGGCACCGATCTTCCGGGGTGGTGGCGTCTACAAGGGTCCGGTCGTGCGTTCGCATGGTCATGACCTGCCGAAGAAGTTCCGTAAACTCGGTCTGCGCCATGCGCTGTCTGCCAAAATGGCAGCTGGTGAACTGGTTGTGATCGAAAACGCCGAAGCCGAAGGCAAGACCGCTGCACTGGCCAAACAGGTTGCAAACCTGGGCTGGAAACGCGCTCTGGTCATCGACGGGGCGACCGTGAACGAAGGTTTCCTGAAGGCGTCGCGCAACATCGAAGGTCTGGATATCCTGCCATCGATGGGTGCAAACGTTTATGACATCCTCAAGCGTGACACTCTGGTGCTCACCAAAGCGGCTGTCGAAGCACTGGAGGCTCGTCTGAAATGAGCGCGAAGGCAGAACACTACGACGTGATCCGCAAGCCGATCATCACTGAAAAGTCGACCATGGCGTCTGAAAACGGCGCGATTGTCTTTGAAGTGGCGATCGACAGCAACAAACCGCAGATCAAAGAAGCGGTTGAATCGCTGTTTGGTGTCAAGGTGAAGGCGGTCAACACCACCATCACCAAAGGCAAAGTCAAGCGGTTCCGCGGCCAGTTGGGCAAGCGGAAAGACGTCAAAAAAGCATATGTGACCCTGGAAGAGGGTAACACCATCGACGTAAGCACCGGTCTCTGACCGGAACTGTCTTTGGAGAAAACAAAGGGCCCCTGCTGATGCAGGGGCCTTTTTTGTTGGGCAGCTCTTCTGGCCGCGTTGAACTTGGCCCGGACCTGTGCACAGTGACTTCAAGGCAGTGAGGCGGGTGATATGCAGGCTGAACAGCAGGTTCGCGATTTCGGGAAAACCCGGGATGGTCAGATCGTCAAAAGCATCGATATCGGGCAGGGGGCGCTTTTTGCGCGTATCCTGACCTATGGAGCAACGCTGCAGGATCTGCGTTTGCAGGGTTTTGGGCATCCTCTGATATTGGGGTGGCCAGACATCGCAGGTTATGAAGACAGCACCGCATATTTAGGGGCCTTGGTCGGCCGTTGTGCCAATCGGATCGCGCGCGCGTCATACAGTCTGGATGGTACAAGCCATCAACTGGATCGAAACTACTTGGGCATCCACACATTGCACGGCGGAACGCAAGGTATGGATCGCCTGATCTGGGGAGTTTCCGAAGTCACACCGGGCGCAGTCACTTTGCAGTTGACCCTGCTAGATGGCCATATGGGCTTTGGCGGCGACTTGGAAGTGACCGTGACATTCCGGATTGAGGCAGAGGCCACATTAAGCATCGAAATGGAAGCGCGGACAACGTCGGCAAGCCTCTGCAACCTGACCCCGCATATCTATTTCAACCTCGACGGTGGCGCAGACATCCGCAAGCACGAACTAATGCTGCGCGCAGAACACTACACCCCTGTTGACGGGGACCTCATTCCCACAGGCGAAGCGCTCAGCGTTGCGGGCACGCGCTTTGACCTGCGGTCACCGCGACCTTTGGGCGGTTGGGCATATGACCACAATTTCTGCCTGTCCGATCAGCGAATGCCCTGCCGTACGGTGGCGACGCTGACCGGCTCGTCATCGGGTCTTACGATGCAGCTCGAGACGACCGAGCCGGGTTTGCAGGTCTATTCCGGTGTGTCTTTTGATGAAGGTCCACGCGTTGGCTTGGGTGGCCAGTCCTACGGACCCTATTCCGGCGTTGCGTTAGAACCACAGGTCTGGCCCGATTCAATCAATCAGCAAGGGTTTCCCAGTACGGTACTGCGCAGGGGTCAAACCTATCGCCATGTTTCACGATATGTGTTTCAGAGCGAGGTTTAAGGTCAGGCGGTTCCATGGCCAGTTGGGTCGCCGGAAAAGGGACAAAAAAGCACTTTTGATCTAGGCAGAGGGTTACACCATCGACGCGAGCACCTATCTGTGATCGGATCCATCAATGGATAAGCCTGAGGGCCCCCGCGAAGGCGGAGGTTTTCTTGAGCAACAAAATCAGAGAAAATGAGCGCGACACAATCGCCTCAGCCAGAATTCGCTTGCTATGCCGGAACGGTAGTCTATGCGGTTTCTACAAACGTAAGTGACATGGCAGGCGTATGACAAAACCCTATCTCTCGACCCCGGACAAACCGGATGTGACCGCCGCGCGGGATTGGGTTACGACACTTGCCAAATACCGCGAGCCGAACCAGTGGCGCAGCTCATTTGAGCTGGGTATCAGCATTGTCCCCTTTTTCGTGCTATGGGCGCTGTCCTGGATGTCGCTTTCGGTCAGCTATTGGTTGGCTTTTGCGATTGCCGTTCTCAACGCGGCCTTCCTGCTGCGCCTGTTTGCGATCCAGCATGATTGTGGGCACGGAGCGTTCTTCAAGAACCGGTCGGTCAGCGACTGGGTTGGGCGGGTCATCGGTGTCTTGACCCTGACGCCGTATGACGTCTGGCGCCGCACGCATTCCAACCATCACAACAGCTCGGGCAATTTGGATAAACGCGGAATGGGCGATATCCATACTTTGACAGTCGCCGAGTACCGGTCAAAGACGCCCATGAACCGGTTCTGGTATCGGGTTTATCGCAACCCCATTACACTGTTTGTCCTTGGCCCCGGCTACCTGTTTCTGTTCCAGAACCGCCTCCCGCTGGGTTTGACGGGCAGCGTCAGGTTTTGGGTCAGCGCGATGAGCACCAACCTTGCCATTCTGGCTGCGCTCGTGGCCGTATACTATTTTGGCGGCCTGATGCCGGTGCTGCTGATCTTTCTGCCCTCAACCCTGATTGCCGCGACCGCGGGCGTGTGGCTGTTTTACGTACAACACCAGTTCGAGGATACGCATTGGGACGCTGATAAGGACTGGCAACTGCATGAGGCTGCCTTGCACGGCAGCTCGCATTACATCCTGCCATCCGTGCTGCAGTGGTTCAGCGCCAATATCGGCATTCACCACGTGCACCACCTGTACAGCCGCATCCCGTTCTATCGCCTGACCGAAGTGCTGCGCGACCATGATGAGCTGGCCAACAGCAACAAGATGACCATCCGTGAGAGCCTCGCCAACGCGCGGTTGCACCTGTGGGACGAAAATAACCGCCGTTTGTTGTCCTTCGCTGAGGCGCGTGCGCTGTATGGGTGAGGGGTGTTCCGCTGGGTGGAACACAACGGGAAAGCGTCAAGCAAGCACAGGTGACCCTGGAAGAGGGTAACACCATCCACGTGCCCACCGGCCTCCGATCACAACTGCCTTGGAAAAAGATGAAAGCCCCCACGCAAGCGGGGGTCTTTTGCTATTTGAATGTCTGTTCTGAACCTGCTCTGTCAGATTAGCTCTGTGAAGCTGCCGTTGCTTCGAGTGCACAGAGCAGATAGGCATACATGTATGAAACATGTCCCCAAAGAAACAACAGATGAGGCCCTTATTCAGGAGTTCCTGGATAAAGGAGGCAAAGTCAGCGTCGGCAAGACCAAACCCGCGCCTGCAGAGCTGGGTTTGAGCAAGAATGTCTGGAACGCCAAACTGACCAAAGAAGAGAAGGCCGCGCGCGACAAGAAGTGATTGTGCGAGGCCGGTTGGGCAAGCGGAAAGACTTCAAATAGATATGTGCCCCTCGAAGAGGGGAGCACACATCGACGTGTCCAGCGGTCTCAGGTCGATTCGTTTTGGGAGCGACAAAGGCCCCAGCGCTAGCAGGGGCCTTACTTTGTGAGGATTGGTACCAAGCTGTTTTTGGCACGCTGATCGTGTTTAGTAGAGGTCGCCGTCCGAAGCCTGCAGGATGTTGACCACGCCTTCGTCGATCATCTCTTGCAGAACGCTGAGCCGGTCAAAGTCTTCAGGGCTGTTGTAGTTCTGAACATGAACCATGACGATTCCTTTGACGCCGCTGTCATCTTGTAACTTCTTCATGTCGCTGGGGAACATGTGGTAGGCGCCGATGACCTTCACTTTTTCTTCCTCGGAGTCACCGCCCCAAGGTGCGTACTTGATATTCTTGCGGGTAATGCCCTCGATAAATAGCAAGTCAGCATCTTTGGCTGCATTCACCAGGCCTTCCGAGTAGTGCCCGTCACCGCCAAAGACGAGAACACGGCCGTCGGGTTTGGTCGTAAACCTGTAGGCGTGGGTATTCTCTAAAAACCCGTGCGCTGTTGGGAAGGCTTCGACCAGAACATTGTCATCTTCGAAAATCTTACGTCCGTTGACGTCAACATGTGGCCAGACTGGCACCCCAACTGCGGTTGCGCCGTCAAATTTCTGCACTGTCGATCCTTGTGCCATTTCGTTGCGGTCAATTCGCCATGCGTCGTTGATGCTGGCCATCATCTCGTCGACACCGGCGGGGCCGTAAACTTTCTTGTCGACGACGGCCAGGTTCGACCCGAATTTGAACGGATTCAAAATGAAAGACGGCAATCCAACGGTATGATCTTCGTGCAGGTGGGTCAGGAACATGTATTTGATGTTCGGGACGTTCATGATCGTTGCCAGATCCATTGCGTCCTGAGACTGAACCGATTTACCCAGCGCGCGCCACCAGCCTTCTCCAGCGTCAATGAAATAGGGATAGTCGTTTACAATTACCGCCAGAGCCGGGCCATAACGATAGGGGTTGGGATTCGGGTCGCCGCTTCCCATGACCAGAACTTTGGACGGCTTGTCGGTAGGCGAGCGATCTAGTGGCCCTCGGTTCTCAAATATTGGCCAGTTTCCGGGCGAACTGAAGGCCGTCTTCATATTCTTCATTTGCGTGAACGGCACGTTGAGATGGTTCTGCTCTGTTGTTGCAGCACCGGCCGCAAGATTTTCTTCCCAGGTTTGCGCAGTTGCAGTTGCTGCAATGACGCAAGCTGTCGCGAGCGTTGCTGATAAAAGTTTCTTAGGCATCGTACATCCCCCTTGAGGTCTGAAAACCCTATCCATTCGAATATGTATATCGGGTACCTTATGGTATGCTCCATACCTAATAGTCTGTAAAGTACTTTTTGGTATGTATGTCTTGACGGAACGCAATTTTGGCTTAAAAACAAGGCATGCGCGACACTCAAAAATCACCGCCTCTTCCTCGATATGACCGCGAAAGATGGTTAGAAACAGCCCTTAATGTCCTTGCAACTGAGGGAGGTGCGCGGCTGCGAATCGACTCTCTCGTCAAAAACCTTGGCGTGACGAAGGGCAGTTTCTATCACCACTTCAAAAACCGTGATGAGTTTGTTCGGGCGCTGATCGACTACTGGTCCAAGGAGTTTACGGAGTCGGTCATCAACGATGTCAATACGTCCGAGGCTTCACCGTCAGAGCGCCTGTTGTCGTTAACGCAATATGTCGAGTCTGAAGGACTTGATCAATTTGATATCGCTTTCCGATCTTGGGCGGCTCAGGACCCCGTTGTGGCCGAAGCCCTGAAAGAAGTCGATCGCAGGCGATATGAGTTTGTGAAGGGGGTTTTTGAGGCTATTGGATTTGAGGGTGCCGATCTAGAAATGCGGGTCAGGTTGTTTCTTGTATTTGTAAGCGCGCGCCGGTCTGTGTACACGCCCCAAAGCTCGTACGATTCAGCAAGCGAAACACTCCTGAGGCATGAATTTCTCACTAAAAAACGCTAATTGGTATACGAACCAACAAGAGGTTCTAAAGGCGCTCTTTCGATCAGGGAATAAAGGGGGAGTGAGACACATACATAATGTTTTTGATTTCTGTAGACACCCATCCCCAACACTGCTAAATGCACCCAATCTTGCGGCCTCGGATTCGTTCCGGGGCCTATGATATTTGAAACCGGGGACCTTCGGGGCCCTATAACTTTGGCACCTACGGGGGCCTATCACATAGCGGGGAAATCCCCGCACTTGCTAAACGGAAGACAGAAAGCATGGCACTCAAGTCGTACAAGCCGACGACGCCGGGCCAGCGCGGGCTGGTGCTGATCGACCGTTCGGAGCTTTGGAAAGGACGTCCGGTCAAGTCTCTCACTGAGGGTTTGACCAAATCGGGCGGCCGGAACAACACCGGACGGATCACTTCACGCCGCCGCGGCGGTGGCGCAAAGCGTCTCTACCGGATCGTTGACTTCAAACGGAATAAATTTGATGTCGCGGCAACCGTCGAACGGATCGAATATGACCCGAACCGGACCGCATTCATCGCACTGGTAAAATACGAAGACGGCGAGCAGGCATATATCCTGGCTCCGCAGCGTCTGGCTGTTGGTGACAAAGTCGTGGCATCCGCCAAGGCTGACATCAAGCCGGGCAACGCAATGCCGTTCTCAGGCATGCCCATCGGTACCATCGTCCACAACATCGAGATGAAGCCTGGTAAAGGCGGTCAGATCGCACGTGCGGCTGGTACTTACGCTCAGTTCGTTGGTCGCGATGGCGGCTACGCTCAGATCCGTCTGAGCTCGGGCGAGCTGCGCATGGTCCGTCAGGAATGCATGGCCACCGTTGGTGCCGTGTCCAACCCCGACAACTCGAACCAGAACCTCGGTAAAGCCGGTCGTATGCGCCACAAAGGCGTTCGTCCGTCGGTTCGTGGTGTTGCAATGAACCCGATCGATCACCCGCACGGTGGTGGTGAAGGTCGTACCTCGGGTGGCCGTACACCGGTTACACCGTGGGGTAAGGACACCAAGGGTAAGCGTACCCGCAACAAGAACAAAGCGTCCCAGAAGCTGATCATCCGCTCGCGGCACGCCAAGAAGAAGGGACGTTAATCTATGTCTCGCTCTGTTTGGAAGGGTCCTTTCGTCGATGCTTACGTGCTGAAAAAAGCCGAAGCAGCGCGCGAGTCGGGCCGCAACGAAGTCATCAAGATTTGGTCGCGTCGTTCCACCATTCTGCCCCAGTTCGTGGGTCTGACCTTTGGTGTGTACAACGGCCATAAGCATATCCCCGTCAACGTCTCGGAAGACATGATCGGTCAGAAGTTCGGTGAGTATTCGCCAACTCGTACCTATTACGGTCACGCCGCTGACAAAAAAGCGAAGCGGAAGTAAGTCATGGGCAAGGAAAAGAACCCCCGCCGCGTGGCTGAAAACGAAGCAATGGCGAAAACGCGCATGCTTCGCACTAGCCCGCAGAAACTGAACCTGGTTGCGCAAATGATCCGCGGCAAGAAAGTCGAGAAGGCTCTGACCGACCTGACTTTCTCGAACAAGCGTGTCGCGCAGGACGTCAAGAAGTGCCTGCAGTCCGCAATCGCCAACGCCGAGAACAACCACAACCTGGACGTTGACGAGCTGATCGTCGCCGAAGCATGGGTTGGCAAGAACCTGGTCATGAAGCGCGGTCGCCCGCGTGCCCGTGGTCGGTTCGGCAAGATTATGAAGCCGTTCTCGGAGATCACCATCAAGGTGCGTCAAGTTGAGGAGCAAGCCTAATGGGTCATAAAGTAAATCCGATCGGCATGCGCCTGCAGGTGAACCGCACCTGGGACAGCCGCTGGTACGCCGACACCAAGGACTACGGTGATCTTCTGCTGGAAGACCTCAAGATCCGTGAGTTCATCAACAAAGAGTGCAAGCAGGCCGGTATTGCCCGTGTGATCATCGAACGTCCGCACAAGAAGTGCCGCGTTACGATCCACACTGCACGTCCCGGCGTCATCATCGGCAAGAAAGGCGCAGACATTGAAGTTCTGCGCAAAAAGCTTGCTCACATGACCGACAGCGAACTTCACCTGAACATCGTCGAAGTGCGCAAGCCCGAGCTTGACGCGCAGCTGGTTGCCGAGTCCATTGCTCAGCAGCTGGAACGTCGTGTTTCGTTCCGTCGCGCAATGAAGCGCTCGGTTCAGAACGCCATGCGCATGGGCTCTCTGGGTATCCGGGTGAACGTCGCTGGCCGTCTGGGCGGCGCTGAAATCGCACGGACCGAGTGGTACCGCGAAGGCCGTGTGCCTCTGCACACGCTGCGCGCCGACATCGATTACGCACAAGCCGAAGCGATGACCCCCTACGGGATCATCGGGATCAAGGTCTGGATCTTCAAAGGTGAGATCATGGAGCACGATCCGCAGGCACGTGACCGTAAAGCACAGGAACTCCAGGACGGCCCTGCACCTCGTGGTGCTGGTGGCGGTCGTCGCTAAGGAGGGAAAGATATGCTTCAACCAAAGCGTACTAAATTCCGCAAGATGCACAAAGGCCGGATCAAGGGTGAAGCCAAAGGCGGCTCTGATCTGAACTTTGGCACCTATGGTCTGAAAGCTCTTGAGCCTGAGCGTGTAACTGCACGCCAGATCGAAGCTGCACGTCGTGCCATGACGCGTCACATGAAGCGTCAGGGCCGTGTCTGGATCCGCATCTTCCCCGACACTCCGGTCACTGCAAAGCCGATCGAAGTTCGTATGGGTAAAGGTAAAGGTTCGGTCGACCGCTGGGCATGCAAAGTCAAGCCTGGCCGCGTGATGTTCGAGATCGACGGCGTCAATGACGACATCGCCCGTGAGGCCCTGCGCCTGGCCGCGATGAAGCTGCCGATCAAGACCCGCGTAGTGATCCGCGAAGACTGGTAAGCGATTGGGCGAAAGCCCTTCGTAACAAGTTAACCCCCGTCGGGACGCCGGCGGGGGTTTTCTTTTTCGTCAGCCTATTGTGATCCATCCCATCGTTTCGTGAAAGAAGTCGACGATTGTCCATGGCCCCCATAGGCTGACAATTGTGAATGGGAGGGTCATATGTTTCAGCTGCGCAAGAAGGTATTCATCAAAGAGATTATAACCACCGACCAATTGGGGCAACTATGTGCTCCGGTCTGCCGGGTTGCAGCTTTGGCAGTCATACAGAACCCACTCGCCGGTAAATTTTCGGAAGACTTGTCCGAGCTGTTTGAAATAGGTGGTGCGCTCGGCGCTGACCTCGCGGCCGAGGCTGTTTCTCAACTCGACGGTTCTCCGATTTCGTATGGTAAAGCAGCGATTGTTGGCGCGAATGGCGATCTCGAACAAGGCGGCGCACTGATCCACCCGAAACTTGGCGCTCCTATGCGTGCTACAGCGGGTGGGGGCGAAGCTGTCATTCCGTCTAATGCCAAGCTCGGGGCACCGGGATGTTCAATCGATCTGCCGCTTGGGCACAAGGACAACCCGTGGTCCTTTGACCATTTCGATACCATGACTTTGAATATTCCGGATGCGCCGAAACCGGACGAGATCGTCATGTGTCTGGCCTACGCAGATGGCGGACGCCCGATCCCGCGCTGCGGTTCGGGACCGGTCAAAAACTGAAGGCTGGTCGGGGCTGGTCTTGGGTCAGGGCTTGGGCTATGCCCGGCCCATGGCACAGATTGAATCACTCTTCGTTACTCGTCTTTATCGCGCAGCACTTTCCGAATTCGATCCCAAGATCGATCCCGAGGAAATGGAAAACTCTTGTCTTGTCATCGCCGAGGATGATGAGGCCGGGCAGGAATGGTGCGAAGAAAACGGCTATCCCGGCTACACCAGCTATGCCTCGCTGACCGATCTGCCCTGGCGGTTCCCGATCTTTGCCGATCTGGTCAAGGCGTTGGATCAGCATGTGGCAGCCTTTGCCAAGGATCTGGAGTTCGATCTGGGCGAGGGTGAATTAAAGCTCGAAGACCTGTGGATCAACATTCTCCCTGAAGGCGGAATGCACTCCAGCCACCTGCACCCGCACAGCGTGATTTCCGGCACGACCTATGTGGCGATGCCCGAAGGGGCGAGCGCGCTGAAACTGGAGGACCCCCGCTCGGCCCGCATGATGGCGGCACCGACGCGGCTAAAGGGCGGGCGGCGGGATTTGCAGCCGTTCATCTATATGAAGCCGCAGGTGGGGGATGTCCTGCTGTGGGAAAGCTGGCTGCGCCATGAGGTGCCGATGAATATGGCCGAGGATGAGCGGATCAGTGTCAGCTTTAACTATAAGTGGGAGTGAACCCCGGGTCACGACACAGCAATTGTACTAATGTAGCGATTGCGGGACGAATGGGCGACGCCCCCGCCAATCACTTTTCACTTCGAGTTGTCGAAAAACCTTGCAATATGTGTCGTCATGAACCATGTGAGGCACGCTTACGTTTTTCTTTTTCGACCACTGTCTCCCGAATCTTCGGCGTTCAGTCTCTCGATCCAGACCTACAACGCCGCGCTGTCGCAATTCCGCGGACAGCAATTTAATAGGAGACTACGGATATGGCCAATGGCACCGTAAAATGGTTCAACACAACTAAAGGTTTTGGCTTCATCGCACCGGAGACCGGTGGCAAAGACGTGTTTGTACACATCTCTGCTGTTGAGCGCTCGGGTCTGACCGGCCTGGCTGACGACCAGAAAGTAACATTCGACATCGAGCCCGGCCGTGACGGTCGCGAGTCGGCTGTGAACATCGCTCTGGCGTAAGTCACTTAGACTTAGACAGTTGAAGACGCGGTCTCGTGCAAACGAGGCCGCGTTTTTCGTTTCAATTTAGACCTAGCTAGATTTTTGACTGAGTTGCCACACACCTTCGATTGGAATGGTCAGTAACACAATCTGAGAAAATCTGGAGCCAGCTCATATAGTATCTTGTATGCTCCTTGGATCATGGGGGGTGTTTGCTGTGAAAGAAGCTGAACGAGTGGTTCGCCAATTCCACGAGAGTTGGGGTATGCGCGATCCTGATCGCGGAGCCGAGGTAATTGCCGAAGATTGCCAGTTTGAGGATGTTGCTCGTGAAGAAAAACAACTTGGCAAGTTAGCATACAAAGAGGACTACGAGCGCTGGCGACTGGCATTCCCAGATGGAGAATGCATCGTTGACAATGTGATCGTCAGCGATTGCGGTGAATGGGCTATCGTCGAGTTCCACAACACCGGCACTCATACAGGTGTGCTGCATTCAAGCCTTGGTGAATTCGAACCGACCGGAAAGCGATACGAAGTGCGTTATTGCTCGGTGATGCGGGTGAAAGGTGGCATGGTTGTTGAGGGAAGAGACTATTACGACAGCGCCACCATCGCACGACATTTGGGCTTAGTTAAGTAAGCAAGGAATAGCGTGCTTAGAGTAGCTGCTTGTGTCTTCCCAAAGTTTCCCTTGCCACCCACCAGCGACTCCCCTATAGAGCGGCATCTTGCGTTCCCCCGGCCGAGTCGGGGGATTCGTATGTCTATCATTCATCCACCAGGTCAAAGGTGACCCTGTAAGGGGCCTTCTGGTGTTTTGAGCAAAGGAAAAGGCGATGAACGCCCAAGAACTGCGTGACAAGACCCCGGACCAGCTCCGCGAGGAACTGGCCAACCTGAAGAAAGAAAGCTTTAACCTGCGCTTTCAACAGGCAACCGGTCAGCTGGAAAGCACCGCCGGCATCAAAGCGGCCCGCCGCAACGCTGCCCGCGTCAAAACCATTCTGAACGAAAAGGCCGCTGCTGCGGCATCGGAGGAGTAATCCTATGCCCAAGCGTATCCTGTCCGGCACCGTAACCAGCGATGCCAACGCACAAACCGTAACCGTGTCCGTCGAGCGCCGCTTTACGCATCCGGTTCTGAAGAAAACCATCCGTAAGTCCAAGAAATACCGGGCTCACGATGAAAAGAACGCCTTCAAGGTCGGTGACTCTGTTCGCATCATCGAATGCGCGCCGAAATCGAAGACGAAACGTTGGGAAGTTCTGGAAGCGTAAGCTTTCAGGATTTTTCCATTTGTCGAAACCCTGGGGGATCTAACCAGACCAGCCCCCACAGGTCGGGAGAAACCACATGATCCAGATGCAGACCAATCTGGATGTCGCTGACAACTCCGGCGCACGCCGAGTTCAGTGCATCAAGGTCCTGGGTGGTTCCAAGCGTAAATACGCCTCCGTCGGCGACATCATTGTCGTCTCGGTGAAGGAAGCCATCCCGCGCGGCCGCGTAAAGAAAGGTGACGTCCGTAAGGCCGTCGTCGTACGCACCGCCAAAGAAGTCCGTCGCGAAGACGGCACCGCGATCCGTTTTGATCGCAACGCCGCCGTCATCCTGAACAACAACAACGAGCCCGTAGGTACGCGTATCTTTGGCCCGGTTGTTCGTGAACTGCGTGGCAAGAACTTCATGAAAATCATCTCGCTCGCTCCGGAGGTGCTGTAATCATGGCTGCTAAACTCCGCAAAGGCGACAAGGTCGTCGTGCTGGCCGGCAAGGACAAGGGTAAAGAGGGAACTATCACCTCGGTTAACCCATCTGCCGGAAAAGCTGTTGTTGACGGTATCAACATCGCCATCCGTGCCACTCGCCAGACCCAGAACTCTCAGGGTGGTCGTCTGCCTCAGGCAAACCCGATCGAGTTGTCGAACCTGGCTCTGCTGGACAAGAACGGCAAAGCAACTCGCGTTGGCTTCCGCATGGAAGGTGACAAGAAAGTGCGCTTCGCCAAGACCACGGGGGACGTGATCGATGCTTGATACCGCAAACTATACCCCGCGTCTGAAAGCTCAGTACGCTGAAACCATCCGTGCCGCTCTGAAAGAAGAGTTCGGCTACAAGAACGACATGCAGCTGCCCAAGCTGGACAAAATCGTTCTGAACATCGGTTGTGGTGCCGAAGCGGTTAAAGACTCGAAGAAAGCGAAAGCTGCTGTCGAGGATCTGACTGCGATTGCTGGTCAACAGGCTGTTTCCACCAAGGCGAAGAAGTCGATCGCTGGCTTCCGCGTCCGTGAAGACATGCCGCTGGGTGCGAAAGTGACCCTGCGCGGTGACCGGATGTACGAATTCCTGGATCGTCTGATCACCATCGCGATGCCACGTATTCGTGACTTCCGCGGCGTGAAGCCGTCTTTCGATGGTCAGGGCAATTTTGCCATGGGCATGAAAGAGCACATCGTGTTCCCGGAAATCGACTTCGACAAAGTTGACGAAGTCTGGGGCATGGACATCGTAATTGCCACCACAGCGAAAACCGACGCTGAAGCAAAGGCACTGTTGAAAGCTTTCAACATGCCGTTCAACGCGTAAGCGCCGGGAGGATTGAGACATGGCTAAAAAAGCAATGATCGAAC
Source organism: Ruegeria sp. CDSB117 (assembly GCF_059611005.1). Lineage (NCBI taxonomy): Bacteria > Pseudomonadati > Pseudomonadota > Alphaproteobacteria > Rhodobacterales > Roseobacteraceae > Ruegeria > Ruegeria sp. CDSB117. The sequence continues at coordinate 15,163 of NZ_JBXWOS010000020.1, forward strand.
GCGAGAAGAAGCGCGAACGCCTGGTGGCCAAATATGCCGCAAAGCGTGCCGAGCTGAAAGAAATCGCGAATGACGAGAGCAAGCCGATGGAAGAGCGCTTCAAAGCGCGTCTGAAACTGGCGAAACTGCCGCGCAACAGCTCGGCTACTCGTCTGCACAACCGCTGTCAGCTGACCGGTCGTCCCCACGCTTACTACCGTAAGCTGAAGGTCAGCCGTATCGCGCTGCGCGAGCTGGGTTCTGCTGGTCAGATCCCCGGCATGGTGAAATCGAGCTGGTAAGGGAGAGAATGATATGAACGATCCTATCGGCGATATGCTCACCCGCATCCGCAACGCGCAAATGCGTGGCAAGTCCACCGTTTCCACCCCGGCTTCCAAGCTGCGTGGTTGGGTTCTGGACGTGCTGGCGGACGAAGGTTACATCCGTGGCTACGAAGCGACGACCGGTGAAAACGGTCATCCGGCCATCGAAATCAGCCTGAAATACTACGAAGGCACCCCTGTCATTCGCGAACTGAAGCGGGTCTCGAAGCCCGGTCGTCGCGTATACATGGGCGTCAATGACATCCCGCAGGTCCGTCAGGGTCTGGGTGTGTCGATTGTCAGCACTCCGAAAGGTGTGATGTCGGACCAGAACGCACGCTCCAACAATGTTGGTGGCGAAGTGCTCTGCACCGTCTTCTAAGGAGGTCTGTCAATGTCTCGTATTGGTAAACGTCCGGTCGAATTGCCCAGCGGCGTAACTGCCTCGGTTTCCGGCCAGACCATCGAAGTCAAAGGCCCGAAAGGCGCCCGCAGCTTCACTGCGACCGACGACGTTACGCTGTCGGTCGAAGATAACGTGGTTCAGATCAACCCTCGCGGTATGTCCAAGCGCGCGCGCCAGCAGTGGGGCATGAGCCGCACAATGGTCGCAAACTTGGTGACCGGTGTGACCGAAGGCTTCAAGAAAGAGCTGGAGATCCAGGGTGTTGGTTACCGGGCTCAGATGCAGGGCAATACCCTGAAATTGAACCTGGGCTACAGCCATGACGTTGATTTCGTTGCTCCGGAAGGTGTCACCATCACCGCGCCGAAGCAGACCGTGATCATTGTGGAAGGTAACGACCAGCAGCAGGTGGGCGAAGTCGCGGCGAAAATCCGTGAATGGCGCCGTCCCGAGCCCTATAAGGGCAAAGGCATCCGCTATAAGGGCGAGTTCATCTTCCGCAAAGAAGGCAAGAAGAAGTAAGGACGCAAACAATGGCAAACAGCAAAAGAACCCTGTTTCTGAAGCGCCGCCTGCGCGTTCGGAACAAACTTCGCAAGGTCAACGCGGGTCGTCCGCGTTTGTCCGTACACCGTTCGAACAAGAACATCTCTGTTCAGTTGATCGACGACGTACGTGGCGTGACCCTGGCCTCGGCCTCAACCCTGGAAAAAGATCTGGGTGTTGTTGGCAAGAACAACGTCGAAGCGGCCACCAAAGTGGGCGCGGCCATCGCCGAGCGTGCCAAGAAGGCAGGCGTCGAAGAGGCCTATTTCGATCGTGGCGGCTTCCTGTTCCACGGCAAAGTGAAGGCTGTCGCCGACGCTGCGCGTGAAGGTGGTCTGAAGATCTAAGACTTGCGGGCGGGTTTCGATCCGCCCCGATGATCCGGGGGCCTTGGCAATGCCGGGGCCCACTTGGATTGAACAAACGACGCCGCAAGCGTCACCAAAGAAAAGGGATGCCAAAATGGCAGAACGTGATAACCGCCGGGGCCGTGGACGTGACCGCGACGAAACTCCGGAATTCGCAGATCGTCTGGTTGCGATCAACCGCGTATCGAAAACCGTAAAAGGTGGTAAGCGCTTTGGCTTCGCCGCTCTGGTGGTCGTAGGCGATCAGAAAGGCCGCGTAGGCTTTGGCAAAGGTAAAGCGAAAGAAGTACCTGAAGCCATCCGCAAAGCGACTGAACAAGCCAAGCGTCAGATGATCCGCGTGCAACTGCGCGAAGGTCGTACCCTGCACCACGACATCGAAGGCCGTCATGGCGCCGGTAAAGTGGTTATGCGCAGCGCACCTGAAGGTACCGGTATCATCGCCGGTGGTCCGATGCGTGCCGTGTTCGAAATGCTGGGCGTGAAGGACGTTGTGTCCAAGTCGCTGGGCTCGCAGAACCCGTACAACATGATCCGCGCCACCATCAACGGCCTGCAGAAAGAGCAGAGCCCGCGTTCGGTTGCCCAGCGTCGTGGCAAAAAGGTTGCTGACATCCTGCCCAAGCGGGACGAAGCACCAGCTGCTGCTGAAGCAGAAGCATAAGGAGAGCGACCCATGGCAAAAACCATCGTCGTCAAGCAAATCGGTTCCCCGATCCGTCGCCCCGCTGAACAGCGCGCAACTCTGATCGGCCTGGGCCTGAACAAGATGCACAAAACCCGCGAGCTTGAGGATACCCCCTCGGTGCGCGGCATGGTCAACAAGATCCCGCATCTGGTTGAGATCATCGAAGAGCGCGGCTAAGCGCCTTGCTTCTAAGAGCTAGAAACGCCTCCGATCAGTTCGGGGGCGTTTTTTTGTCTAAGGGCAGTGTTGACTGTCGCCTCACCCGATGTGGTTTTAGTTCAACTTGTACGTATTCCGCTTATTACCCGCCGCATAAAATCCATGAACTGCGCCCGCTCAGGCTCAGTCAGAACTTGCAAGGCTTGGGAATTCACGTTCTGGGCCGACTCATAGGCGCTGTTTCTAAGCGCGACGGCCTTTTCGGTTAACCAGATCAACTGAGCCCTGGCGTCAGCGGGGTTTTTCGTTCTTTTGATCAAGCCGTCGCGCTCCATACGGTTGAGCGTGTTGGCCAGGGTCGCCTGTTCGACGTCAATCTTGGCCAGCAGATCCTTTTGGGTGACTCCGTCTTTGAGCCAAAGCTCCAGTAAGACTGGGAACTGTCCAACAACGATGCCCAAAGGCGCAATGTGGTGTTGCAGCTCTTTCGCGAACAATCGCGCCATGTGATTGACCAGATATCCGGCCGAGTTCTCTTTTTCGAAATCCATGCTTGAGATTTACACTTGAATAGCAAGCTATGCAATAATATATAGCAAGCTATACAAGTGAATGAAGAGGAATGGAAATGGCTCATATCGAAGAGATGGATAAGGTCGTCACACTGGCTGATCAGATGCAGGCCGAGGAAGGCCCCGTGGTGCTGATCAACGTTTTTACGGTGGACGCGAAAGACGAAGAGGCGCTGTTGAAGGCCTGGGCACACGATGCGGACTTCATGAAGTTCCAGCCGGGATACATCTCGACCCAGCTTCATCAGGGGATCGCTGGCAGCTCGACCTTCGTGAATTATGCGATCTGGCAGGACGTCAAAAGCTTTCGCGACGCCTTCACCCATCCAGAGTTCCAGCGTCGAATTGCAGACTATCCCGAAAGCGCCGTGGCACGTCCACATCTTCTAAGAAAACTCACAGTCGAAAACCACTGCGTCGCCTGATGCCAAAAGCGGAGTAGGCACATGATAAAATCAATTCACCCCATCGCCGGTATAATAGGATTCCTGACAATATTCATGTTCTGGACATCCACTTTGTACAGCGAGTTCTTTGCGACCCATGCCACTGTCGCGGCCGTAAAGTCCATGATCGTCAGTGGGCTGTTTATCCTAGTGCCCGCGATGGTGATCGTGGGTGCATCCGGCATGTCCCTTGGGCGTCGACGCAAGGACGCGCGGGCGCTTGCCAAGAAGAAGCGAATGCCGATCATCGCGATGAACGGCCTGTTGATCCTTGTTCCCGCCGCAATCTATCTCAGCTCAAAAGCAAACGCAGGGGACTTCGATGCCAGCTTTTACTCTGTGCAGGTCGTTGAGTTGCTCGCGGGGGCAGCCAACCTGACGCTGATGGGGCTGAGTATACGCGACGGCTGGGCGATGACTGCTCGCAGAAGACGTGCGGGAAAGTAGCTGGATCAGGCTTTAACCGTAGCCGCCGTTTCATCGCATGCTATCGGTCTCGCAGCATCGATCCCTGCTGCTCAGCTATTCAATAGATGCATAACGGCTAGACCGAATCTTCGGTTGTTAGCGATATCGCCTGGACCTATCTCAGCCCTGTCCAAACAAGGAACGCAAACAGTATCCGGGGAATTCGCCCCGGGCAGAGAAAGGAAATAAACTATGGCACATACAGCAACATATTCCCGCGACGGCTTTGGCCTGAGCGCCCGCATCGCGAACTTTTTCCAGCGCGTTAAAGAGGCAAATGCCCTGCGTGTTCAGTATGATCAGACTTATTCTGAATTGCAGAGTCTGACAGATCGTGAACTGGACGACATCGGAGTCCGCCGCTGCGATATTAAGGACATCGCTCGGGACCACGTTTACTGTTCGTGACCTTACCGACAACCTGACCAAGAGACGCCTGAGGGCGTCTCTTTTGATTCCGGGGTGCTCTTGGCACAGTGATCGGGAATTTTGACCCGAAACGTTGCAGCGTAACTGGAAATCGGCCAAACACGCGACAGTGCACCTGTCGGTGCCGCAACTAAGAACAAAACGAAGGGCCAGATCCGGTGAAAGAGTATCAGGTTGGCATGCTTTGGATTGAAGGCCCTCTCAGCTTTCTAGAGCAGTTGTGCATCAAATCGTTTCTCGATGTCGGTCAACATGTGTGTCTGTACACATATGGCGTTGTTCCAAATATCCCCGAAGGCGCAGAACAGCGAGACGCACGCGAAGTTTTGTCGGATGACAATATCATAACACATACCCGAACCGGCAGCCCTGCTGTTCATGCCGATAAGTTCCGGTATCGTATGCTGGCGCAGCGAGAGGACATGATCTGGGCCGACACGGATGCATATTGCGTCAAGCCATTCAAAACTGGCAATGGCCATTTCCACGGCCGCCTTGCCGCGCATGAAATCAACAATGGTGTTCTGAGGCTTCCGACAGATAGCCCAACCCTTTATGATTTGATTGACTATACAGAAAACCCCTACCGGATCCCGCCGTGGCTGCCCGTGAAGGCGAGGCACAATCTTATCCAGGATGCGCTTGAAGGTAATCAGAAACATGCCGGAGACATGCTCTGGGGAGTGTGGGGGCCTCGCGCTTTGACTTGGCTTTTGCGACAAAACAACGAAGATCGGTTTTCTCAGCCGCAAGAAGTTTTGTACCCTGTAACGTACAAGGACCGACGAACTATGGTGCGTTCCAACGGCAATGCTGAGCGATTCCTCACTGAGAACACCATGTCGATCCATTTCTATGGCCGTCGCATGCGTTCGTTCATACTCAATCGGTTCAACGGAATCCCACATCCGGAAAGCATGGTTGGCCGGCTGGTCGAAAAGCATGGGATCGACCCGCACGCAGCACCCTTGCAGAAAAAAGCCGCAACGGAAGACCTTGCCGACGTGTCTGACGAATGACGTAGAAGGGCTGCGGGCTTGCCAACTTGTCCCAACAGTCCTATACGCCTGCGGTGGCTTTGCGCCATACGAATCAAAACCAAGAAATGCCGTGTCTGACCCATCACGCTTCGCGGGTCATTTCCGGCTTAGGAGAAGCGAAATGAAACTGAACGAATTGCGCGACAATCCTGGCGCCACACCGAAACGCACCCGCGTTGGCCGTGGTCCGGGTTCCGGCAAAGGTAAAATGGGTGGCCGTGGTATCAAAGGCCAGAAATCCCGTTCGGGTGTGGCCATCAATGGCTATGAAGGCGGTCAGATGCCTTTGTACCAGCGTCTGCCCAAGCGTGGCTTCAACAAGCCGAACCGCAAGGCATTCGCCGTTATCAACCTGGGCCTGATCCAGAAATTCGTCGACGCCGGCAAACTGGACGCCAAAGCTGCGATCACCGAGGATGCACTGGTTGCCTCCGGTCTGGTTCGTCGCAAGCTGGACGGTATCCGCGTTCTGGCCAAAGGCGAAATCAGCGCCAAATTGAACCTGGAAGTCACCGGTGCTTCGAAAGCTGCTGTTGAAGCAGTTGAGAAAGCGGGCGGCTCACTTACGGTCACAAAAGCTGCTGCGGCAGAGTAAGCGCTTGTGAGCGGGCCAAGACCCGCTTACATAGACCTCAGAGTTTTCCAAGACGCCGCCCGAGCCGGAAAACGGTTCCGGGCGGTGTTTTCATAAGAGAGACCGATTTATGGTATCAGCAGCAGAACAAATGGCAGCCAACACAAGCTGGTCTGCCCTTGGTAAAGCCACCGATCTGCGCAACCGCATCCTGTTCACGCTTGCATTGCTGATCGTCTATCGTCTGGGCACCTTCATTCCGGTGCCGGGGATTGACGGACAAGCACTGCGCGAGTTCATGGAGCAAGCGGGACAGGGCATCGGCGGCATGGTTTCGATGTTCACTGGCGGGGCGCTGGGGCGGATGGGTATCTTTGCCCTCGGCATCATGCCTTACATTTCAGCCTCGATCATCGTGCAACTGCTGACATCAATGGTTCCCGCGCTCGAACAGCTCAAAAAAGAGGGCGAGCAGGGGCGCAAGAAAATCAACCAGTACACCCGTTTCGGCACCGTGGCCTTGGCCACTGTTCAGGCCTATGGTCTGGCGGTTTCGCTGGAATCAGGCGATCTGGCCACCGATCCCGGGCTTTTCTTCCGCATGTCGACCATGATCACTCTGGTTGGCGGCACGATGTTCCTGATGTGGCTGGGTGAACAGATCACCGCGCGCGGCATCGGCAACGGTATTTCTCTGATCATCTTCGTCGGCATCATTGCCGAGGTTCCAGCCGCTCTGGCGCAGTTCTTTGCGTCCGGTCGCTCGGGTGCAATCAGCCCCGCCGTGATCATCGGTGTGATCGTCATGGTTATCGTGGTCATTACCTTCGTGGTGTTCATGGAACGCGCGCTGCGTAAGATCCACATTCAATACCCGCGCCGTCAGGCCGGTATGAAGGTATACGAGGGCGGCTCCAGCCACCTGCCGGTCAAAGTGAACCCGGCGGGTGTTATCCCGGCGATCTTTGCCAGCTCGTTGCTGTTGCTGCCGGTGACGATCTCGACCTTCTCGTCGGGTGCCACGAACGGCCCGGTCATGTCGTGGCTGCTGGCCAATTTTGGCCCCGGCCAGCCGCTGTATCTGCTGTTCTTCGCGTCGATGATCGTGTTCTTCGCCTATTTCTACACCTTCAACGTCTCGTTCAAACCGGATGATGTTGCGGACAACCTGAAAAAGCAGAATGGTTTTGTGCCTGGCATTCGCCCCGGCAAGAAAACCGCCGAATATCTTGAATACGTGGTCAACCGCGTTCTGGTTCTGGGTTCGGCCTATCTGGCGTTGGTATGTTTGCTGCCTGAAATTCTGCGGAACCAATTCGCCATCCCGTTCTACTTCGGCGGCACCTCGGTTCTGATTATCGTCTCTGTGACCATGGACACGATCCAGCAGGTGCAGAGCCATTTGCTGGCGCATCAATACGAAGGGCTTATCGAAAAGTCCCAGCTGCGCGGTAAAAGCAAGAAACGCGGCAGGAAGGGACCCGCTCGTCGATGAACATCATTTTGTTGGGCCCGCCGGGTGCGGGCAAAGGAACGCAAGCGCGTCATCTGGTTGAAACGCGTGGTATGGTGCAACTGAGCACCGGTGACATGCTACGAGAAGCCAAGGACAGCGGGACCGAAATGGGCAACCGCGTCGCCGAGGTGATGGCCAAAGGTGAACTGGTAACCGACGAGATCGTCATCGGCCTGATCCGTGAAAAACTGGAACAAGGTGCCAAGGGCGGTTTCATCTTCGACGGTTTCCCGCGCACGCTGGCGCAGGCTGACGCGTTGGGAGATCTGCTGAACAGCACCGGCGAAACGCTGGATGCGGTCATCGCGATGGAAGTCAACGATGACGCGCTGGTCGAACGGATCACCGCACGCTCGACCTGTGGTGGCTGCGGCGAGGTCTACAATGACGTCACCAAGCCGATCCCGGCGGACGGAAAATGCACCAACTGCGGCAAGGAAAACGACTTCAAACGCCGCGCAGATGATAATGAGGAAAGCCTCAAGACCCGTCTGATGGAGTACTACAAAAAGACCTCGATGCTGATCGGCTATTACTATGCCAAGGGCAACCTGTCCTGGGTTGACGGCCTGGGTGAAATTGGCGCCGTTCAAAACGAGATTTCGCAGGTTTTGGATGGTGGCGTCGACGTCGGAAACGGCTGATCCATTTCTGCCCTTGACCTGAGCGGGAAAAGCCCATATCGACCCCCATCCCTAACGGGAATCACGACCGCATGCGGGATTCGTTCCGGATGCCCCGACCACCTCGAATAATACTGGATCCTCTGGCGTCACTGCCAAGATCGAGTGTTGTGAAAAAAGGTTCCGGAGCTACGGAACCGCAACAAAAAAGGAAAGTGACACGTGGCACGTATTGCCGGCGTAAACATCCCGACTGCAAAGCGGGTACCTATCGCCCTCACATATATCACCGGTATCGGAAACACCTCGGCCAAAGCGATCTGCGAAGCCGTAGGCATCGACGCGACCCGTCGCGTCAATGAACTGTCCGACGCCGAAGTTCTGGCCATCCGCGAACATATCGACGCAAACTTCACCGTTGAAGGTGACCTGCGCCGCGAAGTTCAGATGAACGTCAAGCGCCTGATGGACCTGGGCTGCTACCGCGGTCTGCGTCACCGTCGTAACCTGCCCGTTCGCGGTCAGCGTACCCACACCAATGCTCGTACCCGCAAAGGCCCCGCAAAGGCCATTGCTGGTAAGAAGAAATAAGGAGGGTCTGACTGATGGCACGCGAAAAGACTCGTACCAAGAAAAAAGAGCGCAAGAATATCGCATCGGGCGTCGCCCACGTGAATTCGACCTTCAACAACACCAAGATCCTGATCTCGGATGTGCAAGGCAACGCCATTGCCTGGTCTTCGGCAGGAACCATGGGTTTCAAAGGTTCGCGTAAATCGACACCTTACGCCGCTCAGATGGCTGCAGAAGATGCAGGCAAGAAGGCGCAGGATCACGGTGTCAAGACGCTGGAAGTCGAAGTTCAGGGCCCCGGCTCTGGTCGTGAATCGGCTCTGCGCGCGCTGGCTGCTGTGGGCTTCAACATCACGTCGATCCGTGACGTGACACCGATTGCTCACAACGGTTGCCGCCCGCCGAAGCGCCGCCGCGTCTAAGCGATTTTGAATTGAGCTGGGGCTGTGTTTTCGCACGGCCCCAGCACGTCATTTTGAACCTCGGGCGTCTGCACCTTGTTGGTCATGGGGCGCGGACAGGAATGGAGGGATTACATGATCCATAAGAATTGGGCTGAATTGATCAAGCCGACACAGCTGGATGGCAAGCCGGGCAACGACCCAGCGCGTCAGGCTACCTTGGTTGCTGAACCGCTGGAGCGTGGCTTTGGTCTGACCTTGGGCAACGCGCTACGCCGCGTTCTGATGAGCTCGCTGCAAGGTGCGGCCATCACCAGCGTCCAGATCGACAACGTATTGCACGAGTTCTCGAGCGTCGCTGGCGTTCGCGAAGACGTCACTGACATCATCCTGAACCTCAAGCAGGTTGCCCTGCGTATGGAAGTCGAAGGCCCCAAGCGCCTGTCGATCAATGCCAAAGGTCCCGCCGTTGTTACCGCAGGTGACATCAGCGAAAGCGCCGGTATCGAGGTTCTGAACCGCGATCACGTCATCTGTCACTTGGACGATGGCGCCGACCTGTTCATGGAACTGACCGTCAACACCGGTAAGGGCTATGTTTCGGCTGAGAAGAACAAGCCGGAAGATGCGCCTATCGGTCTGATCCCGATTGACGCGATCTATTCGCCGGTCAAAAAGGTTGCCTACGACGTTCAGCCAACTCGTGAAGGTCAGGTTCTGGACTATGACAAACTGACCCTGAAGATCGAAACTGATGGTTCGATCACCCCGGAAGACGCGCTGGCCTTTGCCGCCCGTATTCTGCAGGATCAGCTGTCGATCTTCGTCAACTTCGACGAGCCCGAAGCGGCTGGTCGTCAGGACGAAGACGATGGTCTGGAGTTCAACCCGCTGCTGCTGAAGAAAGTAGACGAGCTGGAACTGTCGGTGCGTTCGGCAAACTGCCTGAAGAACGACAACATCGTTTACATCGGCGATCTGATCCAGAAGACCGAAGCCGAGATGCTGCGCACCCCGAACTTCGGCCGCAAGTCGCTGAACGAGATCAAGGAAGTGCTGTCCGGCATGGGTCTGCACCTCGGCATGGATGTCGAGGATTGGCCGCCCGACAACATCGAAGATCTGGCGAAGAAATTCGAAGACGCGTTCTAAGCGCGTCTTCCCCAATGCCCGGGCTTTCCGGGGACAATACGGGCACTTCCGCCCCAAGGAGAGCCGGTGACACGCATCGCCGGCCAGACAAAGCAAAACGCTGAAGAAGGAACTAGAAAATGCGTCACGCACGTGGTTACCGCCGCCTTAACCGTACTCATGAGCACCGTAAGGCTCTGTTTGCAAACATGGCTGGCTCGCTCATCGAACATGAGCAGATCAAAACAACTCTGCCCAAGGCAAAAGAACTGCGCCCGATCATCGAAAAGCTGGTCACTCTGGGCAAGCGCGGCGATCTGCACGCCCGCCGTCAGGCCGCATCGCAGCTGAAAGAAGACAAAGATGTCGCAAAGCTGTTCGAAATCCTAGGCCCCCGCTACGCCGAACGTCAGGGCGGATACGTTCGCATCCTGAAAGCTGGCTTCCGCTATGGCGACATGGCACCGATGGCGATCATCGAATTCGTTGACCGTGATCTGGACGCCAAGGGCGCGGCTGACAAAGCCCGCGTTGCCGCCGAAGAGGCCGCAGACGAAGAATAAGAAAGCCCGGCTTTCTGAATTCAAACCCCCGCGTTTCGGACGCGGGGTTTTTTCTTTTTGGTCCCTTGGTGTCGCGGTTAGAGCATTTTCGGCGATATCCGTTGATGAATCCCCGAACCTCACGGATCATGCTGCTCGATGAGCGTGGAGGACGGATTATGGCTATCCCAACTAAATTACCGAACGAACTCACGGGACCATCTGTCTGGACCGGTCAGGACATGCGTACGCGTCGGAGTGAATGGATCATTGATCTGACGGCGGACGACGTCGAGGATCTTGAGCAAGCTGCCCGTCACTATCTGAGCCTCGAAAGAGATATCGGTGAGATCACAAAACCCGCTTTCCCTCTAAAACGGTTTGACCGGCATCTGGCAAGCCTGCGAGAAAAACTGATCAACGGGATTGGTTTCGAAGTGATCCGTGGCCTTCCGGTGCAGAACTATACGCAACAGGTCGCAGCCACGATTTTCTGCGGCGTCGGTGCTCATCTGGGCTCGGCCCGGTCGCAGAACGCGCAGGGGCACATTCTGGGGCATGTGCGCGACATCGGTGCAGATGCGAACGATCCTAATACACGGATCTATCAAACGCATGAGCGCCAGACATTTCACACCGACAGCGCCGATATCGTCGGCCTGCTGTGCCTGCGCGAGGCTAAAGAGGGCGGAGACTCGCTGCTGGTCAGTGCCGAGATGATCTATAATAGGATGCGGTCAGAATGCCCGGAAATGGTGGAATTGTTGTTTGACCCCATAGCGACCGACCGGCGCGGGGAAGTACCAAACGGCATGGAACCTTTTATGTCGATCCCGCCGTTCTCCTGGCACGATGGTAAGCTGACGGTGTTCTACCAAAGGCAGTATATTGACAGTGCGCAACGATTTCCTGAAGCGATGCGGCTGACACCGGATCACATTGAGGCGCTGGATCGGTTTGATGCGCTGGCGAATGATCCCGACCTCTGTCTTTCCATGCGGCTGCAACCGGGTGACATGCAGTTCGTGTACAACCATTCGCAACTGCACGACCGGACCGGGTTCGTGGACTGGCCTGACCCGGCAGAGCGACGCCATTTGCTGAGGCTTTGGCTGTCGCCGGAAGGAGACCGCGAATTGCCCGAAGTTTTCAGGCAGCGTTATGGCACGATTGAGGTGGGCCAGCGTGGTGGGATCATCACGGAAGGCACGCGGCTGCACGCTCCGTTGGATTGACGCCTCCAACGCGCAGAACGGATGCTTGCATTACGACACGTGTAGACGCATATCCGATAGGCGATTAACCGACGGATGGATCATGCGGAAAGTTCTCTGTTCTCTGATGCTGGCGACACTTGCAGTGTCAGCAAATGCTGAAACAAAGGTGCCAACATCGCAGGCCGAAATCAGCCTGGGTTTCGCCCCTGTGGTGAAGCAGGCCTCACCCGCAGTCGTCAATATCTATGCTAAGATCGTAAGACAGGGCGGGGCCAATCCGTTTTTCTCGGACCCGTTTTTTGAAGAGTTCTTTGGCAGGGGATTTGCCGAACCGCGCCCACGGGTTCAGAACTCGCTGGGCTCTGGCGTTATTCTGTCAGAAGACGGTTATGTGGTGTCGAACTATCACGTTGTTGGCACGGCTACCGAAATCCGCGTGGTGACAACCGATCGACGCGAATTTTCAGCGCAAGTGGTGCTGGGCGACAAGGAAAGCGATATTGCCATCCTGCGGTTGGAAGACGCCAAGGATTTGCCACATCTGAACTTCCGCGATTCCGACCAGATCGAGGTAGGGGAACTGGCGCTTGCGATCGGTAACCCGTTTGGCGTGGGCCAAACCGTGTCTTCCGGAATCATCTCCGGTTTGGCGCGGACCGGGACGGCCACCGGCAACGCGCGTGGGTACTTTATTCAAACCGATGCCGCTATCAATCCTGGCAACTCCGGCGGGGCGCTGATCGACGTGAATGGTGATCTGATCGGGATTAACACCTCAATCCTGACGCGATCCGGCGGCTCCAACGGCATCGGGTTTGCGATCCCGGCGAATCTGGTGGCCGAATTTCTACGCCAGGCCAAGGCCGGGAATGACAACTTTGTCAGCCCTTGGGCCGGGGTTGCTGGTCAGCACATGAGCGCAGATATCGCCGAATCTCTGGGGTTAGTATTCCCCATGGGTGTTGTGATCTCGGACCTGCACACCCTGAGTCCGCTGGGTGAGGCAGGGCTGCGCGTGGGAGATGTGGTGACACATGTGGACGGGGATGAGGTGAATTCCCCAGCCGAGATGAAGTTCCGAATGTCCGTCGCCGGCGTCGGTGGCACTTCGGTGCTGACCCGGCTGCGGGGTCAGGACAGTGCGGATATCGAGGTTGCCCTGATAAAGGCCCCGGAAACTCCACCGGCTGATGAAACCGTTCTGAACGATGACACCGTGATGCCGGGCCTGAAGGTGTCGCGCATCAACCCAGCGATCATTACCCAGATGGGGCTGTTGCTGTCGCAAACTGGCGTGGTGATTGTGGATGCAGGCCGGTACGGAGGACGATCCGGATTGCGCGCGGGTGACGTGGTCCTAAGCATCAACGGAACAGAAGTTCGGCATCCTGTGGACGTGGTGGATGCGATGACCGATCCGGGGCGCAGATTGAATTTGGATGTTCTGCGCGGCGGACGGGCCGTATCTCTGCGGTTCCGGCTGTAACTCCATGAGCGACCTGTTCGATACCGGGGCGAGCGAGCCTGCACCATCCCCGCACCGCCCGTTGGCGGACCGGCTGCGCCCGCAGTCGTTGGCCGAGGTCATCGGACAGCAGCAGGTACTGGGACCGGATGCTCCGCTGGGGGTCATGCTGGCCTCGGGCAGTCTGTCCAGTTTGGTTTTTTGGGGCCCGCCGGGCGTTGGGAAAACCACCATTGCACGCTTGCTGGCGCAGGAAACCGATCTGCATTTCGTTCAGATCAGTGCGATTTTTACTGGCGTGCCGGACCTGAAGAAAGTGTTTGAGGCGGCCAAGATCCGTCGGCAGAACGGGCAGGGCACGTTGCTGTTTGTCGATGAGATTCACCGCTTCAATAAGGCACAGCAAGATGGGTTCCTGCCGCACATGGAGGATGGGACGATTCTGCTGGTCGGGGCCACGACCGAGAACCCGTCCTTTGAACTGAACGCCGCTGTGCTTAGCCGAGCACAGGTTCTGGTCCTTGAACGGCTCAGCCTCGCCGACCTTGAACGTCTGACACAGCGCGCAGAGAAAGAACTGGACCGCGCCCTGCCGCTGACGGTCAATGCCCGCGAAGCTCTGCAAGAGATGGCGGATGGCGACGGGCGCGCGCTGTTGAATCTGATCGAACAGGTTGCGGCTTGGAAGGTGGATGCACCGCTGGACCCTGATGCGTTGTCGACAAGATTGATGCGTCGCGCGGCCAAATACGACAAATCCGGGGACGAGCACTACAATCTGATTTCAGCCCTGCATAAGTCCGTGCGCGGATCTGACCCGGATGCGGCGCTCTATTGGTTCGCGCGGATGCTGACCGGTGGAGAAGATCCGCGATATCTTGCACGGCGGATCACGCGGATGGCGGTCGAAGACATCGGTCTCGCCGATCCGCAGGCGCAGTCGATCTGCTTGCACGCGTGGGAAACCTACGAACGCCTGGGCAGCCCCGAAGGTGAACTGGCCATCGCGCAGGCGCTGGTCTATCTGGCTTTGGCTCCTAAATCGAACGGCGCTTATGTGGGCTACAAAGCCGCCATGAGGCTGGCTAAGCAATCGGGCAGCGAACCGCCACCAAAGCATATCCTGAACGCGCCGACGTCGACGATGAAAGATCAGGGCTATGGCGCCGGCTATGCCTATGATCATGATGCAGAGGATGGGTTTTCGGGTCAGAACTATTTTCCCGACGGAATGGAACGGCCCGAGCTGTATCAACCCGTGGAACGTGGTTTTGAGCGGGAACTAAAAAAGCGGCTGGACTACTTTGCTAAGCTTCGTTCGCAGCGGAACAGATCCTAGCGCTGGCTTGACTCTTGCCGTGCGGCACGCCACAGACGCGCATGTTTTCTAAGGCACCTGAGGGTACACAATCCGCGCGGAACCGCCGCGTGAAGGGGATATCGGTATGAGTGGCGTACAATTGATCACCGTGGCAGAGGGGGATGGCGACCAGCGGCTGGATCGGTGGTTGCGCCGACTGTTTCCGCTTGTCAGCCAGGGCCGCATCGAAAAGATGTGCCGCAAAGGTGAGGTGCGCGTGGAAGGCGGGCGGGTCAAAGCCTCGACCCGGCTTGAGGTCGGGCAGGTCGTGCGCGTGCCACCCTTGCCGGATGCTGATCACAAGCCGGTTGCAGTCAAACGAGGCATCTCGGATGCCGACGCCAAGATGATCCAGTCTTGCGTGATCTATCGCGACGATCATGTTCTGGCCCTGAACAAGCCACAAGGTCTTCCAGTGCAAGGCGGCAGCGGCCAGACCCGCCACGTGGACGGTCTGTCCGAGGCGTTGCGCTTTGGCTATGACGAAAATCCGCGCCTCGTGCACCGCTTGGACAAGGACACATCGGGTGTATTGCTGATGGCCCGCACCCGCGAGGCCGCCAAGGGGCTGACGGCCGCCTTCCGGCATCGCGATACACGCAAGATCTATTGGGCACTGGTTGCTGGCGTGCCGACCCCGTATCTGGGCGAGATCAAGACTGGTTTGGTCAAGGCATCCGGTCACGGTAAACAGGGTGAGGGCGAAAAGATGATCGCCGTGCATCTGAACGAAATCAACGACACGCCGGGCGCGAAACGGGCGCATACGCTGTATGCAACGCTGTATCGCGTGGCAGGGCGCGCCTCATGGGTGGCGATGGAGCCGATCACCGGCCGTACGCACCAGCTGAGGGTGCACATGGCGGCGATCGGTCACCCAATCGTTGGCGATGGCAAATACGGTGGCTCGGGTCAGGAAAATCTGGGCGACGGTTGGGGGGCGCAACTGGGCGGGGTCATCAGCAAGAAGCTGCACCTGCACGCGCGGCAGGCCTCATTCCAGCATCCGGTCACGCGCAAGACCATAACCGTCAAAGCTCCGCTGCCTGAGCATATGAAACACAGCTGGGACACGTTCGGCTGGACCGAAGATCTGGCCGCGGAAGATCCGTTCGAGGAACTGCAATGAGCGCACCGTTGCGTTTGGTGCTTTTTGATGTGGACGGAACCCTTGTCGACAGCCAGGGCAGCATTGTCGCGGCGATGACCGCCAGTTTTGGGGCCCTGTCCCTGACGGTCCCTGACCGCAAGGCGATTTTGTCCATCGTCGGTCTGTCCTTGCCCAACGCCATGGCCCGGCTTGCGCCCGAGCAGAGCGAAACGGTTCAACACAATCTTGTTGAGGGCTACAAACAGGCCTATCACGCAAATCGTTTGGAGCAGGGGGCTGCAAGCTCACCGCTCTATCCCGGTGCGCGGGACGCAATCGAAACCCTGCATGACATCCCCGAGGTGCTGCTGGGTGTGGCCACTGGAAAATCCCAACGTGGTCTGGATGCCCTGATCGAAGCACATGACCTGGAGCGCTATTTCGTGACCCGGCAGGTTGCGGACCATCACCCCTCGAAACCGCATCCGTCGATGATCGACACGGCCCGTTCTGAAACCGGAGTTTCTGCGGCAGATACGGTGATGATTGGCGATACCCGGTTCGACATGGATATGGCGCGGGCTGCCGGAGTAACAGGCATCGGCGTATCCTGGGGATATCATGACCGATCAGCCCTGAACGGCGCGGCCTGTATAATTGAAAATTTTGGCCAGTTGCCCCGTGCGCTGGATAATATCTGGACCTGAAGACATGAGTGACTGGAAGCCAAAGCGATTTTGGACCGCCTGCGCGGTTGTCCAAGCGGAAGACGGATACACCGTCGAATTGGACGGTCGCCGGGTCAAGACCCCGGCCAAGGCCGCATTGATCCTGCCGACGCAGGCAATGGCCGACGCGGTTGCTGCAGAATGGGATGCGCAGGAAAAAGAGGTTGATCCGACCCTGATGCCGTTTACCCGGTCTGCAAATGCGGCCATCGACAAAGTGCGTCATCAGCACGCCGAGGTTGCGGACATGCTGGCCGATTACGGCGATTCGGATTTGTTGTGTTACCGGGCGACACACCCGCAAACGTTGCTGCAGCGACAGGCAGATCAGTGGGACCCGGCCCTAGATTGGGCAGCTGAAACCCTAGCCGCGCGATTGGTTCCTGTGGTTGGTGTGCTGCATCAGCCACAGTCTGCAGAAGCGCTCAGCACACTTCGAGGCCGCGTACACGAATTCAACGACTTCCAGCTCGCCGCCTTTCACGATCTGGTCAGCCTGTCCGGCTCACTGGTACTGGGATTTGCCGCCGCCATGGACTGGCGCGCGGCGGACGAAATCTGGGACATCTCAAGGCTCGACGAAGCCTGGCAAACCGAACAATGGGGCCACGATGACGAGGCGCACGCGGTTGCCGAGATCAAAAAAGCTGCGTTTCTACACGCTAAACGGTTCATTGAAATCTCTATCTGAGCCTATTGGGCATTAATTTTTGACACAGATCCGGTCATCGCTGAATTGACTCATCGTTTTCCCTGATCCGACCCTTGACGTTTGTTTATGAATGCGAGCAAACTCATGCCCACTAAAGGGGAGACACCTTTGGAGTAACCTTTCTGGTGCCAGAGGTGCCGGACAGAGCCGTCCCGGAATAGGGGCGGGTAAACAGGAAGAGGTAAAAATGAAAAAATCCGTAATTTTGGGCGTGGCCACAGTTGCCGGTCTGGCTGCTGCGGCAGCGACAGCGGGCACCGTTGACGACGTCAAAGCGCGCGGCAAGCTGAACTGTGGCGTGTCCTCCGGACTGGCCGGCTTTTCGCTGCCTGACGCGAATGGCGAATGGCAAGGTTTTGACGTTGCTGTCTGCCGTGCCGTTGCCGCAGCCGTTCTGGGCGATTCCAGCGCTGTCGAGTTTGTGCCGACCACCGGTAAGACGCGCTTTACTGCGCTGGCTTCGGGTGAGATCGACATGCTGGCACGTAACACCACATGGACCTTCAGCCGCGATGTCGACCTCAAGTTCGAATTTGCTGGCGTCAACTACTATGACGGTCAGGGTTTCATGGTTCCGAAAGCACTGGGCGTAAGCTCGGCCAAGGAACTGGACGGCGCGACCGTCTGCATCCAGACCGGCACCACGACCGAGCTGAACCTGGCCGATTTCTTCCGTGCCAACAACATCAGCTATGAGCCGGTTCCGATCGAAACCAACGCCGAAGCGCAGCAGCAGTATCTGGCTGGCGCATGTGACGTTTACACCACCGACGCATCGGGCCTGGCTGCAACCCGCGCCACGTTCGAAAACCCCGGTGATCACGTTCTGCTGCCCGAAATCATCTCGAAAGAGCCGCTGGGCCCGCTGGTCCGTCATGGCGATCACGAGTGGGGCGACATTGTCCGCTGGACTCTGAACGCACTGGTTTCGGCTGAAGAGCTGGGCGTGACTTCGGCGAACATTGAAGAGCTGAGCGCTGGCACCGACAACCCGGAAGTGAACCGTCTGCTGGGTACCGAAGGTACTCTGGGCGAGATGCTGGGTCTAAACGCAGATTGGGCAGCAAGCGCGATCAAGGCGGGTGGCAACTATGGTGAAGTATTTGCCAAGAACATCGGTGAGGAAACTCCGATTGGTCTTGCACGCGGCCTGAATGCCCAGTGGACCGATGGTGGTCTGCTGTACTCGCCGCCGTTCCGCTAAAATCCACGGGAAAGGGCGCGGGGCAACCTGCGCCCTTTTTCCATAAATAAGAAACACTCCCGGATGGATTGAGCGAAGATCAACTTCGCCGGCAAAAAACGGGATGCACGGGGAAATACATAGGTCATGACGACTCTCACTGACCCGCCGAAGGAGCAGTTCCGGCTGTCCATGCTCCTTTACGATACGCGGTACCGATCAGCGACCATTCAGGTCATTGCATTGATTGGTTTCATGCTTCTGGCAGCCTGGATCATCTCAAATACCATTCAAAACCTTGAAGGGTTGGGAAAACCGGTCGAATTCGGTTTTTTTGCAGAATCCGCAAGTTATGACATTAACCAGCGATTGCTGGAATACACCTCACAGGACAGCCATCTACGCGCCGCCTTCATCGGTTTGCTGAACACGCTGGTTGTTGCGGTTCTCGGGTGTATCACGGCGACGATAGTCGGCGTTTTTGTCGGCGTGCTGCGTCTGTCGAACAACTGGTTGGTCGCGCGTATCATGACTTTCTATGTCGAGATTTTCCGTAACGTGCCTGTCCTACTGTGGATCGTTCTGGCCATGGCCATTTTGATCGAAGGCTTGCCCGCACCTAATGCGTTCCGAGGTGATAACCCCACGGCAACGATGGATCTGTTCAACACCGTCGCCGTTACCAATCGAGGTGTGTATATCCCTGAGTTCCTGTTCTCGCGTAGTTTGGGCGACATCCACTTGTTTGGAACATCAAGCCTTCGGTTTGATATTTCGCTGGATCTGGTCGCGTTTCTGATCGTTCTGGGTGGCAGCATCTTTACCATGCGCAAAGTGTCCGCCTGGGCCGCCGCCAAACAGGAATCAACAGGCGACCGTCCTAAGATCTGGCATATCCAGCTGGGCATTCTGTTCGTCCCGATGATCATCCTGATGACTGCACTGGGCTTACACCTTGGATACCCGGAATTGAAAGGATTCAATTTCAGAGGCGGCACGCATATGCGCAACTCTCTGATCGCGCTATGGCTGGCTTTGTCGCTGTACACGGCGGCCTTCATCGCCGAGATCGTACGCGCCGGCATTCTGGCTATATCCAAGGGTCAGACCGAAGCCGCGTCTGCGCTGGGCTTGCGCCCGGGTCGCACCATGCGGCTGGTTATCCTACCTCAGGCGCTGCGGGTGATCATCCCGCCGATGATCTCGAACTATCTAAACCTGACCAAGAACTCGTCGCTGGCGATCGCGGTCGGATACATGGACATCACGGGGACCCTGGGTGGCATCACCATGAACCAGACCGGCCGCGAGCTGGAATGCGTTCTGCTGCTGATGCTGGTCTATCTGGCCATCTCGCTGAGCATTTCGGCGGTGATGAACTGGTACAACAACCGTGTCAAACTGGTGGAGCGGTAATATGAGTGATGTTTCATTTGTCCGCACGGAAATGTTGCCGGAACAAGCCCCGCCAGCGTCCGAAGTTGGAGCAATCGGGTGGATCAGGCACAACCTGTTCTCCAGTTGGTTCAACGCGATCCTGACGTTGGTTTCGCTTTACGCGATCTGGTACGTGTTGTCGGGCGTTCTGCCATGGATCTTTCAGTCCGTCTGGAACGCCAACTCGCTGAACGAATGTCGCGAGATTATGATTGACACCTGGGGTTCAACCCATGGCCATGCTTGCTGGGCGGTGATCAATGACCGTTGGCTGCAGTTGCTGTTCGGGTTCTACCCGAGCCACCTGTACTGGCGTCCGATTGTATCGCTGATCCTGCTGTTGGTCGCATTGGCCCCGGTTCTGTACTCGGATCGTGTGCCGTCCAAGATGCTGATCGTCACTGCGATTTATCCGTTCCTGATGCCGTTCCTGATGTGGGGCGGCACCATTTGGGGACCGATCGCGGCAGCGTTGGGGTTTGTTGTCGGTTGGGGTGTCTACACCCTTGTCAGCAAACAACTGAGCGGTCTGTTTGGCTTGATTGCGGGCGTCGCAGCGTCGGTTATCTGGTGGTTGGTTCTGTCCAGCTATTTAGTCGGTGCCCTGGACTCGATCCTGCCAATCGGTATCGAAGCCGTACAAAGCCGTCAGTTCGGTGGCTTCATGCTGGCGATCTTGCTGGGTGTCGTGGCCATTGGTGTCTCGTTGCCGATCGGAATTGTACTGGCGCTAGGCCGTCAGTCCGACCTGATGATCGTCAAGTACCTGTGCGTGGGCTTTATCGAGTTCATCCGCGGTGTGCCGCTGATCACGCTGTTGTTCGTGGCCTCGCTGCTGCTGAACCTGTTCCTGCCGCCGGGCACCAACTTTGACATCATCCTGCGGGTGATGATCATGATGACCCTGTTCTCAGCCGCCTATATGGCCGAGGTGATCCGGGGTGGTCTGGCTGCCCTGCCACGGGGTCAGTATGAAGGTGCCGACAGTCTCGGCCTGAACTACTGGCAAGCACAGCGACTGATCATCATGCCGCAAGCCCTGAAAATCTCAATTCCGGGCATCGTGAGCACATTCATCGGGATCTTCAAAGATACGACACTGGTGTCGATCATCGGATTGTTCGACGTGATCGGACTGGCATCTGCCATCCGCGCCGACACCGCCTGGAACGGCATCTACTGGGAACTGTTCGCGTTTATCGCTGCGCTGTTCTTCGTCGTCTGCTTCTCCATGTCCCGTTACTCCATGTATCTGGAGCGCAAGCTTCAGACTGGCCACCATTAAGGAGTTCAACATATGTCTGAACTTGCAATTGACCGTCAAATCGATCGCTCGAAGATGCAGGTGAGCGACGAGGTCGCCATCGAAATCAACAACATGAACAAGTGGTACGGATCTTTCCACGTGCTGCGCGACATCAATCTGACCGTCAATCAGGGCGAGCGGATCGTGATCGCGGGGCCTTCCGGTTCCGGAAAGTCCACACTGATCCGTTGCTTGAACGCGCTGGAGGAACACCAGCAGGGCACGATCATGGTGGATGGGACCGAGCTGTCGAATGACCTCAAGAACATCGACAAGATCCGGTCCGAGGTAGGCATGGTGTTCCAGCACTTCAACCTGTTCCCGCATCTGACCATTCTGGAGAACTGCACGCTGGCCCCGATCTGGGTGCGCAAGACGCCCAAGAAAGAGGCGGAAGAGCGCGCGATGCACTTCCTGGAGAAGGTGAAAATCCCCGAGCAGGCGGATAAGTATCCCGGTCAGCTTTCAGGTGGTCAGCAGCAGCGTGTGGCAATTGCCCGCTCGCTCTGCATGATGCCGCGGATCATGTTGTTCGATGAACCGACATCGGCGCTGGACCCCGAGATGATCAAAGAGGTGCTCGACACCATGATCGAGCTGGCCGAGGAAGGCATGACCATGCTGTGCGTCACGCACGAGATGGGCTTTGCTCGTCAGGTTGCCAACCGCGTGATCTTTATGGATGCCGGTCAGATCGTGGAACAGAACGAACCGGAAGAGTTCTTCAACAACCCGCAGAGCGAGCGGACCAAGCTGTTCCTCAGCCAGATTCTTGGGCACTGAACCCGGTTACCTATTCAGGAAAAGGCGGGGCTTTGGCCTCGCCTTTTTCTATTCCAGCAACTCGCGTGGAATAACAAACCCCTGCACATCGCCGCTGTGCCACCGGACGTCGGACCAATCCCCAATATCAAAGCGGATCACCGTTGTTGCGCATGTCGGATAGTCGAAGAACCGGGCGTGATCCGGCGGGGTCTTAACGATCTGGTTTGCAAAAGAGGCGATGCCGGGATTGTGGCCCAGCATCAAAACGGTCTGTTTCGTCGCGTCCGATAATTCAAGCAGCATATCTGCGGGGTCCGCATGGTAAAGCGTTCGGTGAAAGCAAACGCTATCTGCCTTCAGGCCCATCCTTTCCCACGTCTCGCGGGTTCTGGCCGAGCTTGAGCTGAGAACTTCATCCGGCAACCAGTCGTTTTCACGCAGCCACGTCGCAATCGCCGGGGCCGACCTGCGCCCGCGCTTGTTCAGCGGGCGATCATGATCTTCAAGGGCCGGGCTGTCCCAACTGGATTTCGCGTGGCGTGTCAGGATCAGTGTGCGTGTCATGATGGGTGAAAGGCACTCATGTGATGCGCGGATTGTTCGGGATCACGCGCGGCACCCGAGCTGAGAGGACAGGATAGCCGCACAAGACAACCGCCGGTCATGCAGGTTTGCCCTTCAGGAGTGGACAGGTGTCCATGGCAGGTCGACACATCATAAAAGTCCCGACTGTTCAAAGCGCCCACGGGACATGTCTGGGCGCAGGGGGCGGCGCAGGTGGTGCAGGGGGACGAGCCAGGTGGTGCGGGTATGGGAAATTCGTTGGTGAAATGCAGCGCGCCCCGGAATGAGATCATCATGCCGACCTCATCGTGCACCAAAGCGCCCACCGGGCTGCTGAACGTGCGTCCCGATTTCAATGCCCAGTCGATAAAGGGCGTGTAGGGCGGGCCGCCAAACGGAAAATGGGCTGTGGCGGACAAGTCCTGTGCCATCTGCCCCACCACACGCAGCGACCAGCGGTCAACCGGGTCATTACTTTGCCATTCAGGCGAGGATTTCAGGGCGGGCCAGAAAGCCCCCCCTGCACCCAACAGGATCAGCGTGCCGCCTTCCAACTGCTTGGCGCCTGCAACGCGAGGGTGCAGCGCGCCCATGATGATCAGGCCAACGTCCTGTGCAGCCTTTTCGATATCAGCATAGCTAAGCGCTGCCGGGTCAGAGGAGGGGGGATGGCGTTTGGTCATGTCTCCTCCGCCAAAGGCTCAATCCGGTCGGATCAGCGACCCGGCGCCGTGTTCCGTATAAAGTTCAAGCAAGACGGCATTCGGCGCGCGTCCGTCAAGGATAACTACGGCACGGACCCCGCTGTGCAGCGCGTCCAGAGCCGTCTCGGTCTTGGGTATCATGCCGCCCGCAATGGTGCCGTCCAGCGTCATCTCTCGGATTTGACCCGCCTTCAGTTCGGTCACGACGTCCCCGGCGGCATTCTTAACACCCGAGACATCGGTCAACAGTAGCAGTCGATCGGCCTTTAGCGCGGATGCAATAGCACCAGCGGCAGTATCCCCATTGACGTTGAAGGTTTCCCCGTTCCGCCCCGCACCCAGCGGGGCGATGACAGGAATTACATCATGCGCAAAAAGGTCATGCAGGATTTTAGGGTTCATCTTTGCGGGACTTCCGACAAAACCCAGGGATTCATCGGTCTGATCACAAGTCATCAACTGCGCATCTTTGCCCGACAAGCCCACGGCCGAGCCGCCCTGGCCATTGATCGCCTGCACGATGCGCTTGTTCACGAGGCCGGACAACACCATCTCAACCACTTCAACGGTGGCTTTGTCGGTGACACGTTTGCCGTTCACAAACTCGGACTGGATATCCAGCTTGTCCAGCATCGCGTTGATCATCGGACCGCCGCCGTGCACAACAACCGGGTTTACGCCCACCTGACGCATCAGGACGACATCGCGGGCGAAGCTTTCCATGGCTTCGTCACTGCCCATGGCGTGGCCGCCAAGTTTAATGACGACAATCGCGCCATCATAGCGTTGCAGGTAAGGCAGTGCGCTGTTCAGCGTTGCGGCGGTGGCGATCCAGTCCCGGTTCATGTCTCTTGTCTTCATGGCTGCAGTCCCTCTGAGAACCCGTGTTAGGGCCTTTGTACAGCTCTGCCAAGACCGGATCGCGCATGGGACCGCACCGGTTGCCCGGATGCGGCTGTTTGTGTGTCAGCTTATCGCGCGTTTCATCGCCGGGATGTTGCTGATCAACAGCAAATCGACGGCCAGTACGGTCAGCAAGGTCAGGCCCACCAGCGGGAACGCCATCGCGGTGAACAAGCCGATCAGGACGGCCCCTTTCCACAATGGCAGTTCCGCTGGCATCGGCGGCGCGGCCAGACGTCCGGCCCGCTGGGGACGACGTTTTACCCACATCACAACGCCCGAGACGCAGACGAAGATGACAGACAGGCAGAACACCAGATTCAGTACAAAGTTCCACATGCCCATCAGACCCATGTGAAACGGGATCCCAATGGCCATGGATTTTCCCATCAACGAGTAATCCTCATACCGGACATCCGCCAGAATCTTGCCGGTAAATTGGTCCACGTGGACAGTGCGGTCGTTCACCGGATCGGTCGAGTCGCTGCTCATGCTGTCGCGGTTCAGGGTCCAGACACCGTCCTCGCCGCTGGGATAGGCCACACGAAACCGGCCTGTCATGTCCAAAGCGGTGCCAAGGGCCACAAGCGCGTCGATATCGACCTGTGTGCTTTGTGGGACACCGTCGATCCCGGCCTCGGACCCAGAAGCGGGCATGGGCGTTTGTTCCAACGCCCATGGGACGTCATTCTGGTGGCCGTGGTTCATGCTGGCGTGGATGTCATCGGACAGGGGGACATTGTCCCGTTTTTCGGCCGGAAAGCTGCTCCATGGCTGAACGATCATACCGCCCCAGACGCCCGCCCAGGAGAGGCCTGAGATCAGGAAGACCACCAACAGCCCGGACATCCAGAACCCAATCACAGCGTGCAGCGACCGCCACAATGCGCGGCCGCGTGCGCGCAGATTGGGGACAAAGGCAGACAAGGTGTTTCCACGCGGCCACCACATGTAAAGACCGGTAAAGACCAAAAGCAGGCTCAGCCCCGCTGCGATTTCAATAATGCGGTCTCCGGTCGTGCCAATCAGAAGGGTCGAGTGGATGTTGTCGGCCAGATCATACCACCCGGCGCGACGATCCCAGACCTGCAGAACCTCTCCGGCATAAGGATCGACGGCGACAAGACGCTGACCTTTTTCGGTATTGATGCGAAACACAGTGGCCAGATTATCAGCCTTCGGACCAATCCACTCGGCAATCGTGCCGGGCACCTCATCAAGGGCGATAAAGGCCTGTTGTGAGGCCGGTAACGCTTGCCCGTGGACATCCACGGCGATTTTTTCGCCGTCGCGACCGTCGAACTGAGTGATGAACATCATCATTAGTCCGGTTACCGCCAGAATGATCAGGAACGGGATGACGAAGATCCCGGCGTAAAAGTGCCACCGCCAGGCGGCGAAATAGAATTTTTGCGCAGCAGTGTTCTGCGCCGGGGTATCCCCCAGGTTTTGGCTGTCCAGTGCCATTTTTGTTCTCCGGATTCGATTACTGCCCCGCGCAGCGCGTGCACGGGTTCAAAAGTGTTGAGGTGAATCAGGAAAAGAAGGGTGGCCCCCGCGCATCATAGCGGGCGTAGAACCCGGCACTGCGATGGGTGAAATCACGATGGATCCAGCGTGGCTGGATTTTCGCCGTAAAAGGGACGATCTCGCCGACTGACGGCAAGTGTGTATCCGCCGTTAGGCCCGCGAATGGGCACATTGCGCGCGAATCCGTGTCGTCGTGCACAGGATCGCCGGGGTTCAGGTCAACCCATTGTTCGACTGTTCCATCGCCAGTACAGATCACCAGCAGCACTTTCCCATCACTGCCCATCGCGGGCATCCAGCCCTGCGGGATCATGCCGGTCAGCACAACTGCCAGCAACGTAAGGATTGGGAAAATGCGGCTGATCCGGATCATTCCAGATGTGCGATGATCGAACGAAGGGTCGGAATACCGTCACCCTTTTCGGACGACGTCAGCACGATTTCCGGATATGCCGCAGGGTGTTTGGACAACGCGCCGCGTACCTGATCCAACACTTTCTGACGGTCGTTGGCCTTGACCTTGTCCGCTTTGGTCATCACGCACTGAAATGTAACAGCGCTGGAATCCAGCAGCTTCATGATCTCGGCGTCGACCGGCTTCACACCATGACGCGAGTCAATCAGGACAAAGGCCCGGCGCAGGGTCTGGCGGCCGCTTAGATACTGTTTCAGCAGCCGCTGCCATTTTTCAACGACCTTCACCGGGGCGTTGGCGTAGCCGTACCCGGGCAGGTCAACCAGATAGAGCTCGGGTCCTTGGGTGAAAAAGTTGATCTCTTGCGTGCGGCCAGGAGTGTTGGACGCGCGTGCCAGACCTTTGGTGCCGGTCAGCGCGTTGATCAGGCTGGACTTGCCTACGTTTGAACGTCCGGCAAAGCAGACCTCAAGCCGGTCAGGGGTCGGCAGGCCATTCATTGCGACCACGCCTTTGACAAACTCGGATTGTCCCGCAAACAACTTGCGGCCGCGTTCCAGCGCGAACTTGTCCGGGTCTTCGACCAGTGGAAAGGGTAGGGTGCTCATAACGGATGAACCTTATCGCCAACTGAAATTGCGCCACCTCGGACAACCTCGGCGTAAACGCCGAAATCCTGATGGCCCCAGCTGTTCAATGTGCCCAGTGTATCTGCATCGCGCACGCCGGTTTTCGGATTTGCCGTTGTCGCCAAACAGCGTCGGATGCGTTCTTTGATATGGAACACGGCCTCACCGATCTGTACCTCGCGACCCAGCCAGTCGAATTCTTCCCACAAGGGCAGGCCATCGAACCAGATGTTGCCACGCCAGCGCTGGATCGACAGATCGCTGCCAAGTTTTTGCCCGACCGCGCGGTGCGATGCCATATTGCACAGGCTGATCGAAGGGTAATCGCTGTCGGTCATGCCGCGACCCGGCACTCGGATGATCCGGGCTGACGCCGACCGATCCGCAGGCATCAACGGCTGGACCCAGTCCAGAAAGGCCTGTTGTTCCCGGTCCGGATCAAAGGTCAGATCCGGACGATCCGGATGTGTCAGAGTTATCGTGTCGTTATTCAGCTGGGCCGAGATAGCCATAAGTTGCGGTGCTTTCGCCCCACGACTGAAATTGGCGCAAGGCACCCATTGAGAGCCATCCGCTTTCGACGCCTCATGCGCGACCGCCCAAACGCGATCCCCGGGCATGGTCTGCCCGGGGGTCACTGATACGGTCTGGAGGGCCTCGCGACCATGACTTTTGATCGGATGCCGCCAGATATGGGTTACTTCAGCATTCATTTGTCGTCCGTTTTGGGCGTCCGCTTGAAGCCGGATTTGATGTTGCCGAACACGTCAGGCTTATAGCCCTGACTACGCATGATCAGGTATTGCTGCGTGAAGGTGATCGTGTTGTTCGCGATCCAGTAAACGACCAGCCCGCTGGCAAAGCTGCCCAGCATGAACATGAACACCCAAGGCATCCAGGCAAAGATCATCGCCTGAGTCGGATCAGTTGGTGCCGGGTTCAGCTTTTGCTGCAACCACATCGAGATCCCCAACAGCAAAGGCAGGATACCGATGAAGATCAGTGCCATGAAGGTATCTGGCTGCGGGCCGGCAAAGGGCAGCAAACCAAACAGGTTCATGATCGAAGTCGGATCAGGTGCGCTGAGGTCTTGGAACGGGCCAAACCAGGGGGCCTGACGCAGTTCGATGGTGACGAAGATCACCTTGTACAGTGAGAAGAAGATCGGGATCTGCAAAAGGATCGGCAAACAGCCCGCAGCCGGGTTTACCTTTTCCTTCTTGTACAGCTCCATCATGCCCTGCTGCATCTTTTGGCGATCGTCGCCTGCGGCTTCTTTCATAGCCTCCATCTGCGGCTGAAGCTCTTTCATCTTCGCCATCGAGACGTAGGACTTGTACGCCAGCGGGAACAGGATCGCCTTTATGATCAGCGTCAGGCCAATGATCGACCAACCCATGTTTCCGATCAGGGCGTTGATGTTATGCAGAAGCCAGAAGATCGGTTTTGTCAGGAAATAGAACCAACCCCAGTCGATGCTGTCGACGAACTTCTGCACACCGTCAGCCTGATACTCGCGGATGGTTTCCCATTCTTTGGCACCAGCGAACAGTTGGGTAGTGACTTCTTCAGTTGCTCCGGGCGCAACAGTCAGCGTCGGCAGAACCGTTTCGGTCTGATAGATCTTGCGGCGCGCGTCGTATTTTGCTGCAGCCTTGAAAGCAGATCCCTCTGAAGGGATCAGAGTGGTCATCCAATAGTGATCGGTAAAGCCGACCCAGCCGCCTTCCTTGATCTGGAAAACTTCGGCCTGCGCACGTTCATTCGGGTCAATGTCAAAGTCGCGCACATCGCCATAGTCGATCTCGTCCAGAACGCCGTCAGCCATGACCATAACGCCTTCATGCAGGATGAAGAAGTTCTTCAGATCGGGCAGGTCGCCGTCTTCGCCCATGCCGTGACGGGCCAGGATGCCGTATGGGGCCATGCCGACCTCGGCCTGGGTGTTGTTTTCAACCGACTGGGTGACGGTGAACATATAGTCCTGGTCCACTGCAATGTTGCGACGGAAGGTCAAGCCCTTGCCGTTGTCCCATTTCAGAGTGACCGGAGTATCGACCCCCAGGGTTTCGCCGTCTTCGACGGTCCACAGCGTATTAGGGCCGGGGACATCAGCACCGGCAACGCCTGCGCCCGGTGCCCATCCGTACAAGGCATAGTAAGCCGATTCCGAACCAACGGGCGACAGCAGCTCAACAATGGGTGCGCCTTCTTCGATCGAAACTTTGTAGTCTTTCAGGAACAACTCATCGATGCGACCGCCGGACAGGGACAGGCTGCCTTTCAGGCGCGGTGTTTCAATCTCGACCCGAGGTGCTTGGGCATCGGGCTCAATCTCGGTGGCGTCCGCGGTTGCTTCACCAACTGTGTTGGTGCCAGCAGCGCTTGGGGTCTGAACGTCTGTACCATCAGTTGCGCTGATCTCGGCAGATTCCGGTGCGGTCGTCGGCTCGGGAGGTGGAAACAGCACGAACCAAACCAGGATCACGAGAAAGCTGAGCGCGGTTGCGAGGATGAGGTTCTTGTTCTGATCGTCCATCGGGGACAGCCACCTTAAGCAGTGAAAGACACCCGCTGGGTTCAACAGAGTGCGGGCCCAAAGGTCAAGCGGAATCGCCCTGTAATTCATCACCGATTGGGGTTCTGTGGCGTTAATTCGCGCCTAAGGACGTGCCTGACGCCCGATTTTTGGCATTCCGTTGAGTTTGTTTTGATGTGCGGCCATCCAGTCCAACGTCTTTTCAAAGGGCATGGGCTTTCCAATTCCAAACCCCTGCACGTGATCGCAGCCCAGTTGCGCCATCAAGGCATGCTCGCCTTGTGTTTCGACCCCCTCGGCCAGGGTTTCGACATTCAGTCGCTCCGCCATAGTCAAAATCGCGCTGACCAACTGCTGCTGGCTTGCGTCCCGATCCGCCTTTGCCACGAAGGACCGATCGATTTTAATGCGTGAGACGTCAAAGCGCTTAATCGACGCTATGGAGGCGTGGCCGGTGCCGAAATCATCGAGGTCAATGCAGCAGCCGAGCTTGGACATGCTTATTACGTTGCGGGTGATAACGTCATCGGGCCGCCTGGAAAACACTGTTTCAAGAATCTCGACGGTCAATCTGTCGGGCGTCAGGTCATTTTGATCCAGCTCCCATTTCAGACGGTCGATCAACGCCGGGTCGCGCAGCTCTTCTGATGAGAAATTCACGCCAATCCGAGGCACGACGACACCGGCAAGGTTCCACTGGCGCATGGCGGCGAAAGCGTGATGGCGCATCACCTGACCCAAGCGTTCCATCAGATCGGCTTGTTCTGCAAAAGGCAGGAAAACCGGCGGTCCCAGCACGCCTTTCTGTGGGTGTTCCCAACGGGCAAGCGCCTCGAACCCGGTAACGTGGCCGGTGTCGGTGGAAATCTGCGGCTGAAACCATGGGCGGATTTCACCACTATCCAAGGCCGCAATAAACTCGTTGCGCAGGTTGGCACGCACGCGTGCCCGCCGCTGCGTTTCAGATGAAAAGGCGCGGATGGTTGCAGGACCGTTCCTTTGTGCTTCGGCCAAGGCTGCGTTGGCGGCATCGATCCACTCGGCAAAGGTGATGTCGGGCAAAGTGGATTGCAGACAAAACCCGATTGAACATGACATGTAAACGCTGGTGCCATTTAGCATGATTGGCTCATCGACGGCGGCCTGAATGCGCCCCGACATCTGAATGCAGGCCTCCAGATCCAGATTTTGCGCGGCGTGCAGGCCGATTGCGATCTTGCCCTGGTCCAGCCCAGTGGCAATGTCATGTGAGCGTATGACCGAAAGTACCCGGCTGCGGAATTGGTCAGCCATTACGTTCCCGGCCGCATTTCCGTGCAGATCAAGACATTCAGAAAACCCGTCCAATTCAACAATCATACAGGAGGCTTCGTGGCCAGTGCGCTGATTTTCCGCAAACAGCGTTTCCATCTGGGCCGCAAACCTGTCGAGAGGAAGGAGGCCGTTACCGTCTTTTTCCTGATTGCTGACCTTGTGCGCGGTCGATACCGCGGCGAACACAAGCGGCAGGGTAAGTGCCACGACAACCAATGCCCGCTCACCACCAATCCAATACGCGGCCAGACTGATCGCAGGCGCGAAGGCCAAGGCGGGCGGGCCGCTTAGCACCATGGCAAGAGAGTCAAAAATTCTGCTGACTGAGATATGTTTCCACATCGGATCTTCGGGCCTCTACCTTGCGTTTGAAACGCTCAGGTCGACCCTAGGAAACCAATCTGAGTCACTCGTTAACGGAGCTGCGGAATTTCGCCCGAATTTTCGTCATTTTCATTCGGTTTGAGTGCAAGGTTTTGAAAATCAAACAATTTTGGGTCCAAAAGATGCGACGGACGCGCATTTGTCAGGGCCCGGAACATCACTTGACGGCGTCCGGGGCTGTTCTTTTCCCACTGATCCAAAATCTGTTTGACCTGCTGACGTTGCAACCCATCCTGACTGCCGCAGAGGTCGCAGGGGATAATCGGATAGTTCATCGAGGTCGCGAATTTCTCGCAATCGGCCTCAGCCACATGGGCGAGGGGGCGGAAGACGAACAAATCGCTTTCTTCGTTCACCAGCTTGGGCGGCATGGTGGCCAGTCGCCCGCCGTGAAACAGGTTCATGAAGAACGTCTCGAGGATATCGTCGCGGTGATGGCCCAGTACGACGGCTGAGCATCCCTCTTCCCGGGCAATGCGGTACAGGTTGCCTCGGCGCAGGCGCGAACACAGGGCGCAAAATGTGCGGCCCTGTGGAACTTTGTCCATCACGATGGAATAGGTGTCCTGATATTCAATCCGATGCGGAACGCCCATTCGTTCCAGGAACTCGGGCAGGACGGTGGCCGGAAATCCGGGCTGGCCCTGGTCGAGGTTGCAGGCCAGTAAATCAATGGGCAGCAGGCCACGCCATTTCAGTTCGTACAGAACGGCCAGCAGAGTATAACTGTCCTTACCGCCGGACAGGCAAACCAGCCAGCGGGGCGGTTTTCCGTCCTTGTCATGCGCGGACGGGTCCACCATCCCGTACTGCTCAATGGCCTCACGGGCCTGGCGCACGATGCGTTTGCGCAGCTTTTTGAACTCGGTGGTCGAGGGCGCGCCAGCAAAGAGCGGGTGGATATCGTCAGCTTCGTCAAACATGCGCAGCCCCTACAGCAGTTGAGGCAACCGGGCAAGTGGCCGGGTCAGCCCAGTCGGGCAAGCAGGGCGTCCGTGTCCAGCCCGGATACTGATCCGTGAATGCGACCGCTGTTGCCCAAAAGCCTTGTGGCGATGAAGCCGTTTGCAACGGCCGCGGGTGCGCGAAGCAATAGCTGAGCTGCTGTCAGCAGCAATGCAGTACGTTCGGCAAACCAACGGGCTTCACTCTCAGGCGGCAGCCCGGGCCACCGATCACGATGCGCCTTGAGCGCGTCGTCAAAGCCGTGGTCGACACCCGTTGCTATATCCAGTTCGGCCTGCAGGACCTCAGCGGCCAGCGGGTCGCGAGACAGGCTGCGCAGAATGTCGAGACAGATCACATTACCCGACCCCTCCCAAATACCGTTCAGCGGGGCTTCGCGATACAGCAGGGGCAGGGGCGTGTCTTCGACATAGCCCATGCCACCCAGCACCTCCATTGCCTCAACGACTACGGTCGGGCATCGCTTGTTACTCAGGAACTTGGCCAGCGCGACACTGATACGGGCAAAGGCCTTGTCTTCGGGTGACTGGCCGTCGAAGGCCTGCGCGACGCGCATCCCCAGCGTCAGCGCGCCCTCCCAGTCCAACACGAGATCCGCCAGGACAGCGCGCATCAGAGGTTGGTCGATCAACCGGCGCTGAAAAGCGCTGCGGTGGGCGACCCAATGATGCGCTTCGCTGAGGGCTGCGCGCATCAGGCCCGCCGGGGCCACGGCTGTATCCAGCCGGGTGTGATGGACCATCTCGATAATTGTTCGCACGCCCGCGCCTTCTTCCCCCAGTTGGTACGCCAGTGCATCGTGATATTCGATCTCGGACGAGGCGTTGGATCTGTTGCCCAGCTTGTCTTTTAGTCGCATCAGGTGAATGGCGTTGCGTTCACCGTCCAGCCAGCGAGGGACGAGGAAACAGGTCAGCCCACCGGGCGCTTGTGCCAGCGTCAGAAAACCGTCCGACATGGGGGCCGAGCAGAACCACTTGTGCCCGCGCAGACGCCAGTGCTCGCCGTCTCGAGTAGCGATGGTGGTATTGGCGCGCACGTCCGAGCCGCCCTGCTTTTCGGTCATTGCCATGCCCAATGTGGCGCTGGATTTTTGTTCGACCGGTTTAGTCTTCGGATCATAGCTGCGCGCCATGAGCTTAGGTCGCCACTCGGAGGCGATCTGTTCATTTGCAGCAAGAGCCGGGATTGCCGCGTAGGTCATGGTCAATGGGCAGCAATGGCCGGGCTCAACCTGGCTGGCCAGATACATCATCGCGGCGTGGGTCGTGTGGCCGCCGGACTGACCTTCCCAGGCCAAGGCCGCATAGCCGGCAGATTGGCTGATCTGCATCATCTCATGATAGGCGGGGTGAAACCGTACCTCGTCCAGGCGCCTACCGCCCTGATCGAACAATCGAAGTCCGGGGAGGTGCCGATTGGCCTCGCGCCCCAGCTCGCGGGTTTCCACCCGTCCCAACGTTTCCCCGTAAGCAGCCAAAGGCGCTTCGCGACCGCCCGTGAAATGCACGGCGTTTCGCAGGACGGGATCTGAAGACCAGAGGTTAGAATCCCCGCGCACAGGCGGCTGATTCAATACGTCATGTGTCGGCAGGGAATGGCGGGCGTCGGATGTCATCTGAACCTCGGGCAGTACGAGTTCAAGTGTTCAGCGCATGTCCGAATGGGTCAAGGCTGACGGAGGGTCATAAAGATCAGCTGTCGTCTTCCTTGCGGGTGGGTACGGGGTCGTACCCATCGCCACCCCAGGGATGGCATCGGCCAATCCGCCGTGCAGCCAGCCAGCTTCCCTTGATGGCCCCATGCTTTTCCAGTGCTTCCAGCGCATAGGCCGAGCAGGTGGGCTGGTATCGGCAATTGAAGCCAACCCAGGGACTGAAGACCAGCCGATAGGCCCTTACAGGTAGAGCCACGATATGAGAGAAGAGGGTCATTTCCGCCCGCTGTGCACTTTGCGAAGCGCATAGCGCAGATCGTCCAGAAGTGCCTCATAGGGTCGCGCGGCTGTGGTTTCGGCCCGACCAATCAGAACGTAATCCCACCCGTCATGTCCAATGACGGGCAGAACAGCCCGAGCGGCCTCGCGCAACCTGCGCTTGGCGCGGTTGCGTGCTACGGCATTGCCAACCTTTTTGGAACAGGTAAAGCCTACCCGAATTCCGGTCGCCTCGTCCGGGGTACGTTTGCGAGCCTGCACCATCATCGAGGATGTGCCCTGCCTGCGGGCACGCGCTGCCTTAAGGAAATCAGATCGTTTCCTGAGAACGGTCAAAATTTCAGGCGCGCAAACGGACGCCGCCGGGGGCGTTTCCCCGGGCTGGTTCTTACCATCCACGAGGGGCCTCCGGCGGCGTCATGTTCATAACCTGATCGGTGAGCGGTTTATGCGCTCAGCGACTTACGGCCGCGTGCGCGGCGCGAATTCAGGATTTTGCGGCCGGCCTTAGTGGCCATGCGCGCGCGGAAACCGTGGCGGCGTTTGCGAACCAGGTTCGAAGGCTGATAGGTGCGTTTCATCGCTCCGTCTCCAATCTATGCGGTCGGGTGCAGCGCGGATTCGCCTGCCCGTGGTGTTCGAAGCCCGTCCTCTACTGGGTAGTGGGGGGTAAGTCAAACCCCTAGGTGGGGGTTTTCGTGGCTTTTGCAACAATTCTGTAGTCGGGTCGGGCAAAAGGTTTCAAAACAGCGGGATTATCGCCCCAAACCCTCACATTCCCTACCAAAAACATCAAGGCAGCGTGAGCCCCCTGTTGCGAGGGCCGCAAGCAGCGCATGTTGGGGTCAGAATGAAACGTAGTAAACCGGACAGCCTCATGAGCGAAACGACTCAGGCGCCGCGCAACGGATTGGCGCGGCATATTCCATTGCTGGTGATTCTCGCCGTCGCTGCGGTGGGGTTCTTCACACTGGGCGACTACCTGACTTTTGAGACGCTGCGCGACAATCGTGAGGCGCTATTGACCTGGCGCGACGCCAACTATTGGGCAATGGCTGCAGCTTTCGTTGGCATTTACATTGTCATCGTCGCGTTTTCGCTGCCGGGTGCCGCAGTGGCGTCAATGACCGGCGGGTTTCTTTTTGGCTTGTTCGCCGGAACCGTGTTCAACGTGTTTGCGGCAACCATCGGAGCCTCTGCAATCTTTCTGGCGGCGCGCTGGGGGTTGGGCGAATCCTTGACCAAACGGCTTGAGTCCTCGGAAGGGACGATCAAGAAACTGAAAGACGGGTTACGCGAGAATGAGATCTCGGTGCTGTTTCTATTGCGTCTTGTTCCCGTTGTGCCGTTTTTTGTGGCCAACTTGGTGCCTGCACTGGTTGGCGTGAGGTTCCGCAATTTCCTGATCACCACCGCGCTGGGTATTATCCCGGGCGGTATCGTCTACACTTGGATCGGTGTCGGGCTGGGTGGTGTGTTCGATCGGGGCGAAACACCTGATGTATCGCTGTTATGGGAACCATTTGTGATTGGCCCGATCATCGGTTTGTGTGTGCTGG
This sequence comes from Ruegeria sp. CDSB117, assembly GCF_059611005.1. Classification (NCBI taxonomy): domain Bacteria; kingdom Pseudomonadati; phylum Pseudomonadota; class Alphaproteobacteria; order Rhodobacterales; family Roseobacteraceae; genus Ruegeria; species Ruegeria sp. CDSB117. The sequence goes on from NZ_JBXWOS010000020.1 coordinate 50,656, forward strand.
CCACGTTGCCAATTGTCATCAAATCCCTGCGTGGCCGAAAGGACGGCTGAAATCATGCGAGAATTGAAAACCGATATCCTGGTGATTGGCGCCGGGTCCGGGGGGCTGTCAGTCGCTGCTGGCGCCAGCCAAATGGGGGCCGATGTGATTCTGCTGGAAGGTCACAAGATGGGTGGCGATTGCCTCAACTTCGGCTGCGTCCCTTCCAAGGCTCTGATTGCCAGCGGCAAGGCAGCTTACGGTCAGGCACATTCTGCCACGCTGGGCGTGGCTGACGTGGTACCGCAGGCCGACTACGCCGCCGCCAAAGACCACGTTCACGATGTTATCGCTCAGATCGAGCCGATGGACAGTCAGGAACGGTTTGAAGGTTTCGGCGTAAATGTGATCCGGGAATTCGGCAGCTTCGTCTCTCCGACACAGGTGCAGGCGGGCGACAACATGATCACCGCACGGCGCATAGTGATCGCGACCGGCTCTTCGCCGTTGGTGCCTCCGATTCCGGGATTGGATCAGGTGCCATTCTATACCAACGAGACGATCTTTGACCTGCGCGACAAGCCTGAACATCTTTTGATCATTGGTGGCGGACCGATCGGGATGGAGATGGCGCAAGCGCATGTCCGACTGGGCTGTACGGTCACGGTTGTCGAAGGCCTGAAGGCGCTGGGCAAGGATGACCCCGAGGCTGCCGCGGTTGTTCTGGACAGCTTGCGCGCCGAAGGGGTGGTTATCCATGAACAGGCTATGGTCGCCCAGATCCGCGACAACAAAGGGGCAGTAGAGATTGTGACCGAGGCAGGTGAGATCTATTCAGGGTCTCATCTGCTGCTGGCCGCCGGGCGAAAAGCCAACACAGACCGTTTGAACCTAAAGGCTGCCGGGATTGAACCAACCCGCAACGGGATCAAGGTCGACGATACGCTGCGCACGACGAACCGCAAAGTTTACGCCATTGGCGATGTTGCTGGTGGTCTTCAATTCACTCATGTCGCTGGATATCACGCAGGGATCATCATCCGTTCTGCGTTGTTTGGCCTGCCCTCGAAGGCAAAAACCGCACATATCCCTTGGGCGACCTACACCGACCCGGAATTGGCGCAGGCGGGCCTGACCGAGGCTCAGGCCCGCGAACACCTTGGTGACAAGGTCGAAATCGCGCGTTTTGATTACCACCATAACGACCGCGCAATTTCTGAGCGTAAAACCAAAGGGTTCATCAAGGTCATGGTCGTAAAGGGCCGGCCTGTGGGGGCTACAATCGTGGGGCATCAGGCCGGAGAACTGATCAACTTGTGGTCGCTTGCGTTGGCCAATAACCTGAAGATGGGGCAGATCGCCGCGATGGTTTCGCCCTATCCGACGATCGGAGAGCTTAACAAACGGGTGGCGGGTGCCTATTTCTCGCCAAGGCTGTTTGAGAATCAGATGGTTAAACAAGTGGTCAGGTTCGTCCAGCGCTGGATGCCCTAACCAAGAAGGGAGAGCAGATTGAATTCGCTGTCGGGCCGATTTCTGATCCTGACGACGGTCTTCGTGATGTTGGCCGAGATTTTGATCTTTGTTCCTTCAATCGCGCGCTTTCGCGAAGACTTTCTGCTGAACCGGCTTGAGCGCGCGCAGATCGCGTCCTTGGCGCTACTGGCTGACGATATGCTGGCTGAAGACCTTGAGGCCGAACTGCTGGCCAACGCGGGTGTCTATAACGTCGTGCTGCGCCGCGATGAGGTGCGCCAGCTTATGCTTTCTTCGCCGATTCCGGAACAGATCACCAAGACCTACGATCTGCGCGACGCAGGGCCTTGGGTGTTGATCCGCGACGCGCTGGCGCGATTGTTCACTACTGAGAACGAAGTCATCCGCGTTATTGGCGAACCCGTCAAAGGGGCAGGTCTGCTGATTGAAGTCACCATAGAAAGCATGCCGCTGCGAATGGCGATGACCGATTATGGCCTGCGCATTCTGGGGCTGTCCTTCGTAATTTCCATCATCACCGCGTTCTTTTTGTTCTTGGCCGTGCGCGTTGTTCTGGTCAAACCGATCAAAAGTGTTGTTGGTTATATGCAGCGCTATGCAGGGGCACCCGAAGACGCGAGGGGAATCATCTCCCCCAACTCCAAAGTGACAGAACTGCGCGAGGCTGAAGAAGCGTTGCAGCAGCTGCAGACCGAACTGACTCAGGCCCTGAAGCAACGTGAACGGCTGGCGCAACTGGGCGGCGCGGTGGCCAAGGTCAGCCACGATTTGCGGAACATACTGACTTCGGCACAGCTCTTCACCGACCGGATTGAGACCAGCGATGATCCCTTGGTGCGGCGTATGGCGCCCAAGCTGGTGAACTCGATCACACGGGCAGTGTCGTTGTGCGAAAGCACGCTGGCCTTCGGACGCGCAGAAGAACCTGCGCCGACACTGACCATGGTGCGCATGCACGATGTCGCCGCAGATGTCGTCGCCAGCGAACAGCTGGCTGTTGCAGATGCCTGCGTCGAGATCGTGAACGACGTGCCCAAAGACCTTGTGGCCCGGGCAGACCCAGAGCAGATATTCCGTGTCATGATGAACCTTGTGCGCAATGCGCGTCAGGCCTTGGTGGCATCCGGGAAGCCGGGAAGCATCACGATCGCCGGCTGCGAGTATAAAGACGACTGGTGCGTCGAGATCAGGGATGACGGCCCCGGATTACCGCCCAAAGCACGTGAGAACCTGTTCACTCCATTTCAGGGAGGGGTGCGTAAGGGAGGCTCTGGGCTGGGGCTTGCCATCTCGCAGGAGCTGGTGCGTGGGCATGGCGGAGACCTGATACTGGCGCATACCGGGCCCGAGGGGACAACCTTTGAAATCAGGCTTCCGCGGGGCGATGGGACTTTTTGAAAACTTTTTGAAGAATCGACTTGCGTGTCCCGAACACCGGGTCTAAATACCGCCTCACCAACGCGGACCGATAGCTCAGCTGGATAGAGTACTTGACTACGAATCAAGGGGTCGGGGGTTCGAATCCTCCTCGGTCCGCCACTTCCCCCCTGTTGAACGTCACACAAACCTGACCCAACCGTCACAGTTGGACCAGAAAAGCAGTGAACGTTCGACATCAGAAGGCGCCCCCAACGTTGGACATCAGTTGAATTTGATCTTTGCGTCATCAACTAACACACCGCCCCCATATTATGCTCCCGCACGCTGTTTGATTTGTTTTGGCTTCCCTTTCGGAAAATCAGAGCTGATTTGTAGGTCAGACAGCGAAGCTGCCTGTTCCCGCTAAACTGCTTCGGTCGTCTCAACGGCCACCTGAGCCAAAGTGCTCGGCGGAGTTATGGAATGCTTCCGCCGCACATACTCACCAATAATAGTGGTGGGGCTTGCGCCCATCGGGCCAGACTAGGTCGTCAGGATCAGCGCCTTTCAGGATGCCGAACGCAAGAGCCTTGGTTTTGCGTCTCGTTGGACGCGTGTGACAGGTGATGTCGTGATAGCGTGGCCAATTGCCAAGCCACCGGATATCATCAAGGTCTTTTCCGAGACGACGGCTCAGACCTAGGCGTGAGTACCCGTTCCCAAGCACGGTACGGGGACGTTTGCGTTTGTAATGGGCCATGTCATTGGCCTTTCATGCAGTTTCTGAACTACATGGCACCCTCCATCGGTTGGCTCGTTGGTTTTGGGCTGGGCTCGGATAGACGGCCGAAAACGCAGCCGGTCTGAATATCGGACTGGGCGAACAAGATCAATGGGGCGGAAAAAAGCCGCTCAATGTGGTGTTAGGTGATTGGGCCGGTAGGCTGTGGACGGACGGACCACTCAACCAGAGATCGCTTCACATAACACCCGTACTGCGACGTTCGTGGATTGTTACGTCGCTGCAATTCATGCGGTGGTCGCGAAACCTGCCATTCGATATCCGATCGAAGAAGACCGCTCTGCGGACTTTTCAGTCATTGACTCGAAACGTGTTAAGGCAGAAGAATGGATCAAACCGTAAGATGGGCAATTTGCTGGCCGTTACAATGTGTGTTGCAAGAGCGATCCAGGCTGAACCTGTTCGGGTACACGTAACCATCGAACTGAAGCTTGTTACACGATCCGCAAATAGTGGCCTCAGCAAAGCATCAGAGCTTAATCGCCACTATCAATCCAAACATTACTCGACCGGTGACCAATTAGTGTCTGGATCATAGGCAGTAATTTCAGCAGCAATACTGAGTGTTTCCGGGCCAAAATCTGCCTCGTAGACTATGCCGTTTTCGCCAACCAGAAAGGAATGGACACCAGTTTCTCCGTAGTCTGCCGGTATTGCCAGCAAGGCATGTCCTGCAACGAAGTGATCCCCGGCGAAATAAGGGTAGGCACCCCCGGGAGCGTTAGGGCCCTGCTCTTGCAGGATTGTGTAATAATAGCCAAGAAACGGCTCGGCTTCATAGTCAGCCTGACCGTCACTCCACCCCGAAGCTGCGGCGCGGGCAAGCGCCGCACCGACAAAGCTGTCTTTTCCAGGCCAGAAGAGACCGTTTTGCTCTTCGGGATCAGAAATGATCGTCTGAGCGAATTCCATAACGCCATTCCCATTATGGTCCACAAGCCGGAAAGCTGCCTGCAGATCAACATAGGCCTCAAGCAATTCGATCACTTCCAACTCATTCAAGCCTATTTCACGAGCTGAAAGTTCCTCGATCCCAGCTTCCAGGTCAAAGCGCCAACCATCATCTTTTCGCAAAATTGGGATAGGAAAAGGCCAACCGTCTTCACCCAGAAGAAGTACAACGCCATCGTCCTCAGGCCGGAAACGATACCCCTCGGCATACATGCCAAGCATTTCCTGCCTTCTTTCTTGATCTTCCGCCGGATCACCCGTTCCAACCAGATCCTCGGCTTCAGGCCCGAAAATTTCGATCAGCTTGCTCTGATCATTAGCCTTCAACGCATCAACAAAAGCATCCAGTGCGGTTTGCGGCGTATCAAATCTGGCTCCTTCAGAGAGAGCCGGGCTTGTGGTCGCGGCAAGCAACAAAATTGAAAATACTGATCTACGCATCTTACCGTCTCCGCTTGCCTTTAGCGGCGTGTCCACGATTGGACGCGCTTTGAGTTCTGCTGCCGGACGCCTTTTTCTTCATCGCTTGCCCTTTGGATGCCGCGGGCTTGCGCTGCGTCGATGCGGCTTTCTTCGCCTGCGGCTTTTTGGCGGTCTGCGGTCTTTGTGCGACTGGCTTTTTCGCCGCATCTGGACGTTTGGTACGATCAATGGCCTGTTGCTTTGCAGCGGCCTTATCCCGATTTGCGTTGCTCCGGTTCGCTAATGCCCCGCCTGCTACAGCCCCCGCACCGGCACCGACCGCAGCTGCTGCCGCCCCGCGGTCCCGGCTAATATCTGCAGCACCAGATTCTCGGCTCAACTTTGCACGCAGCTCATCCGTGCGACCGTCAGGACGGCTAACCGGCAAGTCGCCGCGGCCACCTTCAGGTCTTTTATGGTCCGCTATTTTGTTCCGGGCCTCCTGTTGCCGGTCAGGATCGGGGTTCCATCCGATATCCGTTCGGTCACCTAAATCTATATCATTGCCGATATTGACGTTGCCATCGACGTCTATGTCGATGTTTGGATTTCTGTAAATCGGACCACCGCCCCAGCCACCGCAATTTCGGCACCCCCAATAGTCATACCAATCATCGTCGTCGTCAAAAATTTCGTCGATCAGGGCAACGGCGCCAAACGTTAGTAGTGCTGCGCCCACAACATCCCCGGTTGACGGGCCAGTATAAACCGTCTCGGGATTGTATTGTGGGACGTATACCGTTTCGGGTTCTGTCGGTGTAATTACTACTGTGTCGTCGTCAGACACTTCGACAGTTTGCTCGGGACCTGAAACAAGAGCGCCGCTGTCAATTGCCTGATCCCGCATGACCTGCACCGCATCCATCACATCATCGGACTGGGCCAACATGGCTGTGCCGACTGTCTCGGTCCAGTCGATATGGGTGGCCATCTGACCAACAACTTCGGGAAACGCCGTCGCCAATACGCTGACAGAAGGATCCCATCCCATTGCTTCGATTTCCGGCTCAAGTTCAACGGGGTCGCGGTCGGCGTTATCCAGCAAATACCGCTCAGCCTTAACAATTTCCAATGGCTGGGTGGCCGCGACAAATATCTGTATGAGTAACGTGTCGGGATAAAGAGCAACCGGGGCGACCAATGTCTGCAACTCAGCATCAGTTAGCAGGCTGGACGAGGTTGCCGAGGTATCATCTTTTCCCGCCACATCTTCGGACGACTCTTGCGCTAACGCGAAAGTAGATACGCAAATACCGAATGCAATTAATAGAAACCTAAACATATTGCGATCCTTCGATTTCTTGAAGGATCACCTAAGACTGCGATTCTGGCAACCGGTCAGTCAAATAGACGGTTTTGGGATAATAATGTCCCCCAAACCAAGTTTGAGCGAGCGTTCGCTTTGGGCTCGAAGCCGCCATTCGGTAAAATTTTATGAATGCCTGCTGTGCGGACAAAACAGCAATTGAACGCAAGTTTGGGCTCGAAGCAGTCGTTGTTTGAATTCACCTCAACGTCTGCTCTGCGGACATTGCCGACAAAAAAGACAAAACTAAAACTCTGGTTTGCGATAGGATAAACCGTTGCCTAGACGGCCAGTTTTTGATCTCAACCTTGTTCAAGCGCTCTTGGTTTTTTGCGCGACCAACTTAATCTTCAGGGATACTTGAACCGAGGAACTCGAACTTTCGAGTGCTACCCACTGTGATCGGTTTCTCGTTGGCAAAAAGACTGCTATCAAATGAGAACGAATTATCGGTTCCGATCATCTGAATGTGAGAATAAATGCGCTTAGCTCTTTTCATTCTCTTTCCGATTATGTTTATCGGGTTGCTTGTTTTTCTGATCTTTGGCTTGAAACCGCCCAACAGTATTAAGCTGGCTGCTGGCATTAGCGGCGGCGGATATTGGCAAGTTGGACAGCTCTACAAAGCAGAACTTGCACGTGACGACATTCAGGTAGTTTTAGTTGAAACCGAGGGGTCCGTTGAGAACATTCAGAAACTTGTTTCTGGCGAAGTGGATGCCGCATTTGTTCAGGGTGGTCTGGAAATACCTCAGGACGAAAACTTACAGTCTTTGGGCGCCATTTTTCTTGAACCTATGGTGGTGTTCCGCGGAAAGTCGAGTCCAGTCGGGGCCAATGCAGGAGAATGGGGAGACATTCGCTTAGCTGCAGGAACCAAGGCGTCCGGTACTCGCGCCGCCGCTTTAGCGCTAATTGAGGCCGCTGGGTTGCAAAATGTCGACATAGACCTCGTCGATTTCGGGGGCAATGACGCGATAGAGGCGTTGTATGCCAACGAAGCGGATGCAGCGTTGTTTGTCGCTCCACTCGATGCACCTTACCTTATGGATGCGATCTTTGATCCAGAAATCATTTTCGTCCCTATGGCTTTGGTCGATGCCCTTGCATTGAAACTTTCCGGAGCGAATTCGGTAACTGTACCGGCAGGATCAATCACACTTGACCCTCCGAGACCACCAGAGGACGTCAAGATCTTAGCATTGCGAGCTTCACTTATCGCCGCATCCGATCTGCACCCTGCAGTAACCGATAGGTTAGTGAATGCAGCAAAGAACATTCATAGCGAACCTAATATTTTGCAAAGTGCGCGCGAGTACCCGAACACGGCTTCACCGCCTGTACCACTGAACAAAATTGCCACAGAACTCATAAACTCTGGGCCAAACTTTTTGCATGGCGTCTTGCCATATTGGATCGCAGCGCAGTTTGGCAGCGTACTGTTATTGCTGTTGCCTTTGTTGTTCTTAGTACCGTTTTTGCGGATAGTCCCGTCCAGTTACGTGTGGTTTCAAAAGCGCCGGGTCTGGCGTTTTTATCAGCGTATCATGGCGCTTGAGGAGGAACTCAGCAAGGCACAGACCTCAACTGAGGTTGAAGAAGTCGCCAAAAATATCGAAAACGTGGACACCGCCCTTGCAAATCTGAATCTGCCGCTCGCATACCGCCAAGGAGCATATGATGCACGTTTGCACATAGACCTAATTCGACAGGAGATTGCGCGTCGTCAAGCTGCAAAAAATTGATAAAACCTCAACGTTCGCATGCAAACCACGCTAAAATACCTTTTTAATTTGAGACTTCGATACAGGCGTGTGCTTTAGTTATTGCGTGTACGCCGCTTTGGGGTCGCAGCCATCGTTCGCAGAGATTTATTGAGCGGCTGCTGTGCTGGACGAATAGAGTTCAGGTTATACGTCATAGTTACTTGTATTGAGCGTTGTAAAGTTTGAACAAAATATGAGGTTAGGAAATGATCCGTTTAGCGTCTATTCTGACTATCGCGCTTGCGGCTGGTGCGCACGCTGAGGACATCCCGAACACTCAACCCGGCGACAGAGAGTATTCCCCCTACCCACAACAAAACTTTCCTAATCAGGTCTTTTTCGGCGACACCCATTTGCATACATCATACTCTGCCGATGCTGGGATGATCGGGAATGTACTCGGCCCTGATGAGGCGTACAGGTTTGCCAAAGGAGAAGTCGTTACATCCAGCACCGGTGTCGAAGCGAGGTTGCGCCGACCATTGGATTTTCTGGTTATTGCCGATCACGCCGAGAACCTTGGTCTTGCGCCACTGCTCTCAACCAAAGATGCCACGCTGCTCTCCACGGAGTTTGGCCAGCAACTGAACGCGGCTGTCGAGGCCGGTGATCCCGTTGGCGCATGGTCGATTTGGAGCCAAGCCAAGTCCACTGGCACAGACCCATTGGCGGATTATCAGGAGATTTACCAAACAGCGTGGAGCAACATTACCTCTGCCGCTGAGACACACAATCATCCGGGTTTGTTTACTGCGCTCATCGGGTTCGAGTGGACCTCAAACCCACAGCGGAACAACCTGCACAGGAATGTCATATTCAACGGTGGCAAAGAGGGCGCTGACAAGATCATCCCGTTCTCGAACTTTGATAGCTTCGACCCCGAAGACCTTTGGGCATGGATGGAGCAAGCCGAAGAAACAACAGGCCAAAAGCTGCTTGCGATCCCGCACAATGGCAATTTGTCCAACGGGTTGATGTTTGACGAAGTGCGCTTGTCGGGCGAACCGTTCGATGTTGAGTATTTCAAACAGCGTGCCAAGTGGGAACCGATCTACGAAATCACACAAATGAAAGGTGACGGCGAAGCGCATCCCATGCTGTCACCAGACGATGAATTTGCTGACTTCGAAACGTGGGACAAAGGACAACTCGGACCAGAACCGAAGACACCTGAAATGCTTCCGCGCGAATACGCACGCGCGGCATTGCGTCGTGGACTAGGATACGAGGCGGAAACTGGGACAAACCCGTTCAAGTTTGGCGTGATCGGCTCAACTGACGCTCATACATCGCTGTCCACGGTTGGCGAGGACAATTTCTTCGGGAAAGTCGCGGCTGTTGAACCTACTGCTGACCCGATCCGATTTGAAGAGGTCGTCGGCGGTATTGGTGGTGACGAGAGTGTTGCCCAATATGCATGGCAGACTTCGGCGTCGGGTTTGGCGGCCGTTTGGGCAAGGGAAAACACCCGCGAGGCCATTTGGGATGCTTTTGCTCGGAAAGAGGTCTTTGCGACCACGGGGCCGCGCATGCGTGTTCGCGTTTTTGCCGGATATGAATTCGACGAAACCGACCTGCCACGTGCGGATTTTGCCGCGTATGGATATGAAAATGGCGTCCCGATGGGGGCGGATTTGCAAGCGGACAGTGACGGTCGGTCTCCGCGATTTCTCATCCGTGCGCTCCGTGACCCTGATGGGGCCAACCTCGACCGCATTCAGATTGTCAAAGGCTGGCTGAACAGTGACGGCACAACGTCGGAACGTGTTTATGATGTAGCTTGCGGTGGGCGTGAACTTATTAACGCGGCGTGTAACGGCCCTGTTGGCAATACGGTAGACGTAGAAACCGCTTCTTGGACAAACGACATCGGCCAGGCAATTCTCGCCGGATATTGGGAAGACCCGGACTACGACCCGACGCATAGCGCGTTCTACTACGTGAGAGTGTTGGCAATACCGACACCACGGTGGACGACATACGATGCAAAGGTGTTCGGAACAGAGATCCCAGACGAAGCACCGCGCTCGATACAGGAGCGGGCCTACACATCACCAATTTGGTTCACACCACGCGGATGATTTTTTAAGAACCCAAAACGACCATTCACTTATTTTGCTTCGGGCTCGGTTCGGTCATTCGCGGAATTTCCGTGCGCGTCTGCATCGCGGGACAAAACAGCAATTGAACGCAAGTTCGACCATACCAACGAACGAAGACCTCGAATGACAATCACAAGGACTTGGTTTTTCCTCTACGACACGCTCGTAGTCAGAAAGAGAAGGTTACACCAACCAGTGGTCCTGTTTGCATAACGTCATAGGCGAATGTCCCATCGGAACGTTCAGTCTCATAGTCGATTTCGTAGTGCCGCCATCCGAAACGAATAGAGGTATTTTCCCAAGCTTGATAGGCGAAGCCCAGCGAAACACGCCAGTGGGAGTTGACATTTTCGCCACCAAGGCCTGCGTCAGCCGCAGCAACCAAGAACCAACGGTTCGAGAGCTCCCACGTGCCACGAGCGCCAACAACCACCTCGGTCCATGTTTCAGTCCCGCCAAGGGTAACGCTAGGCCCCATAGTGGAAACGTCAGCCTCCTGCTTCAGTTCGTTGTAGCGAAGCCCAGCTTGAAGATCGACGGAATACCGGTGATCGTTCTTGCCATAGACCCCATTTGCAACTTTGTAACCGCCCAAAAATCCGATCCACGATTGCTTAACATCGAGGTCAACGTCAATGTTCCCGGCCGGAAGTGGGATGGATTGTTCGGTCCCTAGCTTTGCGTAGTTTGCGTCGACTATGAAACCCCAATTCCCCGTCCAACCTTCGTATTGTGCCGAGATACCGAAGTCTAAGAGTTCCAGCGCGTCTTTAAGATCCAAATCAAGATCAACGCTGGTATTTGCAATAGTCGACGTCCCCGTTAGCGATTGCGGAAGAAAACCGTAGACAGTCACGCCATGTCGCCAGTCTTCAGAAATTGAGAGAGCTACGGGTTCGGCCTTCGTGACCGAGGGTAACATTATGCCGAAAGCAGCAGCGATAAGAGCCCGGGTTTTCGATGAGAAAAAGAAAGCAAGTTGCATCACGTTCGGTCCTTCAATCGCGCAAGTTCTAAATTGCCCAGACCGGACTGTGCCGGTCAGGTCACTTGATCGGGGGCCGTTTAGTCCGACTTTCCAGTGAGACCTTGAGCAAACAGGATGTTGTCCACGAGTTCCTTTGTTTCAGGTCGAAGGTTTTCAATTCCGCCATATAGTGGCCCATGCCCGGGAGGCATGTCAGGATAAAGCTCTTTCATGGCAAGATGGCGTTGGGCCATCAGACTGAAATTGGCGCCGAAACCTACTCCAATACGAATGGAGTCCTGCGGCCGATCCTCACGCGGGTTCTTGTATAGGTCATACATAGCAGCAAGGATGGGGTTGCCGCCAGGAGGTGGCAAATGCATCTTGTATTGCTGCTTGACCAGTGATCTCAACACAAACCCTTCGTAGACAAATACATAATCTCGACGCCCATGCGTTTCCCCGAGAAGCCAAAGCGCGGTTTGATCGACTCCGTCGATAATCCGGTCGCGTGGGATGCTCGCCTTGCCGTCGCCCAGTCGCGCAAAGGTGCTGAAAAGATCAGAAACGTGAGTGATGTCTTTAACACGTGTCCCTTCCTCAATCATCCCGGGCCAGCGGACAAAGGCGTTAACACGAACGCCACCTTCCAGATGCTCGGTCTTGCCGCCGCGATAGATCCGGTCGGACTGGCCGCTCTTGTCTACGAACTCCATGAACGGGCCATTGTCTCCCATGATCACGATGATCGTATTGTCTGCTATTCCCAGTTCCTCGATCCGGGTCAGGATTTCACCGATGTAACCATCGACCTTAACGATAGCTTCTGCGACCGGTCCACCGTTTAGAGTTCGGGCCTGTTCGATATCAGTCCTGGTAAAGCTGATCGGAAACAGCGGCCAGTACTGCAAAAAGAACGGCTTGTCGCCTTTGGTGAGCTTTTCCAGTTGGTCTAGAGTGCTCTGCTTGTAGCGCTGCCCCATGGCGACATAATCGTCCTGCGAGAACTTCTGCCCCGGCTCCATGTGGACCTCGCGTATTGCTCCACCTTTTTCACCGACGGTTCCATAGACCATTGCGTAAGGGTCGATGCGGAATGTGTCATCCAGCATCAGATCGGTAGAACGAAGCCTCAGATCGACACCATCAACATGTCCTTCGTTCAAAGCCGTCGAATTCATCAAGGCAAGTTGCGCCTGTTGGTGAATCGGATGTTCGGCATAATCGAAACCTTGGTTGATCGCATAGCTTTGCTCAATATCACCCATGTGCCACTTGCCGATATGGGCCGTTGCGTAGCCATTTTCGCTCAGCACTTCGGCCAAGGTCACTTCGCGGTCCGCCAACCCCTCGCCCTCAGGCAGCGCTTTAGCCTCATCGAAACCGGTCCGGACCGGGTGTCGCCCGGTCAACATGGCGACGCGGGTGGGTGTGCAAGACGGTTCGGTATACATCCGCATCATGGACATACCTTGGTCTGCGAAGTCCGTGATGTTTGGTGTCGAGTATCCACGTACCACGTCGAGATCTGGCATTCCGACTTCGCCAAACCCTATGTCATCCAGCAGAATGTATAGAATGTTTGGGGGTTTTCCGCCGTTCTTGTCTCGGAACTCTGCCAGCTTGGCGTCGATGTCTTTGTCTTCAGTTGCCCAGCGATCACCGTGCTGGCGCTCCAGAATTCGATACTCGGCGTCTCGAATAATCGAACTTTCTTGAGCCCGAGCTATGGATGTCGACAAGACAAGTACGACCCCGCAAACCGGTACTAGGACTTGATTTAGACTTCGCATTTTGTCTCCTCTATTTTTTGCAATGTAAAACGGTGTCCGCGGCGCACGAAAATCACCCGGGCGTTCCAAACTCTTTTGTCTGTTGTTCCAATTGACCCGCTCTACTCAGTCGGGTTCGAGCTTTGCCAAAATTTCCTTCTTCAACCCTGCAAGGCTACTATTGAAGGCATCGTTCCAAACATTCTCTCGAGCGAATTCGCATTGCCAGCTCGTCAACAAAAGTTCGAAATCTCTGCAAATCTCGTCAAGCTCAGCGTCCGTTTCTCGGCGCTCCTGAATGTTTTCTGCAAGTCCACCAAAATGCCTCTCGAATACTCGCATGTGCCTATCGAACCCATTAGCTCCCGCTAAGATCACATTACCTACCGCTGAAGCCAGCGGGAGTTTCACACGGTGAGAAAGGGGTGAAAATCCTTTCAATTTGACCGTTTATCAGTAGTCTGCTGGCATGGGTCCCAGGGAAACTACAGACAACAAGTACCCGCATCGGTCGGGGCATCTGGAGTTGGAAGAAGTTCGTGAAGAGCTCATTCGTGTGAAGTCCAGTGAGCTTTTCGCAGGCGCGAGTCGGCTCTCTGAATTGCTGGACTACATCGTAGAACAGAACCTTTTTGATTCCACACGAAAGCCGCTCGCCAAAACGATAGCCGAGGATGTCTACGGCAGACCTCCGGATCAAAATGGTGACAGCCATAACATCGTTCGGGTTGACGCTGGGCGTCTCAGGCGCCGGCTTGCACAGTATTTTGCCGGCCCGGGAAGAGACGACCCAATCCATATTCATATCGATCCCGGCGGGTATGTACCTCGTTTCGAACTCAATTATTCTGCGGACGCTCAAACTGAGGACGTTGCGACAGAATTAGAACTCCATAGCAGATGGAAGAGTAGGCCGATTCAGATTGCCGTAAGCATCTTCGTGGCGCTTGCTGTCGGCTTGGGCTTGGGGATCACGATCAGTTCTACGGGAGAAAACACGACCGACGTGCCCGGACAATTCGAGACCTCAAATGATCCCACACTAGAGGCAGAAAGGCGCGCACATCTGGCGAAGTCGCCGTCTAGCCTTCAAGCGGTAACGCTCTCAGATCAGGCGCGGAATTTGATTTTTCCCATGATTGAGCGGGCACAGCTTGAACTAGCTTTGGCTATGTTCCGCCATGCAATCGAGAAGGACGAATCCTACTTTGGCGGATATGCTGGTGCATCCCAGTGTTTGGCTGCTTTTGCGATTTTTGCACCAGACGGTCCTCAGCGTTCTGCGCTGCTCAAGGAGGCGCGCGATTTGGCCAACCAAGCCGAAGTATTATCACCTGCCAACTCATGGACGCAATCGGCACTGTCATGGGTTGACCTTGCCGAAGGGGATACAAAGCGAGCCATGGAGCACGCAGACATTGCCTTGGATCTCGCCCCTAAGGACGGCAACGTCCTGGATTTCTATGCAATGGTCATGCTGGCGACTGGCGACTTTGACGCAGCACTCGCTGCGTCGACGAGCGACCGTCCACGGACATCGGGCTTAGGACGATTTGCGAACAAGAGTATCTATGGCGCTGCTAGCTTTCACGCCGGAAAATACGAGCAAGCCATCGACGCTCTCAACGCCGCTACCCGCGCTGGAGACCCGATTTCGGCTCCCACTTTGATCTACCTCGCGGCAGCGAATGCGGCGCTCGGAAATCAAGCAGAGGGCTTGGCCTTGGAGGCAGACTTAAAGCAAAACTGGCCGAAAATTGACACTGTTGCCCTTTTGGATCGCCTTTATGTGAACCCAGAGCAGGTTCGCGCCTTAACTGATCACCTAAGCACCATACCTCAAAGGTGAGTTATAGGCTCAGTGAAGCCGTAGCCGCAGAGCAGAAAGTAAGGGTTGGACAAATGGCCGCTTTGGGCTCCATTGAGACCTTAGCTGCAGCGTTGATGAAGGACTGCTATTCAGATTGGGTCAGAAATGCTTGACGTTTGGGTCAGAATTGAATGACGCGATTTGCAGATTTATTGAGGTTTTGGCTGTCGATTGAGTCAAATATCAGTGACGTTCCACACACCTGTTGAACGTCACACGAACCTGACCCAACCGTCACAGTTGGACCAGAAACGGGGTGAACGTTCGACATTAGAGGGCGCCCCCGAAGTTGGACATCAGTTGAATTTGACGTTTGCGTCATAAACTGACTCAATTCCCCCATCTCAGACTCCCACAGACGGTTTCGTTTGCTCTGACTTCCTCTTTGGAAAATCAGGGCTGATTTGCAGGCCAGACGGCGAAGCCGCCTGTTCCTGCGGATCTGCCACGTGGCGAACACGGTAGGGGGCGAGGCAACGCTATCAGCGCCTTTCAGGATGCCAAGCCCAAGGGCCTTGGATTTGCGTCTTGTTGGACGTGTGTGAAAGATGATGTCGTGGCCACGCGGCCAATTGCCGAGCCACCGGACATCATCCAGGTCTTTTCCGAGACGACGGCTCAGACCCAGGCGCGAGTACCCATTCCCAGACACGGTGCGGGGACGTTTGCGTTTGTAGTGGGCCATGTTTGTGGCCTTTCATGCAGTTTCAGAACTACATGGCACCCTCCATCGGTTGCTTCTTTGGTCTTGGGCTCGGCTTTGACACTGAACACGCAGCCAGACTGGATATCGGATTGGGTCTTCAAAATCAATCGAAGGGAATAGGACGGCTTTGCATAGGGATTCGTGCGTCGGGTCAGGTAACCAGAGAGGCCCTTTAGCCAGGGCAGTCTGCAGGCAATGGATCGTTACAAGTATTTCATTGCGTAGGTCGCTGTCAGTTTTCCCTAAAGGCCAACTACAAGCAATTGTTAAACTGCGAGGTGAAGAGACATGACTGATGGTCAAAATGATCTTTTTGAACGGCTCAATCCAATTTGGGAGGCCGTGGTTAAGTTGGGCGAGAACGCCCCCGAACTCAGTAAGAAGGCCTATCTCAATGAGATGAAGGGTGAAGTGGACAAAGTACGGACCGCTTCATTTGGGACTGAAAATAGTGTGGATCGGTGTGACGAAAAAGTAGCGGAGGATCCTGAAGCTCAGTTCAAGATGATTGCAGTCGCCTATGCCACCGGAGACATGGATGAGGTCGATCAGGTGATAAACTACCTTGCTTTTATACGTCGTATGAAAAAACAGGGCATCTATGAATTGGGGCACTGGAGTGATGACGACCCAGATGGCCGATGATACAACCAGAGATCGCTTCACATAACACCCGTACTGCGACGTTCCTGGTTCGTTACGATGTCGACAAGCATCCAATGATTGCGAAACTTGCAATTCAACACGAACGTCCAGCTTCGCGACCATGCGGAACTAGCCGCAATCCGTTGGGTGTAATGTATGGACTTTTTTCGTTGGAAGCGCGCGCTGCCAGACAAGGTCGGTCGCGAGAACAAACTGCCTCAAGTCAGCTTCACAAGACTATTGGAAGGTTTGATGTATATTTGTGGATGTCTCGATAAGCGCTTGTTCGATGGTTGCTCTTTGTCGCGCAAATCGTGTCGTTGGCACTGGAATTGAGATCGCGTGCAGGTCTCCGATCCAGTCTACGAAAGAAAAGCCTATAGCTGAGACACCGGCGGAATGCTCGTCCAAATCATAGGCAAGGCCCTGTTCGCGGACTGTATCAAGTTCGGAAAGGAACTCATCCAAGCTTCTTCGGATACCATTCCGTTCCCATTCGTTCTGGATGAGTTTAGTCGCTGCTTCTCTACCAAGTTGAGCTAGACAAGCTTTGCCATTTGCCGTGGTGGTCAACGGAAAAACCTCTCCCACTTGCGAAACTGTAGTCAATCGATAAACGCCTGGTACCTGATCCAAGAAAACCATGCCAATACCGCGCATGACGGCGAGGTCTGTGGTTTCCCCGGTCTTTTGGGTCAGTTCCGTCAAAAGCAGTCGGCAGTGTTCGACGATGCTGTACTGCGCCGCCCCCGCGAGAGCGCTCAGTTCGGGACCGAGCCTCAAGCCACCTCCATTTGCATCTGCTATGACAAGATTTTCTTCAGCAAGTGCACTTGTGATTCTTTGTACCGTAGAGCGGGGCAGGTCAACACGCTCGGCGATTTTTCCCAAGCTCATTCCGGATTGGTTTTCTTTCAGTACACGTAAAATCGAGGCCGCTCTGGAAATGACCTGAATGCCACCTTTATCAGCTTTTTCAGACATTTAACCCATCCCATTCTGTCTTCGGACCGTAGTTCCGGATGTTTAGCGATTTCTTAGTTTTGTACCACAATGCGGTGCAAGTCAACCGTATAGTGAGTTTTTAGTTGACCGTAATACGATGCGTATGCATCATCATGCGGGACAGGTGGGGAGGCCACCCAGACAATTGAAAACCGAACACCGCCGCTTTGCCGGCGAACAGAGGAGATATGCCCAATGGTCGAAATCCGCGGCATTGAGTTTCAGGCAAACACCGACAACGATATGGGGCTCGAGTTCTATAACCTGAGCCACAGATACGGGTTTCAGTGTCCCAACTGGCCGTATTTCAAGGACGTTCAGATCGACCGAAAGCACTATATGGCCAAGTCGGGGGTTCTGTCGCAGACGATCACGACGACGATGCACGTGACCACGCATATTGATGCACCTGCACATGTCGTTCAGGGAACACCGTTCATCGATGAGGTGCCTCTGCCGCATTTCTTTGGCTCGGGCCTCGTGGTTTCCGTGCCCAAAAAGAAATGGGAGCAGATTACCGGAGATGATCTGGAGAAAGCCTGTGGGCATGCGATCCGCAAAGGCGATGTGCTGATTATCAACACCGGCTGGCACAAGCAGTATGAAGATGGTGACTACTTTGCTTATTGCCCAGGTCTCGTTCCTTCCGCTGCGGAGTGGATGATCGAAAAAGGTGTGAAAGTTGTTGGCCACGATACGCAGGCGAACGATCACCCGCTGGCCACGGCCATTGGCCCGCAGCGAAATGGTCCGATCATGCCTCATCTCGAAAAAGAGTATCTTGAGTGGTCAGGCGGGACACCGTGGGAGGTTGATTTCCCCGAGTGGGAGCCAGTTCACAACATGCTTTTCTCAAAGGGCATTCTCGGCATCGAAAACGTCGGAGGTGATCTGGATGCGGTGACCGGTAAACGGTGTACCTTCGCGTTCTTCCCTTGGAATTGGGACCGTGGCGACGGCTGCATTATCCGATTGGTTGCGATGATCGACAAGAACCAGTCCTACCGTATCGAGGCTGGCGAAGAGTTCTGAACACTCACGGACCGGTCGCCGGTATTCCGGTGGCCGCCACTAAACCTGAGCGGAGACGGACATGTATCTGAAGCGTTTTCAAGACGCCCAACCCTACGAAGCACCGAACCACATTGGGTGTCATGGGCTTCGCTTACAGGGGTTTGAAGAAGGCGGGCCGACAAATCAGTGGATTGGCTTGAGCCAGTTCCTACCAGGCGGAGGTGCCGGGCCGGACTCTACGCCTTTTGAAAAAGTCTACGTCGTTCTGGAAGGTGAAATGACTGTCATCGTTGACGGCACAGAAACCATCCTTGGGCCCATGGATAGCTGCACGATCGCACCGGGCGAAATACGCAAAATTGAAAACCGCACCAACCACACCTGCAAAATGCTGGTGGTCATTCCGTATCCGCCAGAAAGCTGAGGACGAAAAGAATGTCTGATCCACTCAAGATGTTTGACGTTAATGAAAACGTCGCGCTGATCACCGGAGCCTCGGGTGCGTTTGGCATGGTTGCTGCCCATGTCTTGGCCGGAGCTGGTTGCAACCTCGTTCTGGCGGCGGGCAATCAGGACGCGCTCGACGAGATTGCCAAAGAGTGCGAGGCGCTTGGTGCGACCGTCGTTGCGGTGAACACGCGCCCGACCGATGAAGCGTCCTGTGGCGCATTGGTCGCTGAAGCCGTCAACAACTTTGGTAAGCTCGACATTCTCGTCGTCGCGTCCGGCATGAACAAAGTCGCGCCGATCAACGAAATGGCGCCGGAGACCTTCGATGCAGTGATGGACGCCAACGTGAACCAAAGCTGGCTTTTGGCACGCGCGGCGGCGGCGCACATGAAGCAAAGCGAATATGGCAAGATCATTTTTGTCAGTTCCGCGCGCAGCATCCTAGGACACCCCGCCGGCTACACGGCGTACTGCGCGTCAAAGGCTGCAGTAAACGGGATAACCAAAGCCTTGGGATGTGAGCTGGGTCCAACAGGGATCACCGTTAATGCGATCGCGCCGACGGTATTCCGCTCGCCTTTGACGGCTTGGATGTTCGAAGAAACTGACGAAGCAAAGGCAGTGCGCGATGGCTTCCTGACCCGTGTTCCCAAAGGTCGACTGGGTGAGCCTGAAGACCTAGCGGGTCCGCTTTTGTTTCTCGCGTCGCGAGCATCTGATTTTTACACCGGGCATATCCTTCATGCCGACGGCGGATATACGGCGGGTTAAAGAATGGTGCGCAAGAAACAGCGGATAGCAGTAATTGGCGCGGGGCTTATGGGGCACGGTATCGCCCTGACCATAGCAAAAGCAGGTCAATACGTTGCCATCACGGATCCCGTTGAAGAGGCGCGAGCCACCGTGCCCGACCGCATCCGCGCCAGCATGGCCGCGATGGGGGATGACGAGGTCACAATCACAAAAACCCTAAAAATGATTGAGATCTTTGCGACGACTGAAGGTGCGGTTCGAAACGCCGATGCTGTATTCGAAGCGGCGCCGGAAAAGCTGGAGCTTAAGCAAGCGATTTTTGCTGAGATTGAAGCGCACGCACCAGAGACCTGCATTCTCGCATCAAATACTTCCGTCATGCCGATCACTCAGATCATGTCTGGGTTAAGGTTGAAAAACCGGGCCCTCGGAACACATTGGTGGAACCCGCCGCACATGATCCCGTTGGTTGAAGTCATCAAGACGGAATGGACGGACCCCGAGATCGCACAGACGATGTTCGATCTGCTGAAGGACGCTGGAAAGACTCCGGTGATGGTCGAAAAGGACGTACCGGGTTTTATTGGCAACCGCCTTCAGCATGCGCTGTGGCGCGAAGCGGTCAGTTTGGTTGAAAACGGAATTTGTGACGCGGAAGCTGTTGATACTGTGATCAAGTCCAGCTTTGGACGGCGGCTGGCGGTCCTCGGGCCGTTAGAGAATGCTGATCTGGTTGGCACCGACCTGACGCTCGATATCCATAAGAATGTATTACACGACCTCGAGACGCAAAAAGGCCCTTCATCCTACCTGAAGTCGCTTGTCGAAGCGGGCAAGCTAGGCATGAAAACCGGTGAAGGGTTCAAAAAATGGGCCGAGGGCGAGGCAGACCAAGTTCGCCAACGAGTCGCGACACATCTGAAAAATCTCGAAAAGACTTTGTAAGATCAATCAAACACTGGCGGGAGGCCGGTGAAGGGAGGACGTAATGACAAGGACTTTCAAAACGGCCACGAGGCGCAGTTTTATTGCCGGGGCTACGGCGGCAATCGCTGCTCCGGCCATCCTCCGGGCAACGCGTGCCTATGCGGCAAACCCGACGCTAAGGATTGGCAATGTCAGCCCACGTACTGGTCCACTGGCTGGTTTCGCGGAGGCCGACGAATACGTGCTTCAAGCCATACAGCAGGTCTTTTCGGCTGGGTTGGATAACAATGGCAAGACCTGGAATGTCGAGATCATCTCGAAAGACAGCCAGTCCAACCCGAACCGAGCAGCCGAGGTCGCGGCAGATCTGATCTTGGGTGATGAAGTTGATATCATCGTGGCGGCGTCAACTCCGGATACTGTGAACCCTGTCGCCGATCAGGCAGAGATAAACGAAGTTCCTTGCATCACGACCGACTGCCCGTGGCAGCCTTACTTCTTTGGTCGCAATGGTGTTCCTGGTGAGGGGTTTGAAACGACCTATCACTTCTTCTGGGGCCTAGAGGACGTGATCGCAGCGTTCCTTGATATGTGGGATAAAACGGGTGTCACAAAAGCCGTAGGCGGTCTTTTCCCCAACGATGCTGACGGCAATGCATGGGGCGATGCGGAACTTGGCCTACCAAAACCGCTGGCCGCCGCTGGATATACGCTAACAGATCCTGGTCGCTATCAGCCTCTGTCCGACGATTTCTCAAATCAAATCGCAGCTTTCAAAGCAGCTGGTTGCGAAATCGTAACAGGCAATATGATCCCACCGGACTTTGCAACATTCTGGAGCCAAGCCGCCCAACAAGGGTTCAACCCGAAGGTCGTGACCATTGGCAAGGCACTTCTGTTCCCATCCGTCATTGAATCGCTGGGAGACCGCGGTGACGGGTTGTCGACCGAGGTCTGGTGGTCCCCGCATCATCCGTTCTCGTCCTCACTCACCGGCATTTCCTCGAAAGACCTTGCCGAAGGTTATACCGCAGAGTCGGGTCGACCTTGGACTCAACCCCTTGGCTTTAAACACGCACTGTTCGAGGTCGTCGCGGATGTCATCAAACGGGCTGATGATCTGGAAGACCCGTCTTCGATCATTTCGGCAATCACATCCACCAACCTGAACACAATTGTCGGGCCGGTGAACTGGGGTGATGGACCGATGAACAACGTCACCAAAACTCCGCTGGTCGGTGGCCAGTGGCAGAAGTCCGGAGACGCCTATGAACTGCAGATTGTTGCGAACAGCACCGCGCCCGAAGTGCCGATAACGGCAGACATGAAACTGCTGGGCTGACCAGACATTCGGCGCCAATCTTGGCGCCGAGCCCTCCAACCGAGAGAATCATGACGACAATCTTGAGACTCCAAGACCTGAGCAAGGCATTTGGCGCGGTCACTGTCGCCGATGCCATGAGCTATGAGGTCCAGCAAGGCGAGGCACTCGGGGTAATAGGCCCCAACGGCGCTGGCAAAACCTCGATGTTCAACTTGATCACTGGGACGCTCAAATCCAATTCCGGGGTGATAGAATTCAGTGGGCAGAACGTCACCAAATGGAGCGCGGCAAAGCGCAGCCATGCAGGCATCGCGCGTTCTTTTCAGGTCCCGCAGCCGTTTTCGGGCATGACTGTTTTCGAAAACGCGATGATCGCCGCCACGCAATCAGCTGGCATGCATGGACACCAGGCCGAGAACTTTTGTCTGGAGGTTTTGGACCAAACGGAACTGCTGCCCAAGGCAAACGTTCTCGCCGGTACCCTAACTTTGCTGGAGCGCAAACGCCTAGAACTAACACGTGCGCTTTGCGCCAAGCCCAAACTGCTGTTGCTAGATGAGATTGCCGGTGGTTTGACCGAAGCCGAGTGCAAGTCACTGGTCCAAACCATCAAGGACATCCACGCCGCTGGCGTCACCATCATCTGGATCGAACATGTTGTGCATGCGCTGCTGGCCGTCGTGGATCGTCTGATCGTCATCGACTTTGGCAAAAAAATCGCCGAAGGCGAGCCACAGGCAATTATGGAAAGCGCTGAAGTCAAGGAAATCTATCTGGGGATCGAAGCCGATGCCTGACTCAATTCTTCAGATACGCGGTTTGAACTCCTACTACGGCGATTTCCAAGCGCTCTATGATGTCGAATTGGACGTCGGCGAGGGAGAAGTTCTGGCAATCATTGGTGCAAACGGCGCAGGCAAGACGACCCTGATGCGGTCAATCACCGGGTTGCTGACGAACGGAGTGGATCAGATTCACTATCGAGGTCAGGATATCAGCCGGCTTCGCGCAGACGAGGTTGCAGAACTTGGCCTCGCCATGGTTCCGGAAGGTCGCCAGTTATTCCCTTCTTTGTCAGTCAAAGAAAACCTGATGATCGGAGCCCAAGTTGGTCGCTCGGGCCCTTGGGATCTGAAAGCTGTCTATGATCTGTTTCCGATCCTTGAGGAGCGCAAAGATCAGGCATCAACATCGCTTTCGGGCGGTCAGCAGCAGATGGTCGCCATCGGGCGCGCATTGATGGCCAATCCTGATCTGATCCTGTTCGACGAAATTAGCTTGGGGCTGGCACCGATCATCATCAAAGACATCTACGAGGCGCTGCCCGGCATCATCGGCGAGGGCATGAGCGCGATCATCGTCGAACAGGACATCACCAAGGCACTTTCGGTCTCGAGCCGGGTCTATTGCCTGCAGGAGGGACGCGTTTCGTTGGAAAGCGCGTCTGACACCGTTTCGCGCGAAGAGATTTCGCGCGCGTATTTCGGGATCGAATAATATGGAATGGCTGAACGCTATCGTGCAGGGAACTTTGCTTGGTGGACTCTACGCGCTGTTTGCTGCAGGTCTGTCGTTGATTTTTGGGGTCATGCGGCTCGTCAATATTGCCCATGGCGATCTGATCGTGTTGGCTGCCTATCTCGGCCTGACCGTGACGACCGCAACAGGGATGCACCCAATGGCCGCGTTGGTGATTGTAGTTCCCGCAATGGCGCTTGTTGGATACGCCCTTCAACGCGGCCTACTGAACCAAACACTGGGTGACGATATTCTTCCACCGCTGCTTGTGACATTCGGGCTGAGTGTAATTATCCAGAACGGGTTGCTTGAGGTCTACACTGCCGACCCTCAAACATTGAATGCTGGCACCCTGGAAACAGCAAGCGTCGCAGTGGGCGGAGTGACCCTTGGGATATTACCGCTCCTGACCTTCGGGATTGCGATCGCGGTGATCTGGGGGCTGCAATGGACCTTCTATCATACAGCTTTAGGACGTGCATTCCGGGCCGTTTCAGACAATCAAGACATCGCCCAGCTCATGGGTCTCAATCGTCGGCACATCTTTGGCTTGGCCATGGCGCTGGCCCTCGGTGTGACAGCGATCGCCGGTATTCTGCTTGGTATTCGAACAAGCTTTGATCCTTCGATTGGTGGCGGTCGCCTGATCTTTGGCTTTGAGGCCGTTATCATCGGTGGGCTTGGCAACCTTTGGGGTACATTAATTGGCGGCGTTATCCTTGGCGTCGCGCAAACCATCGGAGCCAAGATTGATCCGGGCTGGCAAGTGCTTGCCGGACATATCGCTTTCCTTGTCATTCTTGCCGTTCGTCCGAACGGCCTCTTCCCGAGGGTTTCTGGATGAATCTGCAAGATTATTCCGTATCTCGATCATCAAAGGCAGCGCGAGCTGCCGCGATCCTCACCGCAATTGCTCTGCTTGTTCTGATTGCGGCGCCCTGGTGGGCAGGCCGCGCCGACATGCGTCTGATGGGAGAGCTGTTTCTCTACCTGTCCCTCGCCACTCTTTGGAACCTCATGGCGGGTTATGCCGGTCTCGTCTCTGTTGGTCAGCAAGCCTATGTGGGCTTTGGCGGCTATATGCTCTTTGCACTTACGATGCTGGGTGGGCTGAACCCATTGGTTGCTATTGCAGCCGCAGGCGTGCTGGGGGCTTTGATCTCGATCCCGGTGGCTGTTCTGATCTTCAGGCTTCGGGGCGCATATTTTGCCATTGGCACCTGGGTCATCGCAGAGGTCTTTCGGCTGAGCTTCGCGCAAATCTCAGCGCTTGGTGGGGGATCAGGATCTTCGCTGCCCGTTGCCATCGTCAAATCTCTGGCGTCCGGGCGCGCGATGCGAGAAGCGCTCAGTTATTGGCTGGCGCTCGGAGCTGCTGTGCTGGTGGTGACGGCCGTTTATCTCTTCTTGCGCTCGCGCCAAGGTTTGGCATTGACGGCAATTCGCGACAACGAGCTGGCAGCCGGTAGCCTCGGCATCGATATCTGGCGCACGAAGTTCATTGTTTACGTCGTCACGTCGGCGTTCACGGCGATGATCGGCGCGCTGATCTTCTTGCAAAAGTTGCGCATTTCGCCGGATGCGGCGTTCAGCGTCAACGACTGGACCGCCTTCGTCATCTTCATCGTCGTAATCGGCGGCATCGGTACCATCGAAGGACCGATCATCGGCACACTCGTCTTCTTTGCGCTGCGCGAAACGCTGGCCGACCTTGGGACAACGTACCTCATCGTTCTCGGAGTGGTTGCGATTGTCGTCATGCTCAAGGCGCCGAAAGGCATCTGGGGCGTGATCCGTAGCCGTTATGACCTGCAACTATTCCCGCTGGGCTATCGCGTAAAGCACATCGGACAATCCAAGGAAAACTGAACTCATGGCCCGTCAGAAAAAGACCATCATTACATGTGCTGTAACAGGAGCGATCCACACACCAACGATGTCGGATGCACTTCCGTACACCTATGATGACATCGCGCGGCAGGCGATCGACGCCGCCGAGGCCGGAGCGTCGATCCTGCACCTGCATGCGCGCGACCCTAAGGACGGTTCTCCATCGGTTGACCCGAATGATTTTGCGCCTTTCCTGCCACGCATCAAACAGGCTACCGACGCAGTTGTGAATCTATCGACCGGTGGATCGCTGACACTATCCATTCAGGACCGGATTAACCCGGCCAAAACTTTCAGCCCCGAAATGTGCTCGATGAATATGGGTTCGATGAACTTCTCGTTTCACCCATTGGCCGACCGGTATGGCGACGACGACTGGAAATTTGATTGGGAGAAAGACTATGTCGCGAATTCCGATCAGAACATCTTTCGCAATACTTTCCGGGACATTAGCGAGGCGGCGGAAACGCTTGCGCCTCATGACATCAAGTTCGAACACGAATGCTATGATGTCGGGCATTTGTACAACCTGAAATTCTGCATGGATATCGGACTGTTCAAGGCACCCATTTTCATTCAGTTCATCTTTGGCATCCTCGGCGGCATTGGACCCGAAGTCGACAATCTGATCTTCATGAAACGTACTGCCGACAGGCTGTTCGGTGACGACTATCGGTGGTCGGTCTTGGGCGCAGGTGGAGCACAGATGTCCCTTGCCACGACGGCAAGCCAGATGGGCGGCAACATTCGCGTAGGTCTTGAAGACAGCCTGTTCATCTCTCGTGGAAAACTGGCCGAAAGCAACGCTCAGCAAGTCGCCAAAATTCGACGTATTGTAGAAGATTTGGGCAGTCAGGTCGCAACTCCCGACCAAGCGAGAGAAATTCTGGATTTGAAAGGAGGAGACCGCGTCGCATTCTGAGGCTAGGGTGACAGGCATCAACTCATATCGAGCGATTTGTTTGTTTGAAAATTTCGAAACACTGAGGAGATTGAGCCATGCGAGTGAAGATCTTGACCTTCTGCGCGCTTCTGACAGGGCTTACGGCCGTTCAGGCTCCTGCGCAGAACGCAGCTCAGGACATCACCGATCTTTTGCTCAGCAACCGGTCTGCCGACTGTGCGGGAGTGTATTCCGCTTCAGTGGAAGACGTCACCCGCCAGCAACGTTTTAACTCCGAAATCGAAATCTCGTCTGATGATCAGCACTGAACTCTCAAGACCAATGGCATTCCTAACCATGATTTCAATGGGCCTACAGCCAACTTCGCCAACGATGTGCGGGAATTGTCAGGCACATTTCGGATTCCCAGAAATCCGGAAAAGGCCCGCAACCAAACCGCGCTGTCGCAACGGAGTTATGATGCCATTTTGTTGAATGGCGTGCCGGTCGATTTGCTCTCGGCCGGGTGTTATCGCCCAAGCGGCCCACGTGCAGACAAGAATGGCAACGTTCTGGCAGGGTGTCGGGATACTGATCCCTGGTTGCTCGACCCGCCGTCTTACGATCAGTATTTTGGCGTAGATCTCCACAATGCCCATGCCCAGCCAGACGCCAGGTATCACTATCATTCCAATCCAAATGCGCTGTTTCGGGATCACGACCTTGATAAGCCGTCACCAGTTATCGGCTTCGCGGCTGACGGATTCCCGATCTATGGTACGATATTCAAAGACAGCGATGGTACTATAAGACCTGCGATTTCCGGCTACCAACTCAAAACCACGCCTCGGCCTGCGCCGCCTACCGGGCCGGGTGGTACTCCGGACAGGACGTATATTGACGACTACGAGTTTACCGGGACGGGCGATCTGGATGAGTGCAATGGCATGACCGTTGATGGCCAGTACGGGTACTATGTCACCACAAGCTACCCGTGGGTGCTCAACTGTTTGGTCGGAGAGCCTGACAGCTCATTCGACAAAAGGTGATCGTTAGTCCTTATTTCTGAGGCGCAGTTTCGGCCTATCCTGGATTTATCCAGACACCTGGTGTTTCCCCCGCGATACTAGCAATACGGCCGAATTGCTCGCAATTCTGATCTTATTGGGTTTGCCATCTGTTTAAAGCGGTCACAGTGGTTCATTTAATTTGCAACTGCCGCCTTGGCGCTTATGTCAGGTGTTCTTTGCAAGCATGGTCAAAGGATGAATTCAGGCAGGGCTAGGTGATTGTGCTGGCTATATACCGACAAGCTGACCACTCAATCAGAGAACGCTTCACATAACTCCCACAGGACGCTCGTGTTTCGGTGTTGTTCAGTAAACAGCCAGTGGTCTTGTACCCCGCCAATGAAGGCTTCTGTTAACGATGATGTCTTTTTTGCACCCAAGCCTTTAGCCAAGCGTTCCTTTCAGCTTCTCTGATCATGAGAGATAGAATACTGGGGCTTCAAATGACTTGGCCCCGGTAAACTGTGCGTTGGGACGAAGCTATGAAAACACAATGCTCGCTTCGCCGTGCGCTGTAGTTACTTCAGATAAGTGTTGAACCAATC
>NZ_JBXWOS010000021.1:0-75235 GCF_059611005.1 Ruegeria sp. CDSB117
CCGTGTGGGCCAATTTCTGTTCTCCTTGCTTTTCAGCAAGATAGGGGAATTGTCGCAACCCAGTTTAGAATGTGCCCAACGGGGGTGGAGGATTCGCATAATTGATCTTATGTTAAATAAAATGATGTAAGTATTCACCTGTACGTTTCGAACATAACTACTAGAAACCAGCAAGGTTGACCCACGCGAATTCATCTACCATCCTATTTGCGTATAGTTTGTTATATTGTGCGAACCCGCACGTTTGTTTTGGCAAGGTCGATGAAATGACCGGTAATTCACAAAAGACCTACGTGCATGACACGCACCGTTTGCGCGACCCCGAGCACACCTTAAGAATTGTGCAACCATTTCTTCGGGAAATGGGCATAACTCGGATCGCAAATTTGACCGGCCTGGATCGGATTGGTTTACCGACTGTTATGGTCGCTCGCCCCAATTCCCGATCGGTCGCGGTGTCACTTGGTAAGGGGCTGTCGCTGCAGGCAGCGCAAGCTTCAGGCGTTATGGAAGCGATCGAATCCTGGCATGCCGAACGTGTACGACTTCCACAACGGCTTGCCAGATTTACCGATTTGGCTGATGACGCGACCGTTGTGGAGGTGGAGCGATTGCCTAAGGTCACCGGCGCGCAATTTGACCCCAACGGCAACATGTTATGGGTCGAAGGCCGGGATTTGAAGAGCCAACACACCTGCTGGGTTCCGCTTGAGATGGTGGACACTGACTACACCACGCCTCCACTCGCTGGACAACGCGCATTTCCCAGAACAACGAATGGTTTGGCTTCGGGCAACAATGTCGCCGAAGCGAGTTGTCATGCGATTTGCGAATTGATTGAGCGCGATGCAACGACGCTGTGGTCTCATCAATCCACGACCGTGCGTATTGATCCCGACACTGTCGATGATCAGCGATGTCAGGCGGCCATTGAAAAAATCACCACCGCAAATCTGGAGATCGGGCTGTGGAACACCACGTCGGATATCGGAATTGCCAGTTTTCGCTGCGTGATCTGCGAGGCTGGCGGGCAGCCTGGTCACATCGGCATCGGCGACGGATGTCATCCGGATCGTGCAATCGCGTTGCTGCGCGCGGTGACAGAGGCTGCTCAGACCCGGCTGGCCTATATCTCGGGCGCGCGCGATGATCTGGATCCGGCAGAATTCACTGATCAGGCGCAAACGGATCGGTGTAGATATGTGCGGGATCTGATCGATCGCGCCCCTCCGACAGGGAATTTTCAGGACTGCCCGACGCATTCAACCAAGACATTCGAGGATGACCTGGCTTTGCTGTTAATCAGGTTAGAGGCCGTCGGGGTTTCTCAGGTGGTGATCGTGGACTTGTCTCGGCCTGAATATGATCTTTCGGTTGTTCGGGCGGTCATACCGGGCTTGGAAGCGCCGCACGACGACGCGGATTACTTACCGGGCCTAAGAGCGCTGCAGATCAGGCAGGAAACCGCATGAACGTTGTCGTATTTGTGGGCCCTACCCTGCCAGCACACGAAGTCACCGCACAGTTGAATGCTGCGATCCTGCCCCCTGTTCAGCAGGGTGATGTCTATCGCGCAGCCAAGGATCAACCGCACGCCATTGGGATCATAGATGGGTTCTTCGAAGGTGTGCCCTCGGTTTGGCACAAGGAAATCTTGTGGGCGATGGAACAAGGGATACCGGTATTTGGCAGCGCCAGCATGGGTGCCCTGCGTGCAGCGGAACTTGCCGATTTTGGAATGATCGGTGTCGGCGGGATCTTTGAGGACTACCTCAGCGGCGTTTTGCAGGATGACGATGAGGTCGCGGTTCTGCACAGCCCGGCAGAGCTGGGTTTTCAACCGCTTAGTACACCGATGGTATCTATCCGAGCCACAGTCAAACAGGCGCAGGCTCAGGGGATTTTGCCTTCTGAAAGCGTCGCCACTATCTTAGAGCATGCGAAATCCAGACATTATCGGCACCGTATCTGGCAAAACATCGGCAAAGAGTTAAGCGATCTACCCGGAATAGCGGCCTTTTTGGATTGGCTGCCCGACGGCCAAATTGATGCGAAAGCAAATGACGCCCGCGCGATGCTGGCCCTTATGGCGGATTGCCTGTCGCAGAGCACCCTACCCCCAAATCCCGCAACGCGGACCGAACCAACATTGGTGTGGAAACAGTTGCGCAACCGCATCGACACCAACGAGGCAAAGAACCACGCGGTGATCGACGAGTTGAGGTTGGACCCGGAACTTTTCACCGAATTACGCAACCGCTCAGTGCTGAGCGTGATGGCACAGGAAGAAGCCGCCGAACAGGATCGGCATCCTGATCGTGACGCCCTGATCCGGCAGATGACGGACCATAGGGCCAAAGCTGGATTGTCTCAAAAAGCGCATTTGATGGAATGGCTGGCCGCCAATGATCTGAACCTTGCGGAATACGAGGACATACTGGCGGATGCCGCTCGGATCGATGCGACGGTCGCCGCGCGTTTGACCCAGTTGGATGGGCCATTGCTGGCCGAACTGAAACGAACCGGAAAGTATACCGATCTACGGGAACGGGCGACCGCCAAGGAAAAAGCTGCGATTGTGAATGGGCACCTCTCGGGCGCGGATCGTCTGCGTATGGTCGTTTGGTATTTTGAAACGCGCCTTGACCAGGACGTGCCGGATAACCTGGACAGCTACGCAACCTCGCTTGGCCTATCCGGGCGCGCGGAACTGGGTGAGTTGATCGAAGCAGAGTATTTGTTTTGCCACAGGAGTGCCTGTGCGGACGTCCCAAAAAGCAAGGTGACCTCCGCCCGGCACGAAGGGTCGATTGATGAACACACATGAGACTGTAAGCGACGAAGAACCCGGCACACGGTTCCTGCTGTATCCGCAATCGCCTTTTCTGGAACCTGGCGCGCAACCGGAGCTTGTCGAAATTTCGGCTCCGCAAGGCAGCATTGGGCCAGGGCCTTCCGGTCCGCGCATGTACACCGTCAACCCTGTTGGAAAAACCACACCTTACGGTGCCATCGTTCCAGGTCCGAATGGACCGGGTATGTATCTGCCGCCATGGGACGGGTACATTCAGCCGCCCGCAATGCCCGATGAGTTCGGGAATTTCTTTCATATCGCCCCATCCGACCCCGCATTTGAAGCAGCGCATTTGTTCGGGTCGGCCCATTTTACAATGGATGTGTGGCAAGGGTATTTTGATCGCCCAATCCCGTGGCATTTCGCGCGCGATTTCGACCGGCTTGAATTATCCCTGCTACCCAGTCTGGATAACGCACATATTGGCTGGGGGTTTCTGGAAACAGGCGGCACGCACGAACATGGAGATGATTACCGGCCATACAGCCTGAACTTTGACGTTGTCTCCCATGAAATTGGACATGCCATTATCTATAGCGTCATTGGTATGCCGTCAGATGGGGATGCGTCGGGTGAATATTATGGGTTTCACGAGTCAGCTGCCGATATGGTCGCCCTTCTTGCGTCGCTACATTTTGGTTCTGTAGTTGACACTCTGTTAAAAAACACGCGGGGCAACCTTTACACATTCAATCGTCTGAACCGGTTTGCAGAACTCGGGGAAAACGCGCAAATCCGAATTGCCGCCAACACACGGTCCATGTCAGAGTTTGCGGCCGGATGGATCAGCGAACACGATCTTTCCGAACCGTTGACCGGAGCGATGTTCGACGTTTTCGTAGACATTTATCACGAACGCCTGCTGCTGCATGGCCTGATCTCACCCGAAGAAGAACATCTGTCGGATCAGTTGGAAGACTCTCCGGATTACAGCGAGGTGATGCAGGGTGTGTTCGATACCCGTTATGCCGAAAACCCCGAAGGTTTCCGGATCGCTTTGCTTGAGGCGCGCGATTTTCTGGGAACCTATCTGGCCGACACATGGGATCGACTGGATGCGGATATGCTCAGCTATTTCGGTGTTGAAAAGGCCCTGCTGGCGGTCGACCAGGAAATCACTGGCGGTGCTTTTCGCGACATCATCGAAGGCAACTTCCGCATGCGAGATATTGGTCTGATGTCTGCCGGTCCGCGTCTGCCCGATCCCGAAGAAGAGAGCCACTCGGCCTCGGTTCGCACGCAGGTGCCGGAATGACCTGTAAAATCCTTTATTTTTAAGCGGTTTTGTGGCATGCAATCGGAAGAAGTTTATTGGAACGCATTTGCTCGAATATTTTTCGAGCTTATTTTGAGGGGGAGATGAGGGTTCTGGCTTCGTCGATCCCGTAATTGGGAGAGAGAGATATGGCTGAATCCTTGCTCAGTTTTTCAGAAGTGTTGTTGTTTGGTCGAATTATTGAAGATATAAAAATCCAGTCACAAACCAAAGTAAAAGCAGCCACCACCGCAAATATGCAACCTCCTTTGAAGGGGGCCTCAGTCGACGGCGTGACATTGAAGCCGCGTGACCGCGTATTGGTGAAAAATCAGGCCAATTTGGATCAAAACGGCATTTACACCGTGGCGGACGATACGGACAGCTCCTGGTTTAACAAAACACAGGTTAAACGCGGGACGTTGATCAGAGTGCGGAAGGGCACGCAGTTCGATCCCCAAAAACCGTTTTGGGAGCAAACAGGCAGATTTGATCTTGGGCAACAACAGTTCGAGCAAGTCGGCAGGCGCAGAAAACGGCGCGGCAACAACAATCATCTTGCGGAACAGCTGGATGACGATGCCCAACTCGCCAGGATCTACGGCTTCGCATATGAAGGCACGTACTATGAACTGCCCGAACCCACTATTTTCCTGGTACATGGTGAAGGTGATTCAGCAACCGAAGCGAATGCGCCTGTAGGTCAGGGTTCTCGTGCGCCAGTAAGTCCGACGCTTTCTGGTGTTGCTTCGGCGGATTATCAGTTTTCCAATGATATGCGAGTCTGGGACTACGACAAGGCTGACTTCACATTTCGTATGGATGTGATGACCGGCCAGTTCGAGCAGGTCCTGCTGGACATCTATTTCGGTTTTGACAGCCCGGCGATAAGCGGTGCGAAAGTAAGTGGGGCCAAGGTCAGCGGTGCCAAAGTCAGTGGCGCGAAGGTGAGCGGTGCCAAGGTCAGCGGCGCAAAGGTACGCGGCGGCGACTAAATCCAGTTTTCGAAAGTAAGCTCAGGGGCACCGGAACGCGGTGCCCCTTTGCATTTTAGAACCCGGCCTTTTTCAGACCTTCCACAAAGTGCTGCGTGTCTTCTTCTAGCCGATCCGGTTGAACGGTTGTCCACCGGGCCAGCGAAAAGTTCGGATGCGCCTCGCGGTGCTTTTCCCTTATGAGGCGGGCCATGTCCGTTTGACCCAGCTGAGCATAGCTGGCGGCCAGCATACGCTGCCCTTCAGTCGGATTGTTCATCTTGTTGACTGTCTCAATTACATCCTCATAGCGTCTGAGGTTGTAATACGCTCCGCCCAAGTGCCAAAGGTATTGATCCGGGAAATAGGGATTTAGACGCATTGCTTGCTGAAGATGCGTTATGGCCGTCTCGTTATCGCCCGAATGGGCCAGAGCATCGGCAAAGTCAGAATGCATATCTGCGTCATTTGGGTTTAACGCCAGCGCCCTCTGATAGGATTGGATGGCTGCGTCATGCTCTTTGCGGTACAGGTGCACATAGCCCAATTCGCCGAAACCACGCGCGTCGGTCGGGTCCAGCTCAATCGCGCGCTGCGCCAACATCAGCGCCTTTTCCAGGGATTGTGACGGCTCTTCGGCCCAGGAATAACGCCAGTCGATATTTAGAGTTCGCGACAGCGCTGCTGCAGCACGGGCATATCCTTCGTCCCGTTCAAGGGCTGATTGATAGAAATTCTGTGCCTTGCGGTTGTCGTTTCGGGTATATTTGAAGATGTGGTGCTGACCTTGAAGGACCGAACCATAGGCCTCAAGATCGTTTGGAATCGCCTGAATCATGCGCTGTTTTTCATGCGACTCGATCATCACCGCAGTGGCCGCCACAATGCACTCCGTGACCTCATCAAGAATGTCGAAAATATCGTCAATCTTGCGATCAAACCGTTCGCCCCAGATTGTGCGCTCGGTGTTGGCATTAATCAACTCGGCGGAAATCCTGATCCGACTGGCTGACCGACGTACACTGCCGCGCGCGACATAGCGGACATTCAGCTTTTGCGCCGCCTCTTTCGGAGGCATCGACTGTGTCCTGAAGAAAAATGACGAGTTCCGGGCGATGATAAAAAGGTTCCGGAACTTGGACAGATTCATGATGATGTCGTCCGTCAGACCTTCGGCGATCCAGCTGTCGGACTCATCGCCGCCAGAGCTGCTGAAAGGCAGAACGGCCACCGACGGCGTATCCGGCCGTTCGAATATGTCCCCTTTCAAATCCGGGCGCATCGTGCCGGCCATGGTCGCGCCGGCCACTTCGCTGCGGACGCAGTAGGTCGAGACAGGATTCATGATATTCTTGAGCTGTTTTGGCCCCAGAAACTCGTACCCAAAGCGCAGGCGATTGCAGACCTGATCATACACGGCAGAGCTGACATAGACCCGCTCAGGCTCGGCTATTTCTTGCAACCGGGCCGCGATATTGACGTTGTCACCATGAATGCCCCGCTCGTCTATCAGAATCTCACCAAGGTGAATCCCGGCCCGGAACTTGATTCGCTGATCCTGCGCGCGGGTCTTATTCTGATCGCTTGCGATTTGATGCAATTCGACCCCGAATTCCACTGCGCTGGTGGCAGTTTCGAACAGGGCCAAAATCCCGTCCCCACGTACCTCTACCACCCGACCGTTGTACTTTGCGCACGAGGCTTCAAGCAAAGAAATCAATGCTTTCAATTCATTATAGGTATCCAGCTCATTCTCGCTCATGAGCCGGGAGTATCCTACGACATCAGCGAACAATACTGCGCCAAGCCGTTGAGTAATTGGAATGTCAGAAATTGTCGTACTCACAAGTGTTACTCTTTTTTCGGATTCATAGCGGACCCGTAACCAACATATATCAAAAAACGTTTTTGACGACCGAAGCAGTTTTGATCGGAACTGATCACACCTCAGCGATCTGAGGCGGCCATGACCAGGCGGCGCAATCATTCGGCCCCAAAGTCACGATCGTATTCGCATCCAGTTCCTGTGCCAAAACGTTTCGGCGAACCATCCACTCGGATTTCAGAATGCCCACAACAACCATATCTTGAAACTCACCTTCAGCGAACCACGCTTGACGCATCGTCCCTTCAATCTGGAATCCTATCTTGGCAACAAGATCACGGCTGTGATGATTGTCCTCACGATAATAAGACGTTATGCGGTTCAGCCCCAGCTGTCGAAATGCCAGGTCCAGCACCAAAGCGGATGCTCGAAGCCCGACGCCGGATCTACGCATTGCTTTGTTGACGAAAACTGCAACCACTGCATCGCGATTGATGTTCGAGATAGACTCAAGCCCGGCCAGCCCAACGGCCTCACCTGCGGAGGACTCGACGACAAACCAACATTTGCGGCTGGCATCGGAAGACGTACATGAATCTCTCCAAAATTCTTCGGCATGCGATGTATTGAGTGGCACGCGCGTTGTACGATCGAAACGCGCAAGGTCTTCAACGTCCTGAAACCAACTCAGAACGGAATCCAGATCTGCCCTTTCCATTGGGCGCAACCTGAACGTGTTTTGTGAATTGTTGCTCACGATAAATAGTACCTTTGAAAGAAATCAGTAAAATCTGCTCGGACACTAGCACAAAAAATTATAAATTACGAAATGAGATTACAGAAACTCTGTCCTCTGTTTAATTCACCACAAGATTTGAGTTTTTGGTGCAGGGGGTCGATAAGTGTGCTGTCCGGTCAAATACAACGGAATTTCCCATCCGCACCCCTGTTGGCTATTGATGGCCGCGGACGCTCTGAGTAAAGGGAACACTATCAATGAAATTACTGCGGTTCGGTCCCAAGGGCGCGGAAAAGCCCGGTCTTCTGGATGCCAAGGGCGCAATTCGTGATTTGTCGGGTGTGTTTGGCGATCTCACAGGCGAGTCGCTTGGCGATGAGGCCCTGGACCGATTGCGCAGGTTGGATACAGCAAGCCTGCCGCTGGTGGACGGCCATCCGCGGATTGGCGCTTGCGTTGGTCAGGTTGGCAAGTTCGTCTGCATAGGTCTGAACTACGCCGATCACGCGGCCGAAAGTGGGATGGAATTGCCGCAGGAACCGGTGGTTTTTTTCAAGGCGACGTCAGCCATCATTGGCCCCAACGACACGGTCGAAATTCCACGCGGGTCTGTCAAAACCGATTGGGAGGTGGAACTGGGCGTGGTGATCGGGAAAGAGGCCAAATACGTCTCGGAATCCGAAGCCTTGAACCATGTCGCCGGCTATTGCGTCATCAACGACATATCAGAGCGCGATTTCCAACTTCACCGTTCCGGCCAGTGGGTCAAAGGCAAATCCGCCGATACGTTCGGTCCTATAGGTCCATGGCTTGTGACACGGGATGAGGTGCCCAATCCGCAGGATCTGCAGATGTATCTTGAGGTAAGCGGGCAACGGTTTCAGGATGGTTCGACCAGTACGATGCATTTCAGCGTGGCGACTTTAATCTCTCATCTGTCGCAGTTCATGTCGCTACAGCCGGGAGATGTGATTTCGACTGGCACGCCTCCGGGTGTGGGCATGGGGCAAAACCCGCCCACCTATCTAAAACCTGGCGACAGGATGGAGTTGGGCATCAAAGGCTTAGGCGTGCAACGGCAGAACGTTGTGCAGGGCTGAACCACCTGTTTGTGCAATTGCCACAATTTCCCTGCAACAGACAGATGGCCGAAAAGTCACTCGGGCCATGGCAGTGAATAGGTTTTGACGTTGGTGAAGAATTTCATCGCCTCGATCACGCCTTCCTTGACGCCGTTGCCGCTGTCCTTGATGCCGCCAAAGGGGGACATTTCGATCCGGTAGCCGGGCTGTTCCCAGATGTTGCACGTGCCGACGTTCAAACCGTTGATGTAGGAAATCGCCCGGTTCAGATCGTTAGTGCAAACGCCCGCCGACAAACCAAATGCGGTTCCGTTTGAGATCTGCATGACTTGCGCATCGTCATCTGGAACACGAACGATTGGCACGATTGGGCCAAATGTCTCCTCCATTACCAATTCGCTGCCATGGGGCACCTTGTCGATGACGATCGGCGGCAACAGTGCACCGACACGGCCCGGGTGATAGAGGATTTCTGCGCCCTCTTGCGCAGCCTTCAGTACACGGTTTTCGAACAACTCGGCGGCTTGTGCATGGATAACGCAACCCAATTGCGTTTCCGGGTCCTGAGGGTCGCCAAACCGGATCGCTTTGGCCTTTTCCAGAACAAGTGGCACAAATCTATCTGCCACGCTTTCCTGAACCAGAATACGTTTGATCGCGGTGCAGCGTTGCCCCGAATTCCCTGTGGCCCCGGCCACAGCTATGCTTGCGGCCTTGTCCAGATCGGCGTCATTCAGATCATTCAGCACGATCAGAGGATCGTTGCCGCCCAACTCCAGAGCCTGCCGTTTGTAACCCGCCTTGGACGCGATCATCTTGCCCACCGGCACACCGCCCGTGAAGGTGATTATGTCGATGTTTTCATTGGTGATCATCTCATCGCCTATGTCCTGCGGCCAGCCAGTCACGACCTGAAACATTTCGGGCGGCAGCCCTGCCTCGTACAGTATGTCCGCCAGCGTCAGGGCAGTCAGAGGGGTCAGCTCGGTCGGTTTGCACACCATGCAGTTATTGGTGGCAATGGACGGCGCAATCTTGTGGCTGACCATGTTCAGAGGATGATTGAACGGTGTAATTGCGCTGATGGTCCTGACCGGCTCGCGTTTGGTGAAAATCTTGCGCGCCTTGCCGTTGTGGGTCAGATCGCACGAGAACACCTCACCATCATCCTTAAGGGCCCCGGAGGCAGCGAACTGAAAAACGTCCTGCGCGCGCTTGGTTTCATAGATCGAGTGCTGATGGCAGATGCCAAGCTCAAGCGTCAGCCATTTTGCGAGGTATTCGCGCTTTTCACCAATCAACACGCCAGCGCGCCGTAAAATTTCGCTGCGCTCATAACGGGTCAGTGTGGGCGCGTAATTCGCGGCGATCTCAAAGGCTTTGCGTGCATGTTCAGAAGTGCCGGCAGGGACGGTACCAATAATCTCGTTCGTATAGGGATAGTGGACCGAGATTTTAGCATCGGTAAAGACAATCTCGCCGCCAATTCGCATGCCTTCATTGCGGATTCCGGAAGTGTTCATGATATCGTCCATGATTAATGGGCCGTCGCTGTAGTAGCAAAAAGAAGTGCTTCAAAATGCAGAGTGTCGATCACGCGACTGACGATGAAGGGAATACCCCGATCGGTCAATCCATCGTGGCAGCGTAAGTCGGCCGCCAGCGCGGCCAGATCATGACAGTTCGGGGAAGTACCCGCGAAGGTATTCTCAACCGGTACATTCAGGATTGAATAGACCCGCGGATGGGCTGTGATCTGGATTTGCATCATCGTCTTCGTAGCCTTGGGTTAAGTGCGCCCGTTCTAGTGCCAACTATAGATCACAGAATTGCAAAATTTCCGCGTTGGGTCGAAAGCCAGAGCAATCCACTGTGTCAGTCCAGAGCTGGAATGCACTTCGATATCCAAGTCACACCAATGGTCTTAGCTGCCACTTTCGTGCGACCACGATCTGCGGAAGCTATGCGGCGAAACCTTGTACCGGCCTCGGAAATGAACCGAAAGCCTGTCCGTGCTGGAAAACCCAGATGCAAAGGCAATCTCGGATACGCTGAGGTCGGTTTCATTCAATAGGGCGAAGGCACGATCTAGCCTGAGGTTGTTGTAATACTGGCCGGGCGACATCTTGGTGTGCTGCTGGAACAGCCGTTCCATATGGCGTCTGGACAGTGACGCCTGATCCGCCACCTCTTCGAGGCTAAGCGGCGATTCAATGTTGTCTCGCATGATCTGGACAGCTTCGACCAGCTTGGCGTTGCGTGTCCCCAAAAGGGCCGAGACGGGCGAAACTTGATTGCTGCCACTTTCACCGACGCGTCGGTGCAAACACATCTCGGACACGTTGATGGCCAGGGCGTTGCCGAACAATTCCTCAATCACTTCCAGCATCATATCGGTGCTGGCGTGCCCTCCCCCGCAAGTGCGCAGCTTGCCGTCAATTTCGTACAGGCTCTGGGTTGGCGTCATTGTCGGAAAATACTCGCAAAACCCGGGGCGGTTTTCCCAATGAACGGTGAACTTCTTGTCGCCGATCAGGCCGGCCTTGGCCAAGGCAAAGGCCCCGGTGCAGATACCACCAAAATCGCATCCATGCGCCTTTTGCCGACGGATCCAATTCAGAACCGGGGTATCAAACGAGGCCATCGGCTCAGTGCCGGAACATACGAAAGTATAGGCCCCCTGCTCCAGATCGTGCATGGGTTGGTCAGCTTGAATGCGGATTCCGTTCGAACACGTGACCGGTGCACCGTCTGCAGACAAGACGTACCATTCGAACAATTGCTTTCGTGCCAGTTGGTTTGAAATACGCAAGGGTTCAATCGCAGCGCTAAACGCCAACATCGTGGTATTAGGCAGCAACAGGAAATGAAAGGCCTTGGGTGGTCCATCATAGGGAACGTCGACGGAAATCGCCCCCTTGGGCAGGAAACGTTGGCTGTCCACTATACCCCTCCTTCGCGTTCGAATACCGCATCGTCGCTGGCCTGCTGAAACGCTCGAGCAACTATAAGTTATCAATAGATGTAAGACCCTTGGAAATCGAACGCTCATTTTGTATTTTGGATACAACTTACACCGACCGAGACCACTCTTATGCCCAGAACTCGCGCGATCGCACGTCAAAGTCTTCCAGAAGTCATCACAAATGATCTGCGGGAACGTATCCTAAGCGGAGAGATGGCCGAAGGTGAAACCATCCGGCAAGAGGCCCTTGCCGAGGATTATGATGTTTCGCGCATGCCCATCCGAGAAGCTCTGAAACGGCTGGATGCCGAAGGCCTTGTGCAGCTGACAAACAACCGAGGTGCATCGGTGACTTCGCATTCGCTTTCGGAAATTGGCGAGATTTTCGACCTTCGGGTTCTTTTGGAGGTCGACCTGTTTAAAAGGTCCATTCCGCAGATGACGGAAGCTGATTTCGCCAGGTGCGAGAAGCTGCTCGATGACATGGAAAGGTCTTACGAAGCTTACAATGTCGGGCGGTGGGGCAGCCTGAATTATGAATACCACAAAGCCCTTTATGCGGCTGCTGATCGTGGGTTGACCAATGAGATCCTGCAAAGGGTCAATCTGCAATCGGACCGCTATGTCCGTATGCATCTGAGCGTCATGGAACAGCGCGAGCCCGCCAAGCAAGACCACCGACAGCTTTTGTCGCTGGCACGCAAACGTCAGGTTGATGCCGCAGGTGAACTACTGACCAAGCATATTCAACGGACCAAGGATCAGTTGTTGGCGATGGTTATCAAGACACGGAAAGGTGACACCGACTGAATGTCAGCTTTCTTACCCCAGAGGATGCAGGCACGCCACTTTGTGGTCTGACCCGCTCAGTTCTGGCGGCGCGGCGCGGCATTCTTCGGTTGCAAGCCAGCACCGTTGTGCAAAGGCACAGCCTTTGGGGATATTCATCGGGGACGGAAGCTCGCCTTCCAGTTTGATCCGATCCTTGCGCGCGTCGGGATCTGCGCGGGGCGTCGTCGACAAAAGAGCTTTGGAATAAGGATGTCGAGGGGCAGCAAACAGCTTTTCTTTCGGAGCTTTTTCAACCGCGCGGCCCAGATACATGACAATTACGTCGTCGGCAAAGTGCTTTACCACCGACAAATCATGCGAAATGAACAGATAGGCAAGGTTCAGACGTTCCTGCAATTCGACCAGCAGGTTCAGAATTTGCGACTGGATCGAGACGTCCAGTGCTGAAACCGGCTCATCCAGCACCAGCACCTTGGGGTTCAGCATCAAGGCGCGGGCAATCGCAATCCGCTGACGCTGCCCGCCCGAGAACATGTGTGGGTAGCGATCGTAATGTTCGGGCCGCAGCCCCACGAGGTCGATCATTTCACGCGCGCGCGCCTCGCGGTCGGCTGCGGACATCTCGCGGCGGTTAATTATCAATGGCTCTTGCAGGATTTGACCGATCCGTTGGCGCGGGTTGAGCGAGCCGTAGGGATCCTGAAACACAATCTGCACAGTTTCACGCATCTGGGCCCATTTCGATGGAGATATTTCAACACCATCGATGGTCAGACTACCCGAGGTCGGTTCTTCGATCATCGTCACCACCCTTGCGAGGGTGGACTTCCCACAACCAGACTCCCCCACGATTGCCAGCGTTTTGCCCGGCCGCAGTTCGAAGTCCACGCCAGACAAGGCCTTGACCGTTGCGGCCTTCGACAACAACCCGCCTTTTACGGTGTAGAACCTGGCCAAATCACTGGCATGAACGATGGGGGCGGTCATGCCAGCTCTCCGGTTGTAATTTTTTCAACGTAATGGCAGCGCGCCTTGCCGAATTCCGCACTGTGCGGGGTTGGGGGCAACGATCGGCACAGATCATCTGCATATTGGCATCTGGGGCTGAACAGACATCCTTTTGGCCGGTCAAACTGCCCTGGAACGACGCCGGGAATGGTCGGTAGCATCTTAGACGTCGCCCGCTCCGGAAGCGCGTTGAGCAACGCAGTTGTGTAGGGGTGACGCGGGGTGCGGAACAGGTCTTTGACTGCCTGCTCCTCGACCTTTTGGCCAGCATATTGGACTTGAACCCGCTCGGCGGTCTCGGCGACAACACCCATATCATGAGTGATAAGGACCAAACCCATGCCCTGTTCGTCCCGAAGGCGAACCAACAGATCAAGGATTTGCGCCTGAATTGTCACGTCCAGTGCTGTTGTCGGCTCGTCCGCAATCAACAGCTTGGGTTTGCAGGCGATGGCCATCGCAATCATCACCCTCTGGTTCATGCCGCCGGACATCTGATGCGGAAACGTGTTCAGTCGGCTTTCGGGTGCGGGGATTCCGACCTGATCAAACAGTTCAATAGCGCGTTGGTGGCGGTCCTTTCGGTTCAGGCCCAGGTGGATGCGCAAGGCTTCCTTGATCTGGAAGCCAACCGTAAAGCAAGGATTCAGCGATGACATCGGTTCCTGAAAAATCATGGCAATGTCTTTGCCGATGATCTTGCGACGGTCACGGGCCGAGATTTTGGTCAGGTCAATGCCTTCGAAACTCAGTTGATCTGCGGTGATTGTAGCGGTCCATGGCAGCAATCCCATCAGCGCCAGCATCGACACGGATTTGCCTGAGCCGCTTTCGCCGACAATGGCCATCAACTCGCCCTTGTCGACAGACAGATCAACACCATCCACAGCCCGGAACTGACCCGAGGCGGTTGCGAATTCGACGGTGAGGTTTCGGATATCCAACAGGCTCATGTCGTCAGCTCCGCTTTAGCTTAGGGTCCAGCGCGTCGCGCAGACCGTCGCCCATCAGGTTGATGGCCAGCACCGTGACTAGGATGGCCAGACCGGGGAACGTCACCACCCACCACGCACGCAGAATAAACTCACGCGCTTCGGCCAGCATGGTGCCCCATTCCGGCGTGGGCGGCTGCGCTCCCATGCCCAGAAAACCAAGGGCTGCGGCATCCAGAATGGCGGTCGAGAACGACAGTGCGGCCTGAACGATGATCGGGGCCAGACAATTTGGCAGCACGGTCTTGAACATGAGCCGGGCCTTGCTGGCACCGGCAACGCGGGCAGAGGTCACATAATCCTTTTGCCGCTCTGCCAACACAGATGCCCGGGTCAAACGCACGTAATGCGGTTGAAACACAATGGCGATGGCGATCATCGCGTTGGTCAACGAGGGACCAAGGATGGCAACCAGAACCAGCGCAAGCAGTAGTGAGGGAAAGGACAGGATGATATCCATCACCCGCATGATCATTGTATCGACCCATTTTGGCGCAAAACCCGACAGCAGGCCGACAATCACCCCGCCAGTCACGGCGACACAGACCACCACGATGCCGACAAAGAAAGAATAGCGCGAGCCCATGATCAGCCGCGACAGCATATCCCGTCCCAGCGGATCGGTGCCCAACGGGAAGGCCCAACTGCCGCCTTCTTGCCACGCAGGAGGTTGCAGAATGTGATTGCGGAACTGTTCTGTCGGGTCGTAAGGCGCCAACAAAGGTGCAAAGGCCGCGCAGAAGACAAAAGCGGCAAAGACCCAAAGGCCCATCACCGCGCCGCGGTTTTCGCTGAAGTAATACCAGAACTCTCGCAGGGCGCTGGGGCGGTCTTCGGTTTTTGGTGGGGTCGCGGACAATTCAGCCATCATCGCCTCCGGATTTTGGGGTTGATGACGCCGTAAAGGACATCGACCAGCAAGTTCACCAGCATGACGATCACGGCGATCATCAACAGGCCGCCCTGCACCACCGGGTAGTCGCGGCGGAAAATGCTATCGACCATCCACTTGCCGATGCCTGGCCAGCTAAAGATTGTCTCGGTCAGGATCGCTCCGGCCAGCAAAGTGCCGACCGACAGGCCGATCACTGTAATCACCGGGATCAGCGCATTGCGCAGCGCATGCAGCCCATTGATCCGCGCAGGGGCGAGGCCCTTGGCGCGGGCCGTGCGGATGTAATCCTCACCCAACACTTCCAACATGGCCGAACGGGTCTGGCGTGCAATTACGGCCAAAGGGATCGTGCCCAAAACGATGGTCGGCAGAATTAGATGGCGTACAGCCGATCCAAACGCCCCCTCCTGCCCGGACAGCAGACTGTCGATCAACATGAAGCCTGTGACACTTGGAAAGTAGTACAGCAGGTCGATCCGGCCTGAGACAGGCGTCCAACCAAGGTTGCCGGAAAACACGATGATCAACAACAGCGCCCACCAGAAGATCGGCATGGAATACCCGATCAGCGCGGACGACATCAGCGCCCGGTCGAAAAATTTGCCCCGATTCACAGCGGCAATAACGCCCGCAGGCAGCCCCAAAGCTACTGCAAAAATCATGGCGCAGATCGACAATTCCAGCGTGGCCGGAAACAGGGCAAAGAATTCGTCCCAAACCGGCTTCTTAGTGACAAAGCTCTCGCCCAGATCACCATGCAACACGCCAACCAGATAGTCCCAGTATTGCTGCAGAACAGGTTTGTCGAAGCCCAGCTTCTCGACCATCTCCT
This sequence comes from Ruegeria sp. CDSB117, assembly GCF_059611005.1. NCBI lineage: Bacteria > Pseudomonadati > Pseudomonadota > Alphaproteobacteria > Rhodobacterales > Roseobacteraceae > Ruegeria > Ruegeria sp. CDSB117. The sequence goes on from NZ_JBXWOS010000021.1 coordinate 16,214, forward strand.
GATAGCGTTCTTCGGACATTCCGCGTTCACCGGCCATGACGATGATCGGATCGCCTGGAAGCACCCGAATGAACATGAACGAGATCAGTGTTACGCCCAGAAATGTCGGAACGAACATGCCGAGGCGGGTAAGGAAATAGCCAAACATCAGCGCCCTATGATTGTTAGTTCTTTGGGAAAGCTGGTCAACGACCGGCAACCGTCTTTGGTCACCAGTACGTCATCTTCGATCCGAACGCCGAAATTGTCCAGGTCATAGAGGCCCGGCTCGTTTGTCCAAACCATGCCCGCGTGCATGATCTGGCCGTTGCCACGCATGATGTAGGGCGCTTCGTGCACATCGCGGCCCAGCCCATGACCGGTCTTGGTGCGGATACGATCAGCATAGGGCGAGGCCTCGAGCACGCTGGTCACCGCATCGTCGATATCGTGGGCGGTTGCTCCTGGTTTGCAAGCTTCGAAGCCGACTAGATTGGCCCGCAGAACGGTGTCGTAGACCGCCCTGCCTTCATCCGAGGCTTCGGCGACGAAAAAGGTACGCGTGATGTCCGCGGCAAACCCGTGTTTACGTGCGCCGAAATCGAACAGCAGCGCGTCGCCTGCTTTGATCTGATAATCCGCGCGCGCTTTACCATGCGGTTGAGCCGAGTTTCCTCCGGCTGTCACGATAGGTGAAAAGGCCAGCGACGCAGCCCCTTCTGCGAACAGCGCCTGGATCAAGGCTTGTTCAATCTGTACTTCTGTTTGGCCAACGCGAACATCCGCAATGACCCGCTCCAGCGCTCGTTCCGAGATATCAATCGCCGTTTGCAGCGCTGCAATGTCATTGTCTGTCTTGATGATGCGTAGACCGGATATCTCGCGTTCCGCGTCCACGATCCGCAGCTCAGGCAAGGCACGGGTAAAGGCCTTGGAGACAAAGACCCGCATCACCTGCCCTTCGACCGCGAGAGATCGCAGCGGCATGTGTTCAGCCAGCGCCGCGAAGGCGTCGTCATAGCCCGTCTGGTCGCGCCAGTCGAAGACAGCGCCGTCAAATCCGACCAGCGCCCATGAGCCCAATTCCAGGTTCGGCACAATCGCGGCTGGTTCACCCATGGCCGGGATCACGACCACAAAGGGCCGCTCGTGGCTCATAAAGGGTTTTCCCAAAGCTCGGGTAAAATTCGGGCCGGGCACCAGTGCCACGGCATCTACTGACATGCCCTTTGCCAGTTGTTGGTACTCGGACAAATCCGGCATTCGCGCCGACCTCCCAATAAAGAAAACCGGAGCCGCCAATTGGGCAGCTCCGGTCGTTGAGTGGTGGTTTATTCGACGCTCACACCGTAGAAGATGTGGCCGCCCAGCGGGTGCACTTTATAGCCCTGAACCTTATTGCTCATCGGCATATACACGACCGAGTGCGCAATGGTTGCCCACGGGGCCTGCTCTTTGAAGATGACCTGGGCATCTTCATACAGCTTGGTGCGTTCAGCCTGATCCGTGGACTGTTTGGCCTTCAGGATCAGATCTTCGAACGGCTCATGGCACCATTGTGCTCGGTTCGACGCTTCGCGACCGTCACAACCCAGCAGGACCGCCAGGAAGTTGTCTGGGTCGCCATTGTCACCGGTCCAACCCAGCAGAACAGCACCGTCACGGTCCAGATCTTTCGAACGCGACAGATACTCGCCCCATTCGTAGGACACGATCTCGACGTCCACGCCAACCTTCGCGAAATCCGCCTGGATCAGTTCGGCCATACGGCGCGCATTCGGGTTGTACGGACGCTGTACCGGCATTGCCCATACCTTCATCGACAGGTCGGAAACACCTTCGGCTTCCAGCATCGCCTTGGCCGCTTCCGGATCATAGGCATCGTCGGTGATTGCGTCGTTGTAGCCCCACATTGTTGGCGGGATCGGGTTTTTGGCAACCTGACCCGAGCCCTGGAACACCACGTCGATGATCGCGTTCTTGTCGATCGCCATATTCAGCGCCTTGCGGACATTCGGGTTATCAAACGGCGCCATCGTGGTGTTGTAGGCCAGATAACCGACGTTCAGACCCTCTTGCTCCATCATGTTGATGTCAGCATCATCCTGCATTGCCTGAATGTCGGCCGGGTTGGGATACGGCATGATGTGGCATTCGCCAGCCTTCAGCTTCTGATAACGCACGGATGCGTCCGGAGTGATCGCAAAGATCAGGTTCTCAACATCCGCAGGAGCCTTCCAGTAGTCGGCATTCTGGGCATAGCGGATCACGGCATCTTTCTGGTACGCCAAGAACGAGAATGGGCCAGTACCGATGGGCGCGGTGTTCAGCTTTTCAGGCGTCCCGGCTTCCATCATCGCATCTGCATATTCTGCAGACAGGATCGAAGCGAAGTCCATCGCCATGTTGGCAACAAACGGCGCCTCAGGCTTGGTCAGAGTGAATTTGACGGTGTAGTCGTCGACCTTTTCAATGGACTCGACCAGATCGGGCATACCCATACCCTTGAAGTATTCCCACGTACCGCCTGACACCTGATTATAGGGATGGCTGTCATCCTTTTGGCGCATGAATGAGAAGATCACGTCATCCGCATTGAAATCGCGGGTCGGCGTGAACTCGTCATTCGAATGGAACTTCACACCCTGACGCAGCTTGAATGTGTACTCCAGGCCATCATCACTGGCTTCGACGCTTTCGGCCAGACCGGGGATAACGTTGGTTGTGCCGGTTTCGAATTCCAGCAGGCGGTTGTAGATCGGGTGCGATGAGGCGTCAAAGGTGGTTCCGGCCGTAAAAAGCGCCGGGTCAAACCCTTCGGGTGAGCCTTCTGAACAATAAACAAGCGTATTTGCCTGAGCGGCTGCGCTGGACAGGGCAACTGCCGCTGTTGCAGCCAAAAATTTAAGTTTCATGATTGTCTCCCAGAAAAATTTTCAATCGGCTTTCGCGTTGCTTTTGTTGACCAAGCAATTTCTGACGACTCTCATCGCCGCGAAATCTGTGCCCAATGTATCCAAAATACAAAATCCATTGTCAACTCACTTTGATAGCTCTTGCACAGCTTAACCAAATGCAAAGGAAGCAGCCGAAAGACTGCCCCGCATCATTGCGTTGCATGATCAAAAGGATCGACGGGTATTTATTGCGAGAATGTTGGGGTCACACCAACCGGTGGCCGGTCCTGAATATATGCACCGACACGGTTCAGCACGGGGTTTCTGGGGCATCCCGGGCGGGTCGCGGCCCCAAGGTTGCGTAGGTTTCCTGGGCCCTCAAACGGAACAAAACACAAGGGCCATTTGTCCCGCTTGAATTGCTCGGCAGCCAGGGCCGACACAATTGTACAATCATCAGAATGACAGATGTGCCGACAGATCGTTTCAAACCTCAGCGCGCTCAGATCAAACCGCTTTGCGACCCGGATCGCAGGATCAGCTTTGGGCAAACGGTCCTCAAGCTCATAGCCGAAACTGTGAGGAAGCCGGATAAAGTCATGCGCGGGAACGCCCTCAGGTGCTATTGAAGGAAGCATACACAGCGGATGCCCCTCGCGCATGGCCAGAAACAGGGGTTCGGACCAAATCGACGTGAAAGCCAAAGCGTCACTGTTGTTGACCTGAGCCACCAGCGCCATGTCCAGCTGATGGTCTTCAACCATCTGCAACATGTTCTGTGGAAGATCCTCAATCATTGTCACTCGCATACGCGGAAAAATATCGCTGAACAGCTCTGAAAAATACTGCGTCAGGTACGGTGCAAGCGTTGGCGTCATGCCAATCCGATATGCAACGGCCTCGGGGTCGCGAAATTGGGTGGCGGAATCGCGGATCTTCTGTGCGTCCGACAGAATGGATTCAGCGACACTCAGGATGCTCTGACCAAACGCGGTTGGCCGCACTTCGCTATTCAGCCGCAGAAACAGTTCAACACCCAGTTCCTGTTCCAGCTTCTTGATCTGGTTCGACAGAGCAGGTTGCGAAACGTTGCACGCAACCGCCGCCTGGCTGAACTTGCCATGCTTCGCGATGGCAAGCACGTATTCCAAATCTCTGAAATTCATCCGCCCAATCTCTCTGCGGTCATACAAAAGACGGCACTGGACCGTTCCCTTCTCTACCGTAAAGCGGGGAAAGGTGCATGAAATACAGATCAATTTCGCTGACAAAACTGTTAACCAGCGCATTCGAATAGAACGTCATGCGGGACAATTGTGACGTAACGTGTTGATTTATATAAGTTGAACTTCCCAGACGCTCACGAAAACCGTGATTATTAGCATTGGTTATACAACCGATTTGCACGATGAATTTCAGCTTACTCGGGGTGCCGTCTACCCCTTTGCTACGTGGAATGTCCGAAACACCGGGCGGACCGCCAAACGTAACAATTTTTGACGGAGTACCCCATGCTGTCCCAAATGCTGACAAGCCTGCGCGCTCAGCTCTTGACCACGTCTACCATAGCCCAAGAGACCAACCGTGCCGGCCAAACCCTTTTCAATAACTTCTTTCAAAGTACCGTCGTCGACGACACTCCAGCCTTTGTTCTGGCAAATGACTTCTCGCGCCTGCTGAACTTTGGCGAGATCATCACCAACAACGCCGTCGCCGCTGTTCAGGCGCAGGGGCAGGATGTTGACGTATTCAACTTCCGCTCGGGCTTGATTGAGGCGAACAACGGCCCTGACGCATTGGCCACAGGCGTTCAGGTCACCGGCAGCGCAAGCGTTCGCAACTTTGGTGAGATTGCGGGCGAGTTCAACGGTGTGCAGTTTGCGGGCTCTCAAAGCTCTGGCGGTCTGGATAACTTCCGCGGCGGTGTGATCAGTTCGGACAGCCGTGCAGTAGACATTCAGGGCCAAGGCATTGATGTGCGCAACTTTGGCGACATCATCGGCACCGGCAATCAGCGCAATGGCACGATCTATACCAACAGCACCGCCGAAGACATTTCGATCTCGAACTTTGTGGGCGGCACGATTGACGCCGGCGAAGGCAACCAGGGCGCTGGTATCTCGTTGCAAATCGGCGACGAGGTCGGCGACCGTGTGGAAACTGACATCTTCAACGGCTTTGGTGCTACGATTCAGGGCCGTGGCCAAGGTGCGGCCAATACCGGGCTGGCCGGGGACGGCATCCGCATTGATGACGGTGCCGAAGGCGCCACGCTGGAAACCGAAATCATCAACAGCGGCCTGATCTCGACCGAAAGCAACCAGGGCACAGCCGCCGGTATCCGCATCGCCGATGGCGTAAATGCCGAAGGCGAGATCCTGAACACCTCGACCGGTGTGATCGAAGGTCCGCGCAATGGTCTGTATATCGGCGAAGGCGAACACGACCTGGACGTGCTGAACTTTGGCACCATCCAATCCGGCAGCCGCGCAGTGAACATCGACGGCTTGGGTGTCAACCTGATCAACGGCGGCGACATTCTGGGAACCGACGACCAGCGCAACGGCACCGTTTATGCCGACGGCACCGCAGATGACTTTTCGGTCCGCAATCTGGCCAATGGCACAATCGACGCGGGTGAGCACAACCAGGGCTCGGGTTTCGCAGCAGAAATTGGTGGGGCCGCCGACGGCGCCAACACATTCTCGCTGGAAAACGACGGCGTTATCCAGGGTCGCGGCAACGGCGCGGCAGGCACAGGCCTGGCGGGCGACGGTATTCGCATCGGCAACCCCGGCAATGAAGGCGTTGCTGAGGTGAACATTACCAACCGCGGCGAGGTGAGCTCGGAGGGTGCCAATGGCACTGTAGCCGGTGTGCGCTTTGTAGATGGTGTCGGTTTTCAGGGTGAATTCACCAACTCGGGCACGATCTCGGGTGTTCAAAATGGTGTCTACTTTGGCAACGCGGATCACACAGGTGGTAGCTTTGTGAACGAAGCAGGCGGTGTTGTGTCATCTGACAGCCGCGCACTCAACATTGATGGTATCGGTCTTGAGGTTTCCAACCAGGGTGAGATCCTCGGCACCAGCGATCAGCGCAACGGGACGGTTTATGCTGACGGAACCGCGGATGACTTCTCTGTACAGAACTCCGGTCTGATTGACGCAGGTGAGGGCAATCAGGGTTCAGGCATCGGAGTTGAAGTCGGTGGCGCAGAAGACGGGGCAAACACCTTTGTGCTGGGCAATGTCGGCGTTATCACAGGGCGCGGAAATGCTGATGCAGCCTCGTCGCTGGCCGGTGACGGTATCCGCATCGGTAACGTTGGCAACACCGGTACCGTCGACGGATCAATCGGCAATATCACCATCATTTCGTCAGAAGGGAACAATGGCACCGTCGCTGGCGTCCGTGTTGTCGACGGAGTGAACTTTCAGGGTGAATTTATTAACCTCGGCGGCATCTCCGGATTGCGCAACGGTGTCTACTTTGGCAATGGCGATCACACAGGTGGTTCGTTCATCAACGGGAGCAACGTGTCTTCTGGCAGTCGCGCTCTGAACATTGATGGCATCGGCCTGACCGTTGAGAACTCTGGGTTCATTTTCGGTACCGGGGATCAGCGCAATGGGACGGTCTATGCCGATGGTACTGCCGATGATTTCTCGGTTATCAACTCTGGTCGGATTGACGCTGGTGAAGACAACCAGGGTTCCGGGTTTGGTGTGGAAATCGGGGGTGCGGCAGACGGTGCTAACACCTTCACGCTGGAAAACTCCGGTGAGATCACCGGGCGCGGAAACGCTGATGCGGCTACGTCGCTTGCCGGTGATGGCATTCGTATCGGCAATGTCGGCAACACCGGCACCACTGATGCGACCATTCTAAACACCGGAAATGTCTCCTCCAGCGGTGCCAACGGCACAGTTGCTGGCCTTCGTGTCGTCAATGGCGTGAATTTCCAAGGTACGCTGGAAAATCAGGGCTTCATTACCGGCATCCAGAACGGTGTATACTTTGGCACCGGTGACCACTCAGGTGGTTCGTTCGTGAACTCAGGTATTGTCGCTTCTGAAAGCCGCGCGCTGAACATCGATGGCGAAGGTCTTGAGGTCATCAACGAAGGCCAGATTGTCGGTGCGGGCAATCAGCGCAACGGCGCAGTTTATGCCGATGGAACCGCTGACAACTATAGCTTCACCAACACTGGTACGGTCAGCGTCAATGATGGCGCCAACGGTTCTGCCGTATCGCTGCAAACCGGTGATGTTGATGGCGATATCGTCTCGGCAACCATCGTAAACCAAGGAATCTTCCAGGGTAACGGCGATGTCACCGAGGGTAATCAAGTCGGCGATGGTCTGCGCCTGTTCACGGGGCAGAACGAAGCGTCCTTTGCCGGGGTTGTCATCAACGAAGGTCTCATTGCCGGGTCCGAGCAGTCGGGCGCCGCAGCTGGTATCCGTATTGATGGGGGTCTGAACCTTCTGGGTGCGGTCCTGAACGAGGGCGAAATCCGCGGAACGGTCAACGCGATCGATGCATCGGATGCTGGTGACGTTACCATCGTCAACGACGACGAAGGTGTGATCAACGGCAACGTCCTGCTGGGCGATGGCAATGACATCTTTGTCGATCTGGGCACCACCAACGGTGACATCAACGGTGGCGCAGGTGATGATGTTTTGATCGCAGGCGATGCAGACAATGTGCTGACCGGTGGTCTGGGCAATGACTTCATCGACGGTGGAGAAGGCATCGATACAGCCGACTTCTCGGACCTGGATGTCGCAGTCGAAGTTCGTCTGGAAGCCAACGGCAACGGCACGGCCACACGCGATACCGGCTTTAATGTCTCGATCGTGGATGCTGCTGTTGTGGCACCGGACCAGTTCGGGGCGAATATCCCGGATGGAGGTTGGTTTGTAGAAGAGGCCGTTCTGGGCAACCTGTACTACAACATCCACACCGCCGACTTCCCTGGTGGGGAAATTCGCGGGCAGCTTCTGGTCGACGGCGACGTGACCGAGAACGGGATCCGCACCGTCACGCTGAGCGGCGGTCTAGACGCGGCGCAAGAGCCTGGGCCGACATCGGACAGCGAGGCCTCCGGCAACGCAACCGTCGTCATCACTCAGAACCTTGCAACCGGCGAAGTCACCTACTCGAGCGAGCTGAGCGTAGTGGGCCTGAACGAAGCCGACCTTGCCACGCCGAACTCCGGTGTCCTCTCGGCAATCCATCTGCACAATGCGCCAGCGGGAGAAAACGGCCCGGTTGTGCAGGACACGTTGGTGGATGCGGGCGCGACGCTGGGTAACGTGGATACAGGTGGCACCGGTGTTGTCGGGCTGGACGTGATCGACAATCAGGTTGAAACCGACGTGCTGGTCTCGATCGAGAATGTCATCGGCTCCAATGATGGTGACGTAATCGTCGGCAGCGATCTGGAGAACGTTCTGAACGGCGCGGATGGCGACGACTTGCTAAACGGTGAGGGCGGCAATGACGTCCTGATTGGCGGCGAAGGCGCTGACACCTTCCTGTTCCAGGGCACCTTTGGTGACGATACCATCTCGGACTTTGAAACGGGCGTGGACAGAATTCAGATCGGAGATCTGGGCTCTGACTTCGACGGCGGTCCGAGTACCGTTCAGGATGGTGACGACGCCGTCATCAGCTTCGGCGACGCAGGCTCGATCCGTCTGACCGGTGTCGATGCCGCTGACCTGACCGAAAACGACTTCATCGTTTAACCAATCAACAGCGGGGCGGCCCAGGTCGCCCCGTTTGTCAAACCGGAAAGGGTTCCCTGATGTCCCAGCAAACCAATCCCGTAAAAACCGCCTGGGGGTCGCTGCGCAACGGTTTTGTCGCAGTTGCCTTCTTCAGCTTGTTTCTGAACCTGCTGATGCTGGCTGGTCCGCTTTATATGCTGCAGGTCTATGACCGGGTCCTGACCAGTCAGAATGTCGACACTTTGATCGCGCTGTCTGCATTGCTGGCTGGTGTTTTTGTTGTCGTCGCCTGCCTTGACCTGATGCGGATGCGCATTTTGGGACGTCTGGCCGCCCGCTTTGAGCTGAACGTTGGCGCGCCGGTCCTCGGTGCGGCGATGCGCCGCCGTGTCCATGGCGAAGCCGAGGCTGGCGAAAACCTTGTCGAAGACGTGAACGGCTTTCGTGAATTCATCTCGGGAACCACGCTGACCGCGTTTTCCGACGCGCCGTGGATCCCGCTCTATCTGTTGGTCCTTTATGCCCTTCACCCCTATCTGGGTCTGCTTGGTCTGGCCGGGGCCGTCATGCTGACGATCATGGCTCTGATCAACAACTCGCGCGCCCGGGAGCCGATGCGGTCGGCTTCGCAAGCACGCGGTCGTTCCGATGCGTTGTTCGGCACCAGTGACAAGAACGCCGAGCTGGTTCAGGCACTTGGCATGAAATCCGATTTGGTGCGGCGTTGGACGTCGCTTCAGGCTGAAGCCCATCTACACAAAACCCGCGCCGCTGACCGGGTTGCCAGCTTTTCTGTCGTGTCCAAGACCGTTCGGATGGGTTTGCAGTCGGCCATTCTGGGACTTGGCGCGGCACTGGCCATCACCGGAGAATCCACCGCTGGCGTCATGATCGCGGCAACCATCGTGCTGGCCCGTGCACTGGCTCCAATTGACCAATTGATCGGTCAATGGCGCAGCTTTCTGGCCGCGCGCGGATCGTATTCCAAGCTGACAAAACTGACTGAAGAGTTTGCCGAAGCCCCACCCAATCTGCACCTGCCGCGCGCGTTCAAATCTCTGGACGTCAAGATTGCGCAGGCAGGGCCTCCGCGCGCCGTCAACGCCTCGCTCCGCCAGATCGACTTTGGTCTTGCGCCCGGAGATGTGCTGGCGGTGATTGGGCATAGCGGCTCGGGCAAGACCACTCTGGGCAAGATGATGGCTGGTATCTGGCACCCACAGCGGGGTGAAGTTCTGCTGGATGGAAGCCCGATGTCCAAATGGAACCACGAGGATCTAGGCAAGCAGATTGGCTATCTTCCACAGGATGTAGCGCTGTTCGACGGCACGATCCGTGAAAACATCGGGCGCTTCTCTGTCGCCATAGATGATGCCGAAGTGCTGCGTGCCGCCCGCGAGGCCGGTGTGCACGAAATGATCAGCGCCCTTCCCGATGGATATGAAACGCGCATCGGTCGGGGGTTCTTTTTGTCAGGTGGTCAACGTCAGCGGCTGGCACTGGCCCGGGCGCTTTATTGCGATCCGTTTGTGTTGATTTTGGACGAGCCAAATTCGGACCTGGATGCCGAAGGTGAACAGGCCCTGCGCGATGCGATCATGTCGGCGCGGGCCCGCGGTGCAATTGCCATCGTCATGACCCATCGTCCGGCAACACTGCAGGCCGCCAACAAGGTAATGGTCCTGCGAAACGGTGCCCAATCTCAGTTCGGAGACAAAGAGGACGTTCTGAAGGTCAATCGCCGGAACGTTCTGGACAACCCTACCCAATCCGCGGCGAAAAAACCCGACGCGGCCCCTGCCAATGAAACTCAGATCAGCGGAGTTGCCCAATGACCCAGTTGATGAAACGCTCACAATCTCAGAACGCACTTGCTGCCCACGATGTGCAAGTCTTGGACATCACAACCGAGACCTCTGAGATCAAACGCTATGTCCTGTTCGGATTGTTTACCCTGATGGCCTTCATGGGCGGCAGCGCCTATTGGGCTTTCGCCTCGAAACTGGACGGGGCGGTCGTCGCGCCAGCATCATTTGTGGTGGAGGGGAACCGCAAGACGGTCGAACATCTGGATGGTGGCATCATTGACTCGATCCTTGTCACGGACGGTGAATTTGTTCAGGCAGGTCAGCCCCTTGTGCGACTTGATAGCTCGGATATCGATGTAGATCTGAGTATCCTGGGCAGCCAATTGGGCGAATTGTCGGTCCGACGCGCCCGCTTGCTGGCGCAGATCAACGGCACGAACAGGTTTGACGAACCAACCGCCTTGGCCGGGTTCAGCGATGGAATGCAGCGGCTGCATTGGTTGTCGCCCTACCTGACGCAGAAACAACTATTTGACGCCGAAGCCCGCGCCCGCCGGACCGAGGCTCAAATCAACGCGCAACGCATTCAGGGGCTGCGCAATCAGATCGTCGGCCTGAACGAACAACGCCTCTCGACCCAAAACCAGATCGACATCACTCAGATTGAACTGTCCAATTTGAAATCCTTGCTAGACAAAGGACTTGTGGCCGTCACACGGGTCAGCGCGCGCCAGATCGAATTGGAACGTCTGGGCGGTGTCGATGCGTCGTTGCGCACCCAGATCGCGCAGGCCCAGGATCAGGTGCAAGAGTTGCAGTTGTCCCTGCTCAGCCAACAAAAGCTGCGCGACGAGGTGATCGCAGGAGAGCTTGCCGTTGTGGATGCTCAGCTTGATCTGATCCGGTCACAATATTCAGGGGCATCGGAACGGTTGAAACGAACACAGGTCCTGGCCCCTGCCAGCGGGCGGGTCGTCAATCTGGCAGTATCGACAACCGGCGGCGTCATTCGCCCCGGAGAGTCTATCATGGATATTGTTCCCGCCAATCAGGCCCTGATCGTCGAAGCGCGGATCAAAACCGCCGATATCGACAAGCTGCAGATCGGTCAGGCAACGCGCATTCGCCTGTCTGCCTTTACGCAGACCGATGTGCCCGAAGCCAGTGGCCGGATTTTTGACATCTCAGCCGACGCGCTGGAGGACGACCGCACCGGCGAGCCTTATTACAAAGCCCGGGTGAAACTGGATCCCGATCAACCCATCGAAGTCGCCGCACTGGATCTGTTGCCAGGAATGCCCGCAGATCTGTTCGTGAAAACCGGCGAGCGCGCAGTAATCAGCTATCTGTCACAGCCAATCAGTGACCGGCTGGCCAAGACTTTTATCGAGTGACTTGTTTTGCCCGCATCCGGCTTGCCGGGTGCGGGTCGTTCACATCTTTCTTGTGATTAAATGCAGCAGGTTAGACGCCGTATCGCGCCATGAACATATCAACGGCCTGCGTCGCAATTGCATCCAACTCTGCTTTGGAAAAGCTCTTTTGAACACCGATGGCAGCGCGGGTCCAAATCCGAACCTTGCATAGTTCACTGAACTGTTCGGCTGCCAATTGCAGGTTGTCGATGGCGAGCTCACCCTTGTTGACTGCCTTTTCCAGATACTCGACCATCTGGCGCTGACCGTTCTGCGGCCCGGCCTCATAAAATGTTTGGCCCAGCTCGGGGAACCGGTCACGCTCGGCGATGCAGATGCGGAACATCTGTTGCGAGAAGTCCGAGACTAAAAAAGTCGTCAGTTCCGTCGCCGCGATAGTCAGAACTTCGCGCGCTGGCTTGCAGTCGTCGACCATCGCCACGACGTTTTCGGCCATTCGCCTGCACTCGACCTGCGCCACTTCCATGAACAGCAGGCGTTTGTCCGGGAAATAACTGTAGAGCGTCGCCTTCGACACCCCCGCAGCGCGCGCGATGTCGTCGACGCTTGCACCTTCGAAACCATCCGCCATGAAAACCTCTCGGGCTCCGCGCAGGACCTGATCAAATTTTCGGCCTGTTCGCAGAATGACGGCTGCTTCGGTCATGTACTCTCCTTCGGTCGATTGGGTGACAAATGTATAAACCGTTCAGTTCAGATACAACAAATCGCACAATTAGCAGGCATCTGGCAACACAGATGACGTTAGGTTTTCGATTGACCAGTTAAGTTATTTTACAACGCGCGTCCCCAAAACCCTATAATTGGCCCGTCACATCTTGCAGCCTGTGTGTTACGTGCTACCACGTTGCACATGGTCGATATCTTTCTGCGCACACTGCCCTTTTTTGCGATCATCGGCTTGGGGTACTGGGCCGGGCGCAGTCGATTTTTTTCTGAAGAAGCAACGGCGTACCTGACGAAATTCGTTTTCTATTTTGCGCTGTCGGCCATGCTGTTTCGCTTTGCCGCCACCCTGCCCTTTGCGGACATTTTCAATGCAAGGCTAGTCGTTGGATACTTGATCGGAACCGCCGCTGTGTACGTCTTGGCGACGGTTGTCGCATGGATACGCCGGCTTGATATCCCGACCGCAGCGGTAGAGGCACAATGCGCGGCCATCGGCAATGTCGGTTTTCTGGGCCTGCCCATGCTGGCGCTGCTGTTTACCGAAGCCGCGATTGGCCCGGTTATGCTGGTTCTGACGGTAGATCTTGTGGTGTTTTCATCCCTGATCGTCTTCCTGATAAATGGTGGGCGCGACGGACGGTTGACGCCTGCAACCTTCCGCCTGATCGGGATTGGGTTGATCAAGAATCCAATGATTGTTTCGATCTCAGCAGGATTGCTTTGGTCCGCCTTGCAGATCCCCGTTCCTGTCCCATTGAATGATTTCCTGACAATTCTGGGCGGGGCAGCCACACCGGGTGCCCTGTTCGCGATCGGAGCTTCTCTGGCCAGCAAATCCGCGGAACGCGTTCACATTGCAGGCTGGCTGAGCTTTTGTAAATTGGTTGTCCACCCTGCTTGTGTCGCCGTTGTGTTGCTTTGGGTTTTGCCCGTGGCTGCGTTTCCTGCTTCCGTCGCCATCGCCGCCGCGGCACTGCCGGTGGCGGGTAACGTCTATATGCTGGCCGCCCATTACAGGGTGGCGCCGCACCGTGCATCTGCTGCGATACTTTTGTCCACAGCGGCCAGCATTCTGTCGGTGCCATTGGTCATCGCCTGGGTTGGAACGCCCTGATCTAGGCCTTGTGAAAAATGGCACATCAAAGCCGCTCAGCCTTTACGTATCGAGCGTGGAAGGATAGCCATGTCGCAAACCCAACGTAAGGACAAAACCAAATGGAAACCCTTTCGGAAAATGCATGTTTCGGAGGCGTTCAGGGCGTCTACCGCCACGCCTCGACTGCCTGCCAATGCGACATGACCTTTGGCCTGTTCCTGCCAGCCGAGGCCAAGGACGGCCCGGTTCCGATTTTGTGGTATCTGTCAGGCCTGACCTGCACCCATGAAAACGCGATGACCAAAGCAGGTGCTCAGGCTTGGGCGGCCGAGCAAGGCATCGCGGTTGTCTTCCCGGACACCTCCCCGCGCGGTGAGGGTGTCGCGGATCACGAGGATTATGATCTGGGCCAGGGCGCCGGGTTCTATCTGAACGCCACGCAGCAACCTTGGGCGCCGCATTTTAACATGTGGGATTACGTGGCCGAAGAATTGCCTGCTTTGCTGATCGAAAACTTCGCGATCGATGCGGAGCGTCAGGCAATAACCGGACATTCGATGGGAGGTCACGGGGCGCTGACGCTCGCGATGAACCTGCCGGGTCGCTTCCGGTCTGTCTCCGCCTTCGCACCCATATCGAACCCGACGGGTGCGGATTGGGGTCGTAAGCAATTAAGCGCCTACCTTGGCGACGATGAGACGGCATGGGTCAAACACGATGCCTCGGTCATGATGAAAGAAATCGGCTTTGATGGCCCTATCCTGATCGACACTGGTGCCAGTGACCAATTCATCGACTTGCTGCGCCCCGAAACTTTGGCGCAGGCGATTGCCGAACGTCGTCAGCAGGCAATCTTCCGCCTGCAACCGGGCTACGATCATTCGTACTTCTTCGTGTCGACCTTCATGGAAGACCACATCACCTTCCACGCCGAGGCACTGTACGGAGACTGAGGCATGAGCCAATACGACTATGACCTGATCATCATCGGGTCCGGCCCCTCGGGTCGGTCGGCCGCGATTCAGGCGGGCAAGCTGAAACGGCGCGTTTTGGTGATTGATCGTAAGGATCGGTTCGGCGGCGTGTCCGTCCACACCGGTACGATCCCGTCAAAGACCCTGCGCGAAACGGTTCTGAACTTGTCGGGCTGGCGCGAGCGCAGCTTCTACGGCCGCTCGTACCGGGTCAAAGATCAGATCCGGGCCGAAGACCTTAAGGCACGTCTTCATATGACGCTGGATCACGAAGTTGACGTGTTGGAGCACCAGTTCAACCGCAACCATGTGGAGACCTTGAACGGATTGGCCAGGTTCGTTGGGCCGCACGAGGTGGAAGTTGCCACTGATGCAGGTGAGACCACGCGACTGACAGCAGCCAAGTTCCTGATCGCAACCGGAACAAAAACCTATCGCCCGGATTATGTGCCATTCAACGGCAAGACCGTAGTGGATGGTGACGACTTTCTTGAGATGGCAGAGATCCCGCGCTCGCTGGTGGTGATAGGTGCCGGAGTGATTGGTGTGGAATACGCCACCATGTTCTCGGCTTTGGATGTTCGGGTGACGTTGATCGAACCGCGCGAGACCTTCCTGGATTTCATCGACACCCGCTTGATCCATGATTTCACCCATCAAATCCGCGAAAATGGCGTGGACCTACGTCTGGGTTCAGCCGTTCAAAAGATAGAAGACGCTGGCGGCCATGTCGAAGTCACGCTCGAGAATGGCCGCCACGTGCGTGCCGAAATGTTGTTGTTCGCCGCCGGGCGCATGGGGGCGACATCGGCATTGAACCTGCAGGCCGTTGGCCTGGAAACTGATCATCGCAATCGGATCGACGTGGATCGCAAAACGTATCAAACTGCCGTACCACATATATACGCGACTGGCGATGTGATTGGGCACCCATCATTGGCCTCAACCTCGCTGCAACAGGGCCGTGTGGCTGCATGTCACGCGCTGGAAACCCCTACCCTGCCGGAAAGTCCCTGGTATCCTTACGGCATTTATTCGGTCCCTGAGATCTCAACTTGCGGCATGTCCGAAGAGGAACTGCAGGAACGCGGCATCCCATACGAAGTCGGCGTGGCGCGGTTCCGGGAGACTTCGCGCGGGCATATCATGGGGTTGGAACATGGCATGCTGAAGATGCTGTTTTCACTGAAAACCCGCCGGGTGCTGGGGGTGCAGATCGTGGGCGAAGGTGCGACCGAGTTAATCCATATCGCGCAGGCAGTCCTAAATCTGAAGGGCACGGTGGATTACTTCGTGCAGAATACGTTCAACTATCCAACCCTGGCCGAGGCCTACAAGATCGCCGGTTTGGATGCATTCAACCGGATGCCAATCCCGGACGAGTTCAAAGTGCGCAAGAAACCCGCTGAAAAGGCCGAGAAGAAGGCCGGGAAAGCGTGACGACGCTCTATATCGATGGCGATGCCTGCCCCGTGAAAGCCGAGGCTGAACGGGTTGCAACCCGGCACAAAGTTCCGATGGCACTGGTGTCAAACGGTGGCTTGCGGCCGTCTGCAAACCCATTGGTGCAGGTGGTCATCGTGTCCGAGGGCGCGGATGAGGCAGACAAATGGATTGCCGAACGATGCGGCGCAGGGGATGTTGTGGTGACCTCCGATATCCCGCTGGCCGCAAAATGTGTCGAGGCCGGTGCTCGGGTTCTGCGACCTAACGGCGAAGCCTTTACCGCGGCCAATATCGGCCAGCAACTGGCCATGCGTGATTTGATGGCCGACTTGCGCGCATCCAACCCACTAGGCGCGGGCGGCGGCGGAAAACCCTTTGGCAAAGCTGATCGATCCCGGTTTTTGGACGCCCTGGAACGGGAATTGAGGGCTGCGCAGCGGGGCTAATCCTCCCGCTTGCCAGCGACGCATCAAAGATGCGTCTTTGACAATTGGGCCGGGCAGCGCTGCGCGCTGCGGTTGTGCCTTGAACAATGACGCCCCGCTTGGTTCAGTTACACCAACCAAGGGCTGCGCAAAAAGGTACGAACATGTCGGTGAAAGCTGTTGTTTTTGACATCGGGAACGTTCTGATCGAATGGCAACCCGAACGCTATTACGACCAGGTCATCGGGGAAGAGCGCCGTCGTGCCATGTTCTCGGAAGTTGACCTGCACGGGATGAACGACCTGGTTGACCAGGGTCATCACTTCACTGACACAATCTATGATTGGGCCGAGAAATACCCGGAATGGCGGGATGAAATCCGCATGTGGCACGACAAGTGGATCGAACTTGCCGCGCCCGAGATCCCCCACTCGATCCGTCTGCAACGGGCCTTGCGGGCCAAAGGCGTGCCGGTTTTTGCATTGACCAATTTCGGGGTGCAAAATTTCGACTATGCGACGACGGTTTACCCGTTCCTCAACGAGTTCGACAAACAATACGTGTCGGGACGGATGCAGACCGTCAAACCGCATGTTCCGATCTATGAAATGGTCGAAGCGGATTGTGGACTACCGCCCGAGGCGCTTTTGTTCACCGACGACCGACTCGAAAATATCGAAACGGCGCGCGCCCGTGGATGGCAGACGCACCACTTTACCGGCCCACAGGGTTGGGCGGACCGACTGCTGCAAGAAGGTCTACTGACGGTCGAAGAGGCGCTGTAGCTCAGGCGGTGACGGGCGTTGGGCGGTTTTCGCGAATGGGAAGGTGGACGATGGCACTGAACGCCCCAATCGCGACTCCGATCCACCAGACCATAGTGTAGTCGCCGTACTGGTCATACATGCGCCCGCCCAACCAGACGCCCAAGAAACTGCCGACCTGGTGGCTGAAAAAGATGATCCCATACAGCGTTCCCATATAACGCAATCCGTAGAGATGCGCGACCAGCCCCGAGGTCAGCGGTACCGTGGCAAGCCATAGCGACCCCATGACCAGTGAAAACACGATGACCGACAGCGGTGTGATCGGGAACACGATGAAGGCCGCCGCGGCGAGTGTTCGCGCGGTATAGACTCCGGCCAGCAGGTATTTTTTGGGGAAATGGTTCCCTGCCCAACCGGCCATCAGTGTACCCGCAATATTTGCCAGGCCAATCAATGAAATTGACACGGCCCCCAGTGCTGATGTGGTTGTGATGCCAATCGAATGCAGTACGCCACCGGGTTGTATGGGACCGCACATCTCTGTCACGAAAGCGGGGAAATGTGCGGTGATGAAGCCAAGCTGATAACCGCAGCTGAAAAAGCCCAGAAAGATCAGCGTATAGGATGGATCGCGGAAAGCCCTGGTCAGGATCTGACTCATGCTTTTTTCGATCTCTGCCTTGCTGGCGGCCTGAGGGGCGCGCATGAACGGCAGTGTCAGCACCAGTGCCAAGATCGCTGCAGCGAATACAATGAACACCTGCTGCCAAGGCACAAAGCTCAGCATCCATTCGGCTGTAGGCGCCCCCAGAACCTGACCGAAACTGCCAGCAGCTGTGATAATCGCAAGTGACATAGAGCGGTTTTCGTCCGACGATGCCCGCGCCACCACGGCAAGCACCACGCCAAATCCTGTTCCCGCGATACCGAACCCCACAAGCCATGCGTACATTTGGTGCTCGAACGGAGTGACGGACCAGGCCGACAGAACCATACCCGCCGCGTAGGTCAGAGCCCCTAGAATAATTGCGCGCCTGTCGCCGACCTTTTCGGCGATGGCCCCGAAAACCGGCTGCCCAATGCCCCAGGCCAAATTCTGAATTGCGATTGCCATCGAGAAGTCCGAGCGCAGCCAGCCGAATTCATCTGCGATGGGGATCTGAAACACGCCAAACGATGCGCGCACGGCAAAACTGACGGTGATGATGATACATCCGACGATCAGGATGGGGTTCAGCAAGCGTGTGTGTTGGGGCATTAGGTCCTCGGGCGTTCAAGAACCAGACGTTACCGCGTTTAGGTTGTGCGTCAATTCAGGAGTTTTGCGGTCACGGATCAGCAAAATTGATGCGTCCGAGAAATGGCTGCTTTTCAATGGGCAAACCGGGCGCTATGCCTCAAAACATGACGGGTTTGATATCGCTTTATGACACGCAGGTGGCCGACGGCACCCTGACCAGAGACGACGCTCAAGAGGCCGTTCTTCCTCATTTCGAACGTATCCGGGCGGCATTGGCCGAACCTGTGAAACGGGGGTTCTTTCGAAAAGCCCCGCCGCCGCCCAAGGGTTTATATCTGTGGGGCGGAGTCGGGCGCGGAAAATCCATGCTGATGGATATGTTCGTCGACTCTTTGGCAGACATCCCCGCCCGCCGAGTGCATTTTCACGCCTTTATGCAGGAAATCCACGCAGGCATGCACAAGGCCCGTAAGGATGGAGTTGAAGACGCGTTGGCTCCGGTGGCCGCCTCGGTGATCAAGTCCGCGCGCGTACTGGCATTTGACGAAATGCAAATCACCGATATCACGGACGCGATGATTGTTGGTCGTCTGTTCGATCTGCTACATGAAGGTGGCACCGTGGTCGTGACGACATCGAACCGCCATCCGGATGACCTGTACAAGGACGGGCTAAACCGTCAGCTATTTTTGCCCTTCATTGCACATATCAAAGAACAGCTTGAGGTGTGGGAGCTAATCTCACCCACGGATTATCGCCAAAACCGACTGGAAGGCGCGCCTGTTTATTTTACGCCCATAGGCCCCGAAGCACGCGCGAGCATTCGCAGCGTCTGGAATGACCTGGCCGGGGGGGCGGCGGACCCGCTGATCCTGCAGGTCAACGGTCGTGCGGTAGAACTGCCCGCCTTTCGAAATGGCGTGGCGCGGGCCAGTTTTTACGACCTTTGTGGAAGGATGCTGGGCCCGGCAGATTATCTTGCCATCGCGGAAGAGGTCAAAGTTCTGGTCCTTGAGGACATCCCGCGCCTGTCGCGCAATAATTTTAACGAAGCCAAACGGTTCGTAACGTTGATCGATGCACTGTATGAGGGAAAAGTCCGCTTGATCTGTTCAGCTGCGGCAGAACCCGAGATGCTGTATGTCGAAGGTGAAGGCACGTTTGAGTTTGAGCGTACCGCGTCGCGCCTGCGCGAAATGCAGGATCAGGATTGGGGGCAATAGGGGCGCTGCCCCCGCCGCGCTTTGCGCGACACCCCGGGATATTTTTGGCCAGATGAAGCTGTGCGGATGCGCCTTTTTTCAGCCGTTCTCGCGCAGAATATTACCGGCCAGGTATAGTGATCCACAGATCAGAACCCGCACCTGCGGGTCATCTTCAGTAATTTTTTTCAGGGCCTCGGCCACACTATTGGCAGTGGACGCCGCTAGCCTAACCTGAGCGGCGGCTTCAGCGGTCTCGTCAGCGCTCAGCGTATTGGCCTCGCCCGGGATAGAGACTGCAGTCAGGCTTTGCGCCTGCACAGCAAGCGGAGCCAGATACCCGGTGACGTCCTTTGTGTTCAACATCCCACAGATCATATGGGTTGGACGTGCAGGCAGCTTCGCCAGTAGATCGGCCAATGCCAAACCTGCGGCGGCGTTGTGACCGCCATCCAACCACAGTTCGGCCTCGGGGGCCTGTTCGACCAGCGGGCCGGTTTTTAATCGCTGCATACGGGCTGGCCATTCAGCCTTGGTAACCGCAGCCTCATAGGCGTCTTCCCCAAGATCCAGATAACGCAAGACCGCTAGCGCGGCACCGGCATTTTGATACTGATGTGCGCCCAACAGATTTGGCAACGGCAGATCGCGCAGGCCAGTTTCGTCCTGATAGACGAGCCGCCCGTTTTCTTCGGTGACGTGCCAGTGTTGGCCATGAACCAACAAAGGTGCACCCAGACGCGCGGCAGTGTATTCAATGACCTCCAGCGCCTCATCCTTTTGCGGGCCAACGATGCAGGGAACACCGGGCTTGATGATGCCGGCCTTTTCCGCTGCGATCTTGCCCAAGGTATCGCCGAGAAATTGCTCATGGTCGATTGAAACCGGCGTGATAACCGTTACCGCCGGGTCGTGAATGACATTGGTCGCATCCAACCGGCCACCCAACCCGACCTCAAGCAACGTGTAGTCCGCCTTGGACCGGGCAAAAGCCAGCAGGGCCGCGCAGGTCGTGATCTCAAAATACGTGATGTTCTCGCCACCGTTGGCGGCATAACATTCGTCCAGAACCGCCGTCAGATCCGGTTCGGAAATGAGTTCACCCGCCAGACGAATACGCTCATGAAACCGGGCCAGGTGGGGCGAGGTATAGGCATGGGCGGTCAGCCCTGCCCCTTCCAGCCCCGCTCGGATCATGGCCTGGGTCGAGCCCTTGCCGTTGGTTCCCGCGATGTGGATCACCGGCGGCAGTTTGTTTTGCGGATTGTCCAGCGCGGCCAGCAGACGCCAGACACGATCCAAGGTCAGGTCAATGATCTTGGGATGCAGCGCCATCATCCTTTCCAGGATGACGTCCGATGTCTGAGGGGTCATTTCTCTTCCGCGTCTTCAGCCGGGGCTTCTGCCACTGCATCTTCGGATTCGGGCGCAGGCAGATCGCCTTTGACCGCCGGAGGCTGGTTCATCAACATCCGCGTGATGGTGATCAACTCATCGCGCATTTCGGTCCGCTTGGTCACACGGTCCAACATGCCGTGATCCAACAGGTATTCCGCGCGTTGGAAGCCTTCGGGCAGCTTTTCCCGGATCGTCTGTTCAATCACGCGTGGACCGGCAAAACAAATCAGCGCATTGGGCTCTGAGATATGGACATCACCCAGCATCGCGTATGAAGCCGTCACACCACCTGTCGTTGGGTGAGTCAGCACTACGATGTAGGGCAGATTTGCCTCTTTCAGCATTTCTACTGCCACGGTTGTGCGGGGCATCTGCATCAGACTCAGGATACCTTCCTGCATCCGCGCGCCGCCAGCGGCCGAAAACAGGATCAGCGGGCGCTTTAGCTTCACCGCCTCTTGCGCGGCCGCGATGATCGCGTTGCCGACATACATGCCCATGGATCCGCCCATGAACGAAAAGTCCTGCGCAGCTGCCACAATCGGGGTTCGGCCAATTTCACCAAGGGCGACCAACATCGCCTCTTTCTCGCCCGTTTTCTTTTGGGCTGCTTTCATCCGGTCGGGGTACTTTTTCTGATCGCGGAACTGCAGCGGATCGTCTTTGGGCGCGGGAACCTCGACCTCGGTAAAGATCCCACCATCGAACAGATGATCGAACCGCTCGCGCGGAGTGATCGCCATGTGATGATCGCACTGGGTGCAGACATTCTGGTTTTCTGCCAACTCGCGGTGAAACAGCATGGTTCCGCATTCATCGCATTTGTGCCAAAGATTCTCCGGCACTTCTCGGCGCGAGAAGATCGAGTTGATCCGTGGGCGGACGTAGTTTGTAATCCAGTTCATATCGGAACCTTGGCTTGTGCTGCTTTGACGTCAAATAAGACGCTACGGAAAGAAATGCAATCAACGCCTGAGCGCAACCCGCGCTGTTAGCCAACTGACGATCATCACAGCAAAATCCACATACAGCCATTGCCGCAGCGCCCCGGTATCCGACATGTCGTAAGGAAGCAGATACAATGCCAGACCACTTAAGCCATCGGGTAAGGAAACAAACAGCAACGCGACCATATTATTGAACAGATGCAATGCGATAGCGGGTCCCAGCGTCCCTGACCTGGCCGTTAGATCCGCCGCCATCAGGCCGAACATCCCGGACCAAACGGCGACCAATAGCGCGTTGTCTCCGGCTACGCCGGGGGCATAGTGACCGATCGCAAACAAGATTGACGGAATGCCTAACCAAACAACCGGTGATCGGAATCGTGCCGCAAGACATTGTTGTATGTACCCCCGAAACAGAACCTCTTCAGCGCTTGTCTGAATCAGCACTGCCAAAAGAGAGAAAGGCAGAAACAACAGCCAGGTCGACAGTGCCAAATTTTGCGTCAGCGTTGCGCCCATGCCATATGGCGGCAAGATGGCCACGACGACCCCAACGATCAGCAATGCCTTAAAAACACTCCAGAATTGCCTAATGCCCTCGCGCCATGGGCCACAGATTGAGCTTAGGGTTCGATGTTGTAGGCGTTTTGCAGCGATGGACACGCCCAATGTGATGAAGCCAAAGCTTGCCAGTAGCACCAAAAGTGCAACCGGGGATGCGCCGGTCAGCAAACCTTGGGCCCATTCGACGGATCCAAGGCCCGCAACCAATCCAAAAAGTAGAAAATTCAGCAGGATGCCAACCACGCCAACAATGGTCAGCCCGACCAGCAGGCGCCACAGCTCTGGCCGTGCGCGCGAAGGTGCAACCAGCCGTTCATGCGCTATGTATCTGCCGGGGTGGGCGTCAGGCATTGTCGGCCACATCCCGGTTCGGCGCGTCATCGTCGAAGATCAATGAGGTTGCATTGGCGGCGTTCAGCCTTTGGGAAATCGTAGTCAGATAGCCGGCAACCGTCTGCAGCAGCTGCATCGCAACACCTGCGTCACTTTCAATAACCGCGCGCAATTCCTCGGCCCCAATGCGCAGGAACGAACAATTCTTGACCGCGACCAAATCAAATTGCCGAATTTCACCCGTGATGATCGACAAGTCTCCGATCAGACGCCCCGGCTCGATGACCGAGATCGTACGCGCGGTTCCGTTCCCTTCATTCCAGATCAGGTCGGCTTCGCCCGAAATACACAGATAAGCGGCATCTGGCGTTTGCCCTTCGGAAAAGATGATCTGCCCGGCTGCGGCATCGTACCATTGCGCCGAAAACGCCAGAAGGCGCTGGTTGCGACCGTCAATGCCGGAAAACAGCTCGGTCGACGAGATAATCTTGAGCTTACGGCTCAGGTCATCCGTTGAGCTGGCCTCTTCTTCTGGGCGGGTCCGCGAGACGCCGTCAATTCGACCATCCTTGATCTCGACGAACAGATCATAGGCTTCGGGATGGGCAAAGTAATCCTCCATGAAGATCATGATGGAATCCGGCAACAATTCCCGCAGTTTCAGCCGGGTTCTCAGCCTGCTCTCGGAATCATGGCTGGCCAGAGCTTTGTCCAGGATCAACACATCAGGACGCTTGATTCCAGCGCGCGAGAATGCGGCGCGTTCCTGAAATACCGTCGGCAGATTATTCCCACCCAGACCCGAGGGCAGGTCATAGATAATGGCTGCCGCCCGGCGGCGCAGGCCAGCTTCGTTCATGGCTTCGGCGACGACATCTTCGATTTCATCTGTGTGCGCCCCGGCCATCAAAGAAACCCGCCCGAACAGGGCATTTTCCATGACAGTCATGCGTTCAATATATGCATCCGGCGTGACCGGAACGAACATCCCATCCATCGAGGCACGCAGCTGTTCCGCTTGTCCCCTTCGGATGGCCAAGATCTTATCTTTGTACTCGTCCGGAAAATCAGGCCCGATCTGTTCCGCGGTCAGCAGGAACGGAACGGTCAGCAACAAGGCACGCTCGCCCTCGCTGATTGCTTCATCCCCTTTGGCTTTGCGCCTATCCTCGATATCAAGCAGGCGGTGGAACATATCCTTGGCCATACCCAGACGAAGGAACAGCGGGTGATCTGCCCCGTCCCGCCCAAACGTCTGGTGCAGTGTTTCCAGCACCGCGCTTGCAATGCTCATTGCGTCATCATCCAGATCGTGATGGCGCAGCATCCACATGAACCGATCATCGCCCGCCAGAATATCCGGTGAGATATCGCGCGACGGAGCGGCAAACAGCAGGTTGCCCCCCAGTGGAACAGCCGGGTTAAAACGGTCCGGTTCGAACCGATAGACATACCGCGCCAGGTCTTTTTCTTCCAACCTTTGCGCGACCGTGTCACGCAGATTTACGATATCACGCGCCAGGGCAGAATGCTGTTCTGGATCGAACTGGGTACGTAATGTCCGGCGGAACATGAACTCATCAATGCCCATCGCCTCGACCAGCTGGAACCACCAGTTGCGGATATCCTCGATGTCTTCCAAGCCTGCGAGGCCGGGATCAATCCACTCATCCAACAGGGAATCCGGAGGGTTTCCGGCCCGCACCGCTTCGATCTGCCACCGGCTTGGGGCCTTCTTCGCGTCGGGTTCGTGTTGTGGATGGGTTCTCAAAGGCATCAAAAGGTTGTCGCCCAAGGTCCCGTCGAACAGATAGGGCCGCGAATAGGCATAGCCAATTCGCGCCGCTATCACAGTCTGATGCACTTTTAGCAGATCATGGCCCGCAATTGTGACGCTGCCCTGTATCGGCAAAAGCTCTCGTGTCAGCAGTTGCGCCAACGCGCCGCGTTCGGCGGCGCTTGACGACTGAATCGCAACGCGCGCACCCCTGGGGATGGTCAGGTCGATATCTTCAAGGATGGTTTTCCCGTCATCATCGCGCACTGTAACATTGCGCAATTCGATATCGCCGCTGAGATGCGGAATAGACTCTGGCTCACCCACAAATAGCTCTTCAGGGATCATGTTGTCCGGGGCAAAGCGTTCAATGACGATTTCCCAGCGCAAAGACATATCCTGAACCTGGTTGTAATAGGTCAGCAAATCTTTCCATGGGCCACTGAGGTCCTTGTATGCCCCAAGCGCCGCGACCAACGCGCCCACTGTCACCTCACCCGTGATCGCCAGATAGCCACCGACCGAATAGAACAGGAACGGCGTCATCTGCGTGATCAGATTGTTGAGGAACTTCATAAAGAACTTCTTGTTGTAGATCTTGAACCGGATCTCGAACAAGGTCCCTAACCGGTGACTGAACTGCGCCAAACGATAACGCCAGCCACCATTGGCCCGTAGATCGCTGATGCCCGCCGCGCTTTCGCCAATTTCCGAGCTGAGGTGGCGGACCTGCTGAATTCGTTCCTTGTTCAGCAGGTTGATCTGGCGCTGCAGTTTTGGGATCAGCCATGCCTGCAACGGAATCAACGCGATGCTGGCCAGACCGAACCAAACGCTTTGCATGAACAGAAAGGTGACAATGGTCATCATCTGACCAAACTGGAACACCGGCTGGGCAATCGCATCACCCATCAGGCCGCCCATCGGTTCGGCCTCGGAGGTGATCATTGAAACAAGTTCACCTTGGCTGGTGGTGGCAAAATACGATTTCGGAAATCGCATCGCGCGGTGAATCAGCGTGAACCGCAGGCGGCGCAACATACGTTCGGCCAATATGCCCTTCATCGTGTTGATGCGCATCTTCATCAAGCCGCTGGCGATTACAGTGGCCAAAAATGCAAAACAGAGGATCAGCAGATATTGGACCTGCGTGAAGGTGAACCCAAAAAGCGTCACGCTATCGCTGGGCGCACCAATTGCGTCGTTGATGATCTGCTTTGGCAGCTCAAGCGAGGCGTAGAGAAACGGAAATGACAATACCGTCAGAAACAACAGCACAAGCTGCTGCTTTTTCGAGTGTTTCCAGATAAACGAGAATAGTGTGGGTTCCATGCCCCGGCCTTGCCTCAAAGAATTTAGTACGCAGTTTTTCGGATAATCCAAAGCAATCAGGTGCCGGACGGTACGCACAGTCCTGGATGATTGCAAGAACGGCGATGGCGGCCTTAGCAGACACAATCAAAACCGCCCAGTCACAACCACGTTAGTGTCGGATAGTTTTATGCGGATTTCACCAATTCGGCCTTATCCTCGCCGTTGTCTTTGACTAAAGAAGGTCAAGTTCAGACGATGGGATCATGGGCAAACTTCTGGAGCGATATCTACACCGCAAAACTATTGCGCGCTGGCAACGGGCCGTTCAAGACGCGGCCGGGGCCACGAACCCCCAATTGCGTCAACAGCGCGACGAGGCGCGCAAACTGCGTGCGCAATTGGACCGTTTGCTACGGGAAGCAAACGAAAGACTGACGCTGCCCCAGATTGGATCAAAGCAATTTCCCAAGCCGCTGGGCACTGACTGGTGCTGGCGACCTGATTTGTGGCGGGGTCCCTTGCCTCGGCCCGGTCTCGCCTCAATCCCGCGTAAGGTCGAGTTGGATCAACAGGTAAAGATATTCCATGACTGCGCTCTATCCGAGATCAGTGTGCGACAGGCACGAAACATGGACGAAAAGGACCTGGCCGCTTTTGGACTTGGCGTCGAAGTGTTTGGCTTTGCGGGGTCATTCCTTTCTGTGTCGCTGGATTTGCCGCCTGAGGCAGTGCAAGGATTGACGCGGCAGCACCTGATGCGGGTCGACACCCAAATTGAAACAGAACGTCCGCTGGACGTGACCGCACGACTGAATATTCAGCACGGCCCAAACACCGATTCCGTTCCACGGTCTCTGGATTTGTCGACAAGTTCGAATGTTCTAGATTTCGACCTTGCCAATTTGCCGCTGAACGAACGGCGAATAGACAAGATTTGGCTGGACCTGGTTCTGACCAATCCGGCTATGAACCGCATAGTTCTGCGGGACCTGACCCTTTGCCGCCACCACCGCGCCGACATGTGAGAGCATTGGCCATGACACAACCAACCTTGACCCCAACCCTGTTCGAAAACGGCATCTGGCGCGGGTACCTGCAGGCCGACACTGAACCGCATGTCGAAGTCCGTTACATGGGCCAGGCGCTGGAGGGTGTGCACATGACCGCCACCGATGGTGGTTGGGAGCTGAGTGTGCCGGTGCCATCAACCGCGATTGCCGACGGGGTTCATTGCTTTGTAATAGCCGATGCAAACACAACACAGAAAATCGGTGAATTCACAATCATTGCGGGGGCATCAGCCGCGGATGATTTGCGAACCGAAATCGCTTTGTTGCGGGCGGAGCTCGACTTGTTGAAACGGGCGTTTAGACGGTCTCAGGCACCTTCGGACTGATCCGGGTTTTCTTCGTTTCCAAGCCTTTGTCTATCTTTCAGGCGGAATCCGTGCATCATAAAAGTCATCCGAAGCAACCCGGGTGCGAAAATGGACCGCAGCAGTATCGTCAAGGTCATCGCTCTGATGGTGACAGGGTTTGGGATCGGTATCGACTTTACCGGCGCTCTTATTCTTGTCCCCGCCATCGAAAACAGTTTTGACGCTGATATTACCAGCACCCAGTGGGTTCTGAACATCTACGCCTTGTTTTTTGCCATGACTATGGTCGCCGGGGGGCGCATGGGGGACATGTTTGGGCACCGCAAGATGATGATCATTGGGCTGGCAATCTTTCTGTTTGCGTCCGTCATGTGCTTTGTCTCTCCCAGTCTCGACTTTCTGATTGTGGCTCGCGCATTGCAGGGGATTGGTTCCGGCTGCGTCTGGCCTTGCACATTGGCTTTTGGCGCAACCAAAGTCTCGCGCCCTGAACACCGCGCCATGATCATGGGTATGATCCTGGCCGGCGTGACCAGCGGCAACGTCTTTGGACCGCTTATCAGCGGTTCCGCAGTCAGCTTTGGGGATTGGCGGTTTTTCTTTCTAGCAAACGTTGTGTTCTCGACCATTTCGATGGTTACGGCCTTGATCCTTATGGAACGTGAAACCCAGCATAAAAAGGGCGAACATATTGACTTTGCCGGGATGGGCATTCTCTCGCTTGCTGTTCTTTTACTGCTTTACGGGCTGGACGTCGGTGCGGACTGGGGCTGGACGTCTGTCCCGCTGCTGATGTTGTTTTTCGTCAGCGCCGCGCTGTTCTTCTTTTTCCCGCAAGTCGAAAAGCGCGTGAAAGAGCCTCTCTTGCTGCCACAAATGATGCAGAACCGCGAGTTTCGGATCACGCTGGGACTGAACATGTTCAACGTGTCGGCGGCCTTTGTCGGGCTGCTATACTTCCCTCAATACATGCAAAAGGTCCTTGGTTGGCCGGTGTTTGAGTCGGCGATTGGGCTTGCCCCGCTGACACTCCTGCTGGCCGTCGGTTCGATTGTTTCGGGTACTCTTTATAACGATTTCGGGCCAAAGCGCCTGCTGTTCTGGGGGTATTTAATCGCAACGACTGGCGCTCTCAGCATTATCATCTTGCCGGCGGGGCTGGGCTATTTTCAGATTTTGCCCGGCATGGCCATGATCGGGCTGGGCGCAACGTTGACGGTTGGGCCGTCAGGCACTGCAGCCGTGTGCGCCGTCAAACCTGAACGCGCTGGCCTTGTTGGCGGGCTGAGCTTTATGACCCATCTGGTATATGGTGCCATATCCGTCGCCTTCGCGACCGCAATTATGTATGTCGTCAGCCTGTCCAGCCTCAGCAAACAGCTGGTTGCGGATGGGATCAACATGTCTGCAACCGATCAAAAGGCGATCAACGGTGGAACGCTTACGACCGGTGCAGCCCGCGCTGTTATGGAAAAACTAAGCTCGGAAGAGGCTGAAAAGGTCAAATCTGCCATCGGCGCCGCATTTGATGCAGGTATGAATATGGCCTTTGTTTTCGCGGCCATCTCAGTCTCGATAGGCATTGTTCTGGCGATGATGCTTGATGAAGAGAAACTGCACAAGGTTGAGGTCTGATCCCGGCCTTTGCAGAAAGGGCCGCCGGTATCGGCGGCCCTGTTTGTTCTACTGAGACGGTCCGTTGGGGTTGAACGCCGACAAACCTTTGAGGATGTCGATGGCGTAGGCCAGCTGATAATCCTCTTCCCGCAATTCAGCCGTGGCTTCGGCTTTGGCGCGATCTTCTTCGATTTGGCGGATTTCATCTTCGCTCAGGCTGTCATTGTTCAGGCTGCCGCGCAGATCAGCTTCGGACCGCGTGCGGGCGTTGGCTTCCTCTTCCTCGGCATCCGGCGCAGGGCGCGGTTGTTCAACGATGATGTCGGGGCTGACGCCAAGTGCCTGAATTGACCGGCCCGAGGGCGTGTAGTAGCGCGAGGTCGTCAGACGCATTGCACCATCGCCACGCAGCGGCATGACCGTTTGCACCGATCCTTTGCCAAAGCTCTTGGTGCCGACAACGATCGCACGACGGTGATCTTGCAACGCGCCAGCTACGATTTCCGAAGCTGATGCCGAACCACCATTGATCAGTACAACGATCGGCTTGCCTTCGGCCAAATCACCCAGCGTGGCATTGAATCGCTCACCATCGCTTGGGTCGCGACCACGCGTGGACACGATCTCGCCTTCGTTCAGGAATGCGTCCGAAACTTTGATCGCCTGGGTCAGCAGCCCGCCGGGATTGTTCCGCAGGTCAAGGACAACACCATTGACCTTGTCCAGACCACCGGCTTCTTCGATCTGCTCATTCAGGCCTTCCTGCAGGTTCGGGAATGTCTGATCGTTGAAGGTGGTGACGCGCAGGACAACGCTGGTGCCTTCAGTCCGGGCACGCACGGCTGTCAGTTTGATGGTGTCCCGGATGATGGTGATATCAAACGGCTCTTGCTCGCCCTCACGGACGACGGTGATCACGATTTCCGACCCGACCGGGCCACGCATCAGATCGACGGCTTTGTCCAATGTCAGGCCAAGGATGCTTTCGCCATCGACATGCGTGATGAAATCACCCGCTTCGATCCCCGCCTCATCTGCCGGGGTATCGTCGATCGGCGAGACAACTTTGACATAGCCTTCCTCTTGCGTGACCTCGATGCCCAATCCACCGAATTCGCCACGTGTCTGCACGCGCATCTGCTCGGCATCATCGGGTGAAAGGTAGCTGGAATGCGGGTCAAGTGACGTGAGCATGCCGTCAATGGCCGCTTCGATCAGCTCTTCCGGCTCGACGTCTTCGACATACTGGGCGCGGATACGTTCGAAAATATCGCCAAACAGATCCAATTGCTCGTACACGCTGGCCTTGCGGTCAGCTTCTTGCGCCAGCAAAGGACCAGCGATTTGTGTAGTTGCGATTACACCTGCCACGGTTCCGGCCAGACCGGCCATCAGAAATTTCTTCATACTCGTTTATCCATCCTTGTCGGTCCGAAACCATGATTCCGGGTCCACGGGGCTGTTATTCTGTCTTACCTCTATATAGAGCGTTTCTGATCGGTCAGTTCCAGTGCCATCACCGCTTGTTGACAAAATTGCGCCGATTTCGGGCGATTCACCCGGCATCAAACCTACCGGAGTGCCTTCGGGGATGACCTCGCCCATGTCTCCGTAAACGTCTTGCAGCCCGGCGAACACGAACAACAAGCCCGGTTGCGGCTCGAGGATCATGACGTTCCCGAGCTCCAGCAATGGTCCACGATACCGGATCGTTGCCGCGGTTGGCGCTGTAACAATTGCCCGAGGACGGGTGGCCAAAACCACACCGGGGCGCGTCACACCAGCCGCGTCAGTCTCATCCGCGCGGTGCAAAACAACACCTTGGGTCGGCAATTCAATCCGCCCCTTGCGGTCAGAGACATCCGCGTCTGTTTCAGCAATTTCGCCTTCCGGGATTTCGGACAATCCGCTGGCAAACCCATCCAGCGTCTCGGTTGATGAGATCAGGATGGCGGTGCGCACCGGATCTTCGACAAAGCGACGGGGCAAATCCGTGCGGTCAGCGATGGCCTCGCTTAGGCTGGTGCGCGCGTTTTGCACACCGGTTAGCCCTTCGACCAGAGTGTCTGCAGCACTTTGCTGAAGTTTCCGAAGGGTCTGGACCTCTTGCAGATCATGGGCCAGTGCCTGCGCGCGCGCGTTCAGTCCGGGAGTAACTTCGGACAGCATCATGCCTGCCCGCGCGGAACCAAGGGGCCCGGACGGGTGCAGCATCAGAACGGGTGGTGCCGTGGTCTCAATGGTCTGCAATACACCCAGCAGCTGCGCGACCTCCTGTTCCCGCGACCGCAATTCTGCTGTCAGCTGTGCCTCGCGGGTCGCTGCTATGCGCAACCCGTCCCGCATCGCTGAAAGCCCGGCCTCATAAGCCTGGATAGTTTCGGTCAGGGCACGCACGCGGTCGCGGGCACCGTCGGCTTCAGTCAGGTTGATCGAGGCCTGTTCCAGCATGCGCGCCGCATTCAAGGCTGCTGTGGACGGATCATTCTGCGCGCTGGCAGGCGACGCAAGACATATCGCAAAGATAAGCGCGCGCATCCTCATGACAGCAGGCTCTGCCCCGTCATCTCGGGCGGTTGCTCAAGACCCATCAGGTCCAGCAGCGTCGGGGCTAGATCGGAAAGGCGGCCGTTTCGTAGCGATGCATCTTTTGGTCCACCGACCAGCGCCACGGGAACCGGGTTCAGAGTATGCGCGGTGTGCGGCCCGCCGGTTTCGGGGTCAACCATGACCTCGCAATTGCCGTGATCCGCAGTGACGATCATAGCGCCACCGACCTTGTTCAGCGCCGCGACAACCTGCGACAAGCCTTGATCGACGGCCTCACATGCCTTGATTGCGGCTTGCAGATCGCCGGTGTGACCAACCATGTCCGGGTTGGCATAATTCGTGACGATCAGGTCATAGTCCGCCTCGATCGCCTCGACAAATTTCGCCGTCACTTCGGCCGAAGACATCTCGGGCTGCAGGTCATAGGTGGCCACTTTGGGCGATTTTGGCATATACCGGTCTTCGCCTTCCTCGGGCGTTTCCTTGCCACCATTGAGGAAGAACGTGACATGAGGGTATTTTTCGGTCTCGGCCAGACGGAACTGGCGCAACCCTTTCTTGGCAACCCACTCACCCAAAGTGTTCACGATTTTCCGCTTGGGGAACACGGTTGTCATATAGGCATTGTGACCGTCGGAATACTCGACCATTCCCAACAGGGCGGAAAGCTGCGGGCGCGGGCCCGTATCGAAGTCCGAAAAGCCCGGTTCGCCAATCGCACGCAAGATTTCACGGGCGCGGTCCGCTCGGAAATTCAAACAGAAAACCCCGTCACCATCCTGAATGCCGTCGTAACCTTCCAGAACAGTGGGAGAGATGAACTCATCGGTTTCAGACTGGTTATATGCGTGATCCACAGCGCCATGCGCGGTTGTGGCAGCCCGACCCTGGCCTTTGACCATCGCATCATAAGCCTCGCTGACGCGTTCCCAGCGATTGTCCCGATCCATTGCAAAATACCGACCGCAAACCGTGACGATACGCGCCCCGTCGGGCAAACGATCTTCAAGTTCCGATAGGTAGGTGAATGCCGATTTCGGAGCGACGTCGCGCCCGTCCGTCATGGCGTGCAACGCCACCGGAACGCCCGCATCGGTGATCGCCTTGGCAGCAGCGACGATGTGGTTCAAATGACCGTGGACACCACCGTCCGAGACCAAACCCATTAGATGCGCCGTTCCACCCGCTGCCTTCACCTTTGCGATGAAGGTCTGCAATGCGGCACTGTCGAAAAAGCTGCCGTCTTCAATTGCCAGGTCGATCTGCCCCAGATCCATCGCAACAACACGGCCCGCGCCAATATTGGTGTGGCCAACCTCGGAATTGCCCATCTGGCCGCTGGGCAAGCCGGCATCAGGGCCATGTGTAACTATGGTCGCGTGCGGCCCATTGGTCATGATCGCATCAAAGGTCGGCGTGTTTGCAAGATACGGCGCGTTAGACCGTGTGTCTTCGGACAGGCCCCAACCATCAAGAATGCACAGGACGACAGGTTTGGGGGCGGTCATTGCGGCTCTCCGGATTTCTGCTCTGGTCGGTCTTGTATCGCCTGCCCTCGGGCAATTGAACCTTATTTTGTGCGCGGTCGTGCAGATTTAATACTTAGGCCGCCCAACCCTTGTTTATCAATTCCGTATACGGACGCGCCGTGCGACCGCGATACTTGACGGTCAGGTCCAGCGGCGCATCTTTTTCATCATAGACCCCGACCATGATCCCCCTGCCCCGGCTTTTGCTCCGCATCTCAATCAGCTGCTGTTCCGACCGGGTCGTGCGCTGCGACTGGCGGCGTGTCCAAACGAACAGGTGGTCGTACATTGTGGCAACAACATCGGCGTGATCGGCACTGTTCCCCAGATCGACAAGCTCGTTAGGGTCATTTTCCAGATCAAACAGGATAGGCCGATGACCGCCTTCGCAGTGGATCAGCTTCCACTTTTTGTTGGCTGCCATGAACATAACTGCGTCCCGGACAGAGGCATTCAGCATGTCTGCAATTGGTGATGCAGAGTAGTCGTACTCACAAATCACCACATCGCGGGGTGTTTCGTTCTGCTGCCCATGTAGGATCGGAAGCAAGGAATGCCCCTCAAGGATATGCCCGGCGATCTCACCGCCCGCCACATCTACAAATGTCGGAGCAAGGTCGATGGATTCAACCAGTGCATCGCTGACAGTGCCACGCGTTCCATCTGCTTCGGGTGACGGGTCATAGATGATCAGTGGCACCTTGGTTGATGCGTCCTGAAAGAACGTTTTCTCGCCCATCCAGTGATCGCCCAGAAAATCGCCGTGATCGGATGTCCGCACAATCATCGTGTCCTCCATCCGGCCAGTTTTCTCCATCCAGTCAAACAGTCGCCCCATCTGGTCATCGGCCTGTTTGATCAGCCCCATATAGGCCGGGATCACCGCATCACGTACATCCTGCCGCGAGAATGTCTGCCCGACTTTAGTATCCATGAATGCCTTGAGCACCGGATGCGCATTCTGACGTTCCGTGTCGGAGCGCACGACCGGCAGAACATGTTCCGGCCCGTACATCGAGGCATAAGGTTCCGGCACGATGTATGGCCAATGCGGCTTGATAAAGCTCAGATGACAGCACCACGGGCCATCATGGGTATCCATGAATTCGATGCCTCGTCCGGTCAGATAAGGGGTTTCGCTGTCCTCTTCCGCTATATTGGCCGCCTCGGTTGAGTTCTTCAAAAACCAGCCCGACAGGACATTGCCGTCCTCATCCAGCCCCGAATTAGCAAAGTCGTGCCAAGGGTTGTCACTCTCATACCCTTATGCATCCAGATGCTTATTGAATTCCTTTGCGCCATCCGGATCATAAAACCCGTCAGGTCCTTCGGGCAGCATACCGTCATCGCGTTCATACACATCAAACCCGCATTCCGCGACGCGCGCGCCGATCAGACTGTTAGGCTCCAATCCCAGCCGCTCCATGCCTTCCGCATCTGCGCGCATATGGGTCTTGCCAACCAACCAGCAGTCCATGCCTGCCTTGCGGAGGTGATCCCCCATCGTGATTTCACCAACTTTCAGTGGAATGCCATTCCATGAGGCGCCGTGTGAATGCACGTAGCGGCCGGTATATGTCGACATGCGCGAGCTGCCGCAAATCGGCGACTGGATAAGGCCCTATCAAAGCGGACTCCGTTAGCAGCCAGCCAGTCAATTTTGGGGGTATGCAAACACGGATGCCCGTAACAGCTGAGGTAATCCCAGCGCAGCTGATCGAACATGATAAACAGGATGTTTTTGGCTTTGGCCAAACGCGCACCCTCCCCCAAGTTACCTCAGGGGTCTATTTAGCCATTACCATCACTATAGCGAAGCGCAATCTGCGCTTAAGCCTGACGCTCCATCTGCTCAAGCATCTTTTTGGCACGTTTACACTGCAATTGATCACGCAGGGGCGAGTCCGGGTCGACATCCTTTTGGCAGACCACACACTTGTCCGCGCCCGAGATTGCGTTCAGACCACCACAGCTGCCTTTGATCGTCTTGCCCATCAGCATGACACCCAGCGACATGCCAACCACGATGATCAAAAGCAGAAAAAAGGCTATGATAAAGGTGCTCATCCCGGTTCCTACCTGTCAGTTGGTGCCCAGTGCGTCTTTGAACGCAGTACTGTGAACCGTAATATAGGCATCGTCGCCGCCTGTCACATCCCGCGAGATGAAATACACGGCAAGTTTATGTTCTTCGGCCAGTTCCAGGCCTTTATCCTGACCCAGCGCCAGCATTGCCGTCGCCCAGGCATCCGCCATCATCGCATTTTCAGCCAGAACCGTGACCGAGGTCGTGCGGTGTGTTATCGGACGACCTGTTGTTGGGTCGATGATATGCGAATACCGCACGCCGTCCTGTTCAAAGAAATTCTTGTAGTCGCCCGACGTGGCCATGCCCAGATCGTCCAACTGAACTACCAACTGCAGGTTTTGGGCCCCCGCTTCGGGTTTTTCGATCCCGATCCGCCAAGCCTCACCCTTGTCGTTCTGGCCCATGGTGACCAGATCGCCGCCGATCTCGACCATATAGTTTTCGATCCCAGCGTCGCGTAGCGTCGCAGCCACGGCGTCGATGCCGTATCCTTTTGCGATTGCAGACAGGTTGATGCCCACGCCAGCATCTGATTTGGCCAGTGTTCCGCTTTCGCTATCCAGTGTTAGCAGGCGGTCTTGACCGACGCTGTCCAAAGCCGCCTGAATCTCAGCGTCAGATGGGACAGGATCTTCCGGCTTGCGCGGGCCAAAGCCCCACAGCTCGATCAGCGGACCAAGCGTGACGTCAAATGTGCCGCCGGACTTTTCGTGCACATTATTCGCGGCATCGATGACCAAGGCGAATTCTTCAGAAATCACGGTTGGGTCAGTGCTAGTCGACGCCGAAAATGTCGAAACCTCGGAATTGGGGTCCCAGTTGGACATCTTGGCGTTCACGTCTGCCAACGTCTCTTCGACGGCAGAGCCCAATGCTGCCTCATCCACATCCGTGCCGATAGCGGTGATGTTGAATGTGGTTCCCATGGTCTCACCGGACAGGCGCACAACCTCGGGTTCTTTGTCAAAGAGACATCCGGAAACAAGTGTTGCAACAGCCAGAACAGGCAAAAGGCGCATCGAGAGACCTCCAGAGGAAAACCGTGCCCGGCATATGCCAGCGGCCCTTTACAGAGTCAAACCGACTTCACAGCTTTAGCGGCAGGAAGCCCAACATAAGCAGCCCGATGCCGGCAGGTACACCAAATAGCCAAGCTTTCTTTTGCCAGCCAACAGCCTGCTGTTTCCAGGCCATTCTAAAGTTATGCCCGCATACGACCACGGCAAAAAAAATCAGCACTGCGACGGGCGGGGTAAGGTACAGGTCAGACAACAGGCTGGATATCCTTGTTTAGCGGCAGTTTTCCCCGGTTTGGGCATTTGCACCCTATACAGACCGCATTGCTGCGGTAAGGTGTAAGGGAAGCCATCTCAAAAATAAGAGGAGATTGCCAATGGCCCCAACCTCATATCAGCCCCCTACCCGCGGCGACAAGACCGATACAAGCACGCACAGCCAATCGGTTGAATCCAATCTTTCGCACACTCAGACGACAGTGGCGAAATTGCTTTCGGGCAAAGGGGATGCTGTATTTGCGGTGCGCCCAAATGACACGATCCATTCGGTCGTGAATACACTAAGGGAAAAGCGGATTGGTGCAGTTGTTGTGACCGATCAGAACGGGACCCTTCAGGGAATTCTGTCCGAACGCGATATCGTTCGACGCATGGCCGACACGCCCGGCCAGACCCTGCCGCAATCCGTCGAGGATCTGATGACCCGCGAGGTCAAGACATGTTCCCCGGACGATTTCCTGAATGATGTGCTCAAAACCATGACCGAAGGGCGTTTCCGCCACATGCCGGTTCTGAGCGACGGCAAGTTGAGCGGCGTGATCACGATTGGTGATGTGGTCCATTTCCGGCTGAAAGAGCTGGAATATGAAGCCTTGCGCATGAAACAAATGATTGTTGGCTGACCGGTCCGGCAGAAAACCCCTTGACCTTGGCTGACCGACGGTATCTCTGATGCCAAAATTGGTTCGGTTACAGGTCGAGGGAAAAATGAAACGCGTTCTGGTAACAGGTACAGCGGGATTCATCGGGTTCCATCTGGCAAGAGTGTTGCTTGCGGAAGGGTTCCAGGTGCACGGCTATGACGGGATGACCGACTATTATGATGTCGCGTTGAAAAACCGTCGGCATCAGATGCTGCTTCAGAACCCCGGTTTTTCGGCCACTGAGGATGTGCTTGAAAATCACGAAAAGCTCAAACAGGTCGGGGATGAATTTCAGCCCGATGTAATCGTGCACCTCGCCGGTCAGGCTGGTGTGCGATACAGCCTGGAAGATCCGCGCAGCTATATCGACTCGAACATTGTCGGCACGTTCAACGTGATGGAAGTTGCACGCGAACATAATGTTGAACATCTTTTGATGGCCTCAACATCGTCGGTCTATGGCGCGAATGAGGTTATGCCCTTTACCGAGCTTGAAAAGGCCGACACGCCTCTGACCATCTATTCGGCGACCAAAAAGGCCAATGAGGCCATGGGGCATTCCTATGCGCATCTTTGGAACTTGCCCACGACGATGTTTAGGTTCTTCACTGTCTATGGGACCTGGGGGCGCCCTGACCTG
Organism: Ruegeria sp. CDSB117; assembly: GCF_059611005.1. Classification (NCBI taxonomy): domain Bacteria; kingdom Pseudomonadati; phylum Pseudomonadota; class Alphaproteobacteria; order Rhodobacterales; family Roseobacteraceae; genus Ruegeria; species Ruegeria sp. CDSB117. Next base: position 53,969 of record NZ_JBXWOS010000021.1, read on the forward strand.
GCACTGTACAAGTTTGTGGATGCCATTCTGGATGACCGTCCGATCGACATCTACAATCATGGCGACATGTATCGCGATTTTACCAATGTGGATGATCTTGTCCACGGAATCCGGCTGTTGATCGACAGCCCGCCCGCGCGCCCCGACAGCGCAGATGACATCGAAGAAGGCGACAGCCTTTCGCCCGTGGCGCCTTGGCGCGTGGTTAATATTGGTAACGGCGACAAAGTGCGCCTGTTGGATTTTGTAGAGGCGATCGAAGAAGCTGTCGGCAAGAAAGCAATCAGAAACTATATGCCCATACAGATGGGCGATGTCCCGGCCACTTGGGCCGATACCAATCTGTTGCAGCGATTAACCGGGTATCGCCCACAAACCGATTTCAAGGTCGGGATTGCCCAATTCGTGGAATGGTTCCGCGACTATCACGGAAAATGAACTGAGTGCCGCATGCTCGAAGCAGACCCCAATTCCCGTAAAATTGCCGTCATTGGCCTGGGTTATGTCGGCCTGCCACTCGCAGTGGCGTTTGCCGGGGTGGGCCCGGTCATTGGGTTTGATATCAATGCCAAACGCATTGACGCGTTGCGCGCGGGGCGGGATAGCACTCAGGAAGTTGCCCCCAATGATCTGGGCGCTGCGACAGGTTTGACCTTTACTTCGGTACCTTCCGATCTGGCGGGATGTGATACCTTTATCGTGACGGTTCCAACGCCAATCACGGCGGGCAAACAACCGGATTTGTCGCCCTTACTGAGTGCGTCCAAGACGGTCGGGCAAATTCTGAAAAAAGGTGACCTGGTGATCTACGAGTCCACGGTCTATCCCGGCGCGACCGAGGAAGACTGTGTGCCAGTGCTCGAACGGGCCTCCGGGCTGAAATTCAACAGGGATTTCTTTGTCGGATACAGCCCGGAACGGATCAATCCCGGTGATAAGGGTCATCGCATCTCAGACATTTGCAAGGTGACCTCGGGCTCGACACCCGAAGTTGCCGATTTGGTAGATGCGCTTTATGGCCGGATTATCGCGGCAGGTACACACAAGGCGGAAAGCATTCGCGTAGCCGAAGCCGCGAAGGTTATCGAAAACACCCAACGCGACCTGAACATCGCGCTGGTCAATGAATTGGCGATGATTTTTGGACGCCTGGGCATTGATACTGATGCCGTTTTGCGCGCAGCTGGCACCAAGTGGAATTTTTTGCCCTTCCGTCCTGGCCTGGTCGGCGGACACTGCATCGGCGTCGATCCTTATTACCTGACACATAAGGCAGAGGCGGTCGGCCATCATCCACAGATCATTCTGGCTGGGCGACGCCTGAACGACAGCATGGGCGGCTATGTCGTGTCGCAACTGGTAAAGCGGATGGCCCGCGTCGGGATTGACGTAGGATCGGCGCGCGTGCTGGTCATGGGGCTGACATTCAAGGAAAACTGCCCGGATCTGCGCAACACAAGGGTCGTCGATATCATAGGCGAACTTAAGGATTACGGTATTGAGGTCGATGTGCACGACCCGCACGCCGATGCCGCGGAAGCGTTGGCCGAGTATGGAATTTCCCTTGTCGCCGCCCCCAATGAACGCGCCTATGACGGCGTCGTTTTAGCCGTCGCACATCAGGAATTCCTAGATGTCAAACCCGCGCAAATCAGAGCGTATGGAAAAGACACAAGCGTGGTCTTCGACGTTAAGTCGGTCCTACCGATAGAGGCCAGCGACCTTCGCCTTTGAGCACAAAAGAAAACCGGCGCTATAAGCGCCGGTTCTTTGTTTCTTACCCGCCGAAATCGTCGAGCATGATGTCTTCGCGGTCCACGCCCAGATCCAGCAGCATGTTGATGACCGACTGATTCATGATTGGTGGGCCACACATATAGAACTCACAGTCCTCAGGCGCAGGGTGGTTTTTGAGATATTCTTCGAACAGAACATTGTGGATAAAGCCGGTGTAGCCTTTCCAATCGTCCTCTGGCTGCGCATCCGACAGGGCAACATGCCATTCGAAGTTGTCGAATTCCTCGGCCAGAGTGTCGAAATCCTCGACAAAGAACATCTCTTTCTTGGACCGTGCGCCGTACCAGAAGCTGATTTTGCGGTCGCGATTTTCCAGACGCTTGAGCTGGTCGAAGATGTGGCTGCGCATGGGCGCCATACCGGCGCCACCGCCGATAAAGACCATCTCTTTCTGGGTGTCGCGGGCAAAGAACTCGCCAAACGGGCCCGAGATGGTGACCTTGTCACCCGGTTTCAGGTTGAAGATGTAAGACGACATCTGACCTGCTGGGATACCTTCGGAACCGGGAGGTGGCGAGGCAACGCGGACGTTCAGCATGATCATGCCTTTTTCATCCGGGTAGTTGGCCATTGAATATGCGCGCTCGATCGGTTCGTTCACAACCGATTCATACTGCCACAGATTGAAGCGGTCCCAATCTTCGCGGTATTCCTCTTCCACGTCGAAATCAGTGTATTTCAACGCATGCGCAGGGGCTTCGATCTGGATGTATCCGCCAGCGCGGAAATTTACGTCCTCGCCCTCGGGCAAATCCAGGGTCAGCGCTTTGATGAAGGTTGCCACGTTTTCGTTCGAGCGAACTGTGCATTCCCATTTCTTGACACCAAAGACCTCTTCGGGAACTTCGATGTTCATGTCCTGCTTGACCGCAACCTGACAGGACAGGCGGTCGCCGCAAGAGGCTTCGCGCTTGGTGATATGGCTTTCTTCAGTCGGCAGGATCGAACCGCCACCTGAATGAACACGCACGCGGCACTGCGCACAGGTGCCACCACCGCCGCAGGCAGAAGGCACAAACAGTTTTTCGGCCGCCAGTGTCTGCAGCAATTTGCCACCTGCGGGAACGGAAATGGTTTTTTCGCCGTTGATTGTGATGTTCACATCGCCAGTCGATACCAGTTTCGAGCGAGCGGCCATGATGAGGGCCACCAAAGCGACAACGATCAGGGTGAAAAGGACGACGCCCAGGCTAAAAGTTTCCATTCGTCCCTCCTTACAGCTTCACGCCCGAGAAAGACATGAAGGCCATCGCCATCAGTCCCGCGGTGATGAAAGTGATGCCAAGGCCCTGCAAGCCATCCGGAATATCCGAGTACTTCAGCTTTTCACGAACACCCGCCATAGCGGTGATCGCCAGTGCCCAGCCAAAGCCCGAAGACACACCATAAGTGGCTGCTTCGGCAAAGTTATAGTCACGCTCGACCATAAACAGCGATCCCCCCAGAATGGCGCAGTTCACTGTGATAAGCGGCAGGAAGATCCCCAGCGCGTTGTAAAGCGGCGGGAAGTACTTATCCAGAACCATCTCAAGGATCTGCACCATCGCCGCGATCACGCCAATGTAGGAGATCAGACCAAGGAAGGTCAGGTCCACATCAGGGAAACCCGCCCAGGCCAACGCACCGGGCTTCAGCAGATAACTGAGCAGCAGGTTGTTCGTGGGAACGGTGATCGCCTGAACGACCATGACCGAGATGCCCAGACCCAGCGCGGTCGAGATCTTCTTGGATACGGCGATGAATGTACACATCCCGAGGAAGAAGCTGAGCGCGAGGTTTTCAACAAAGATGGCCTTCACGGCCAGTGAAATCAGACCTTCCATCAGTGGGCCTCTACCTGCTGAATTTTGTATTCACGTTCTTCGACCTGGTTCGGCTTCCATGTGCGGAAGGCCCAGATGATCAGACCGATGATAAAGAACGCGGACGGCGGCAGCAGCAGCATGCCGTTGGGCACGTACCAGCCACCATTGTTGACGGTCTGAAGAATGGTGACGCCAAACAGCGACCCGTTGCCGAACAGTTCGCGAATGAAGCCAACAAGCAGCAGGATCAGACCGTAGCCCATTCCGTTGCCCAGGCCGTCAATGAAGGACGCGACGGGCGGGTTCTTCATCGCAAATGCTTCGGCGCGGCCCATCACGATACAGTTGGTGATGATCAGGCCGACAAAAACCGACAAGGTTTTGGAAATCTCAAAGGCGTAAGCCTTGAGAACCTGATCCACCAGGATCACCAGCGACGCGATGATCACCATCTGTACGATGATCCGGATCGAGCCCGGGATCTGGTTGCGTAGGCAGGAGATGAAGAAGGACGAGAACGAGGTCACGAAGGTAACCGCCAGCGCCATCACGAAGGACACCTGCAGCGAAGAGGTCACCGCCAGCGCCGAACAGATACCCAGCACCTGCAGTGTGATCGGGTTGTTGTCGACAAGCGGGTCGACCAGCATCTCTCTCTTGGTCTGGGACATCAGAACTCTCCTGCTTGCAGTTTGGCCAGGAACGGAGCGAAGCCCGCATCACCCATCCAGAATTTCACCAGGTTATCAACACCAACCGAAGTCAGCGTGGCACCGGCCAGCGCATCTACATAAAAGTCGGGGCCAGCGGCAGGTTGCGACTTGGATACTGTGATCTGCAGATCACCGGCATCATCCCGCAGCTTCTTGCCGTTCCACAACGCTTTCCAACGCGGATTGTCCACCTCGGCGCCAAGACCGGGGGTTTCGCCGTGCTGATAGAATTGAAGGCCGTAGATATCGTTGCCGTTGTTTTCCAGCGCGATAAAGCCATAAAGCGTCGACCACAGACCATAGCCGTGCAGCGGCAGGATCACCTTGTCCAACTCGCCGGATTCGTCGCGCAGCAGGTAGACAACACGGTACAACGCCTTGCGACCAATACCAGCCGGGTCATCGTCCAGCGCGACGCTCAGCTCTGGATCGCTTGCGGCGGCCAGGTCGTCGAATGTTGCGGGATCGAACTGGTCGTCGACGAACTCACCCGTCGAAAGTTCAACAACGTGCGGCTCGAATGCGGCGAACGCCTCAGACACGTCGGTGCCGGGTTCATAAACACCAGCTACCTGCAGAACGTTGATCTGCTTGTCCTTCAGCGCGTTGGCTTCCTGGACCGGGCGCAGGCTAACGGCTGCGGCTGACACAACCATCGAGGCCACCAGACAAACGGCGACGGCGATAAAGATCGTTTTACCGACCGAGTCCGGCGAGGCCGCCAGAAACTTGGCAATCGCGCCCTTGGGTTCTGGGGATTGCGTATCAGACATGGCGACGCGCCCTCCGTTTGATGTTTGCCTGAACGACGAAGTAGTCAATCAGCGGTGCAAAGACGTTACCGAACAGGATTGCCAGCATCATGCCTTCGGGGAAAGCGGGGTTCACCACACGGATCAACACAACCATGATACCGATCAGAGCACCGTAGATATACCGGCCCATGTTGGTGTGGCTGGCTGAAACGGGCTCGGTCACCATGAAAGCCAGACCGAAAGCGTAACCGCCGACGACGACGTGCCAGTACCATGGCATCGCAAACATCGGGTTGGTATCCGACCCAATGAGGTTGAACAGCAGCGTCAGACCTATGGTCCCAGCCAGACACCCTACAATCAGGCGGAAATTGGCGATGCGCGTCATCAACAGAAATGCCAGACCGATCATACAAGCCAGGGTCGAGGTCTCACCAAAGCTGCCCTGCATCTGACCAAGAAACGCATTCCACCATGTCAGCCCCTCAGTGGCCAACGCCTGATATCCTTCTGAGGCGGATACCGACAGCGCCGTCGCGCCTGAAAAGCCATCAACCGGGGTCCAGACTGTGTCACCAGACATGTTCGCCGGGTAGGCAAAGTACAGGAACGCACGACCGACGAGCGCTGGGTTCAGGAAGTTCTTGCCAGTGCCGCCAAAGACTTCTTTACCGATCACCACCCCGAAGATGATGCCCAACGCAACCTGCCAAAGTGGCGTGGATGCGGGCATTATTAGCGTGTAAAGCATTGAAGTTACAAGGAAACCCTCGTTCACCTCATGGCCGCGAACAGTGGCAAAGATGACCTCAAAGATGCCGCCCGCAACCAGAGTGACGATGTAAATCGGAAGGAAATACATCATCCCGTGCATCACATTGGCAAAGATGCTGGCAGGGTTCAGCGAGATGCCGAACATCTGCAGGATGGCGATCCGCCAGCCAGTAGCTGAATCTGGTCCAAGCGCGGCAATGGCCGAGTTCGCCTGAAAGCCGGTATTGTACATTCCCCACAGGATACAGGGGATCGTGGCGATCACGACATAGGTCATGATCCGCTTCATATCCACGTAGGACCGAGCATGGGGTGCAACGGAGGTTACGGTTTTCGGAGTGTAGATGAAGCTTTCGACCATCTCGTAGATGGGGAAATACTTCTCGTACTTGCCGCCTTTGGTAAAGTTCGGCTCGATCCGGTCAAAGAAGTTGCGCAAACCCATTCGGATCAGCCCTCCTTTTCAATCTTTGTCAGGCAGTCGCGCAGCGCCAGCCCATATTCATATTTCGCCGGACAGGCAAAGCCGATAAGGCCAAGGTCCTCTTCGTCCAGCTCCAGCGCACCTAGCGCCTGCGCAGTATCGGTGTCCATTACCAGCAAAGCGCGTAGCAATTGCGTCGGCAAATAGTCCTGCGGCATCAACTGTTCGAATGTACCAGTCGGAACCATCGCACGGCGTCCACCATTCAGATTGGACGTGAATGCAAACAGCTTCTTGGCAAAGGCCGAGCCAAGAACCGGCTGGACCGCGTATTTCGACGGCATCGGAAGAATCCAGCCCAACGTATGCTGATCATGGTCTTCGCGGATGATGCTGATCTGACGCGCGAAACGGCCCAGGTAGGCTTGTGGCCCCTCTGCATGACGGCCCGACAGGATCGAGCCCGAGATTACACGGGCCGTGCCGTCCACATTGATTTCGTCACGGGTAAGATCATCGGTCGATGCCCCCATGACGGTGCGGATCAGGCGGGGTTGACGCGCGCCGGGGCCTGAAAGGGCAACCACGATGTTCGGATCCAGATGGCCCGTTTGCATCAGACGGCCAATCGCGATGACATCCTGATAGCCGATTGTCCAAACCTGCTTTTCGCCGGCCAGGGGCTCAAGGAAGTGGATGTGGGTTCCAGCCAAGCCTGCGGGGTGCGGTCCGGAAAATGCTGCGGCTTCAACGCCCGGAACGTCGGCGCCCGGCAGGGCTGCGCCCTCATTTTGGCACAGATACGTCTTGCCCTCGGTCAGCTTGGCAACTGCGCTCAGGCCGACAGCAAAGGCGTCACCTGCATCCTGGATAATGATCGCGGCATCAGCGGCCAGAGGCTCGCTATCCATCGCTGTCACGAAAATTGCCGTGGGCTTGGTACCCGGTGCGGGCATCTTGGAATAGGGCCGCGTGCGGAAAGCGGTCCACAGGCCAGCCGCACATAGACGTTCGGTCACGCCCTCGGCGGTATCGGCGTCGCCCACAGCCGAGAAATCCAGACCTGTGTCGTTGACGTCCGAGACTTCGATCACGACGCTCTGCAACACCCGACGCGCACCACGGTTGATGGCCACGATCTTGCCGCTGAGCGGGGCGACCATCATCGCCTCGGGCACGTCCTTGTGGCAAAACAACGGTGTGCCCCGCTGAACCTCTTCACCCTCTTGAACCAGCATGCGCGGTTTCAGGCCCAGATAATCAGCCCCCAAAACCCCGACAGACCTGAATTCAGGACCCGGTTGGATCGTCTGCTCTGGCGCGCCTTGCACCGGCAACTCCAACCCTTTTTTCAGTTTGAAAGTTTGCATGTCGCTACTGTCTTCCAAGCCTCTTTCCTGCAACACATCGTTCCCACCACTGCATAGTGGCACAAAACGATCTGTATGTGGGAGCCTGTGAGCAAAAAAGGCGCATAGCACCTGTTTTCATTCCAAGCTTCGTTTTGATCACGGTCCCTTTACGCGGGGATGTTGCCAAACGCAAACCCGTTGCCGCCTAAATTGCCGATATTTTGTCAAATTAACTTGAAGGGCTGCATTTTGGACCTGTTGAAATTGCATATCGCACCCGCAACACTTCCGGTGTAAGCACCCGGGATGGAACCAAACAACGATTTTGAGATTTTTCTGGTGGCAACGCCCGGCCTCGAAGCCCCGCTGCATGCCGAAACAGTCGAGCAGGGATTCGCAGATGCAAAGCCGGTACCCGGCGGCGTCACTTGTCGCGGAGGCTGGCCTGAAGTCTGGCGCGCGAACCTGTGTCTGCGCGGCGCGAACAAAGTTCTGGTGCGATTGGGCGGGTTTCCTGCCGTCCATTTGGCGCAGTTGGATAAACGGGCCCGAAAGTTTCCCTGGGCCGATTTTTTGCGCCCCGATGTGCCGGTCAAAGTCGAAGCGACAAGTCGCAAATCCCGAATCTATCACGCAGGGGCCGCCCGGCAACGTATCGAAATGGCAATTACGGAAACTCTGGGCGCACCGGTTTCGTCCGATGCGGCTGTGCGCGTCCTGCTGCGCATCGAAAAGGACCTTTGCACATTTTCGATCGACAGTTCCGGCGAGCCTTTGCACAAACGCGGCCACAAACCGGCTGTCGCCAAAGCCCCGATGCGCGAAACGATGGCGGCAATGTTTCTCCGAGAGTGCGGATTTGATGGGGCCGAGCCAGTTTTGGATCCGATGTGCGGCTCTGGCACCTTTGTTGTTGAAGCCGCTGAAATCGCGCTGGGGCTGCGCCCCGGCCGTTCCCGCAGCTTTGCCTTTGAAAATCTGCCAAGTTTTGACCCCAACGTCTGGTCCTCGATGCGCCAGCAACAACCTTTGGCCGAACCGGACGTGGTTTTTCATGGCTCAGACCGCAATAGCGGAGCGATTGAGGCCTCGACCAAAAACGCTGACAGGGCCGGGGTTGCCGATTTCACCATGTTTCAGACGCGCTCGGTCAGCGACATAAAACCCCCGTCGGATGCCGCAGGTCTTGTTATTGTCAACCCACCCTATGGTGCCCGGATCGGGGATGAAAAACGCCTGCGATCCGTTTACGGCAGCTTGGGCAAGGTACTGCAAACCAAGTTCAAGGGCTGGCGTGTTGGTATCGTGACAAGCAACGCAGGCCTAGCTCGATCAACCCGTCTACCGCTGTTGCCCCCGGGGCCATTTGTGGACCATGGCGGCACCAAAATCCGACTGTATCGAACCGGTGTGCTGGCCTGACCTTATGTAGGGAAACGACGAAGGCAATTCGCACAAAGGACACGGAAACCCCCTTGCACATCCAAAAATGCGAGTATAGATCACGCGCCACGGTCGGAGTGTAGCTCAGCCTGGTAGAGCACTGTCTTCGGGAGGCAGGGGTCGGAGGTTCGAATCCTCTCACTCCGACCAATAAAACAAGGCGCCCAAGGGCGCCTTTGTTGTTTCTAAGACAGTGATCCGAGGTTCGTTGAACCTGAGCGTTAGTCGAACTCCAACGCACTGGCAGCCTTTCGTAGATGCTCCGGGCTGTAGCGCGCGTAGACGGATGCGGTAATCTGAGAGTCTGAATGACCGAGAAACTGAGCAACCTCATCCATCGAGATACCTGACTCAGCCATATGAACAGCCGCCGTGTGCCGCAAGACGTGCGGTGACACGTCAGGCAGGCCCGCCGCGACTGCGGCCGCCTTGAAGCCTTTCTTGATCGACTTTACCGATCCGCCGGCCCACTCCACGACATAGTCAGATAATGCGGCTTTTCGTGCGTTCAAAAGCGCAGCATACAGACTCTCGGTCATGGGGACGATGGCCCTGCCCTTCCTCTGCCCGTCTCCAATGCGGAGATTGATTTGGCGGCGTTCAAAGTCGACCCGATCCCATGTGAGTTCTAACACAGCCGTTACCCTGGCAGCCGTCGACAGCATCAGCCATATAGCCAGCTTGATGTGCGGTGCGCAGTCTACCGCCAGGAGCTGTGAAATCTCCTGGCGCGTCAGATACCTCTCCTTGGGAGCCGGTTTGCTGGGGCGCTCGATGTAGGGTGCCCTATCAATCAGCCCGGTCTTCTCAGCCCAATTCAAACAGGTCCTTAGCTTGCCAAGCTGTGTCCAGATCGTGCCGTCCTGAATACCTGCCTGCCGTCGATCTGCGATGTAGGCTTTGCAGTCTTGCACGCTTATCTGATCCGGACGAAAAGCGCCAAACCAAGGAAGCACAGAACGGCCTGTGTATCGCATGCTCTCGTGCGCCGGCCGACCCTCGACTGTCACACTATAAGCATTCCAGATCGCTGCCACGGTCAGTTCATCCTTTCCGGCTGTTTGGGCGAGCAGGACATCACGGGCTTCGGCTTCCGCGCTTTCGAGGGTGTCCGCGTCAAGACGATACCTACGTCTGCGTCCATCTTCCTCATACCAGACAACGACGAAGCGGTTGTTGAGTTGACCGATGCTATATTCCTGCACTGCTCATATTCCTCTACTTTGTGCGCGGGGATGCGAAACTGACGGCGAACTCTGAAGTATCCGAGCTGGCCAGATTTGCAGAGCTGACGCACAGTTTCGGAACTGCAGCTCCAGCGCTCTGCGAGTGTCTTAGGGGTATACGGCGGGGACAAAGTGCGCTCCTTCATTTTGGCAAAATCATTTACTCTATAGCGTTCGCGACGTGGGATGCATTTTGGATTTCCAAATATTTTTCAACTTATTGAAAACAAACATAAGATTTTTTTCTATTCGAGCCAAAAATCCAATCCCGATTCAGGCGCAACCAATATGCGGAATGACCACTTCTGGCTGATCTTCGGACAATTCCTTGCGATTTTCTGCCAATGACAGGCGAACCACTTGTTTCTTCGAAGACTGCCTCAAGATAGAGGTTCAGGACCCGGTCGAAGCAGCAACTCTCATTTCGACCTACCATTCATTTTTGATCTCGCTATCCTGCGCCCAACTGACAACAAAAAGACGATTTCAACATGCTCACAGGCCCCATCCGTTCCCAAGTCGATCAAATCTGGAATGCCTTCTGGTCAGGTGGTGTATCCAACCCGCTCTCGGTGATTGAACAGATCACCTACCTGCTGTTCATCAAGCGACTGGACGATCTGCATACTGTCGAGGAAAGCAAGGCCGAAATGCTCGACGTCGAGATGGTGCGTCGTATCTTTCCGGCCGGGAACGACCCCAAGGGTGAGCCATACGAGAGCCTCCGCTGGTCGCGCTTCAAGAACTTTGAATCGCGGGAGATGATGCGCATCGTCGATGAGCATGTATTCCCGTTCCTGCGTGAACTGGGCGAGGAAGGCTCATCTTACGGCACACACATGAAGGACGCGCGGCTTGGCTTCTCGAACCCAAGCTTGTTGGCCAAGGTTGTTCAACAGCTCGATGACATCCCGATGGATGACCGCGACACCAAAGGCGATGTTTATGAATACATGCTCGGCAAGATCGCCAGTGCCGGCCAGAATGGCCAATTCCGCACCCCTCGCCACATAATTCAGCTCATGGTCAACCTGATGGCTCCCACGCCGAAGGATGTCATATGCGATTCCGGCCGCAGGCACATGCGGTTTCCTTGTGGAGGCCGGAGAGTATTTGCGCAGCAACCACCCCAATATGCTGATGGACAAGGACAGCCGCCAGCATTTCCATTCCGGTATGTTCCACGGCTTCGATTTCGACAGCACTATGTTGCGGATCGGCGCAATGAATATGACTCTGCACGGAGTCGAAAACCCGGATGTCTCCTATCGCGACAGCCTAGCCGAGGAACACGGCGAAGATGAGGGTCGCTATTCTTTGATCCTTGCAAATCCGCCCTTTGCCGGATCCTTAGATTATGACACCACCGCCAAGGATCTGCTGAAGGTGGTGAAAACCAAGAAGACCGAACTACTCTTCATCGCGTTATTCCTGCGGCTGCTGCGCACCGGCGGGCGGGCTGCGGTGATTGTGCCCGACGGGGTGCTGTTCGGCTCATCCAAGGCGCACAAAGATATCCGACGGATGCTGGTGGAGGATCACAAGCTCGAAGCGATCATCAAGCTGCCTTCGGGCGTCTTCCGCCCCTATGCTGGCGTGTCCTGCGCCATCGTGGTCTTTACAAAGACTGGTGTCGGCGGAACCGAAGACGTCTGGTTTTACGACATGACAGCGGACGGCTATTCATTGGATGACAAGCGAACGCCGCTCTTAGACGCGGACAATTTGGGTCCGTTAGCCGAGCTGAGCGAAGAAGCGCACGTCAAGAACAACCTCCCCGACATTCTGGCTCGCTGGAACGCGCCGGCTAGCGAGGCCGACCGTCCTCGCACCGCGCAGAGCTTTATTGTGCCCGCTGGGGATATCATCTCCTCCGGCGGCTGGGACCTGTCGCTCAACCGCTACAAAGAGATTGAGCATGAGGAGGTCGAGCTTCAGGCTCCTTCTGAGATCATTGCTGAACTGCGAGAGATCGAGAGGGAAATTTCCGCAGGGCTGGATAATCTTGAGGGGAGACTGGGATGAGTTGGGCCAGTGTTGCTCTCGCCGACGTTTGCAGCGTTAACGTGGGAAGAACGCCAGCGCGCAAAGAAGCTCGCTATTGGAAAGACGGAATTCACCCATGGGCTTCCATCGCGGACCTGGGCAAGCAACGTGAGCTTTTTCATACAAAAGAGTGTTTCTCGGAAGCAGCCCGGTCCGAATGCAACATGAAAGAGGTCAAAACCATTTCCGTTCCACTCAAATTCCAGCGAGATGGTATCTCCTATGACGACCTTTCCGAGGAAGAAAAGGAAGAGTGGGATGCGTTAGAATGGGATGAAGAAGGTTCAGCATTCCAAAGTGTTGAAGCGGGACTTGCGTTGTCAGAAGGGTGGCCTCGTGCCCGCCATGCTGCGAACCTGTTGATGCAAAAACCGCTCCGACTTTACCAACCAGTGCGTTCCTGGCCCAAAGCCCTCCGGCCTGATCCAGGAAGGACTTCATTTGGCCAGCCATCATGCCAAATCGGGTCTGTAAGCAATCGTCGGTTTCTTCTCTCCAGAGTAGCTCAATAGCTACCGTCGTTCATAGTTGGGGTTGCCTGGTCGCAGTCCAGATCCCATTCAGCGATGACCTGGCATGTGAGCAGCAGTCCTTCACGGGTGATGACGGCCGCCAGGAGGGTTCTGTGCTGTGTGAGAGGCACCTTTCTGTTTCCGGTCTCTCCGGGGATCATCCGTTCGAGGTCACCGAGCCTTATCTGCGGACGCCTCCTAACAGCGTGACATGCGGTCCAAAGCTGCTACTGGCCTCTCTTTCCGTTACCGCATGGGATTTCAGAAAGCCCATTGGCGTGGTCCTCGAATACCCTCTTTTGTTTTCGAACCAGTCACGCACGAACGCGGTGATGATCTGCGGCTCACCCGTAGTGAAGCCTGTGACCTGCCCTCCGACGTTTACACCCATCTGTTTTAGAGCCTCTAGGGTGATATTCACCGGAGAAGCGCCCTTGCCGAGTTTCTCAGTTGCGACCTTAATCGCCTCGGTGCGGTTCATTTACGCGTCCACTCCCTTCCGGGTCTGGGTGACGTTGTGATGGAGATCCATGTAGTTTGCAATCACCGTCGGCAGGTCTTTGCGGCTCACCTTTGATTGAGGCTCTCCGGCCAGGTTCACTGCTGCGCCATAGCGGTCCTTGAAGACGGTGTAGTCCTCACCTTCCTCGATGAGGATCAGCCTGGCAATCCGCGTGGGTTCGTAGGTTGAGACCTCTAGAACACCATTCCGTTCCAGTTCTTCTTTGGTTCCAATTGCGATCAATTTACTATTCCTTACTATATCTGCCCGGTCATCTTCCGAAATTGTTTCAATGTCAATGTGTCGCGGTTTCAAGAAAATTAATGCCTAAAATCAGAGGCTTTCACATCCATAAAAAATGTTCGACGAAGGTGGCTTGAGCGAAAGGGTCTTGCTACGCATCAGTGACGCAGAAGCTAGATTGCCCACCACGATTCTCAAAGGGAGGTTATATGAACGCCGAGAAAGAGTTCAACTTGATGAGTTGGTCCAATTCGATCCCGTTGTGTGATGATCTTTACCTTGGAATGCAGGCACGGAATATCGCTATGGTGGACTTCTCTGTTTTGCGCAGCATTGAATTTGAAGCTGCACAAGCCTTCATCGAGAGAGAGCGCACTCCTTCAGACATTTTGCTGCCTCTCTCTGCTTTGAGCCAAATGTGGGTTTTTAGCGTCTATGAGTTTCTTCGGACTTGGCGTCAACGCGCAAAAGAAATTATTGAATCAGCCGAAAAAATTGCCGCCATTGAAAACTCGCACCGCCCCGACGCATTGCTGGAAGTTGTAGAGGCAGCGAAAGTCAGGGAAAGGATGGTCCGAAATGCTCCAACTTGGCATTCACGGCATCTCGCAAAGGCAGACAATGAAGAGTTTGTTATATCGATCCGCACTTATTGGGATTTCTCGGAACCTATTTTTCGAGATGCCGAAGCTCTGCGGGTAACTATAGCAAAGCACGAGGTTCCAAAGACAAGAGGGATTGTTGCAGAAGCACCTGGTTACGGCAGGATGAACCATTTCACGGGTTCAATTTATTGGTTTGTAACTCTTAAGGACGAAAGCCAAATCCAGGTTGACCGGCGCAAACTTGGGAACATGTTTTTTGGATTGCCGGAAGACGAGTAGGATAACAACTTAGGCTCTGGTTCCGCGCCTACTGATGTTAAATAGCCGTAATCGCGCTTGCGCTCCGAGCTTGGACAGAACATCATTTAGGCGACTAGTCGGGTCATAGAGGCTTGGCCATTAGTCTAGATTTTCCAGCATTTCGTGCTGTTAGAAGGCCAAAAAATACTGACTTTATGAATAAGAAACCTTCATCTTCCTGCGCTATCATCAGATGAACGTCTTGCAGCGGCTTTTGCTTATGCGGAGAGCCACTGCAACGCAACAGCGACGAACTATCTGGCCTTTCACTGAATGGTTAGCAAGCCAGCTGGTCAGAGAGAAGCTGACTTCTTGCTACTTGTGTTCCTACGTAGTGAGGCTTGGGAGGTGGTTTTTTCCAGCGTCTTGTTTGCAGCGAAGGATTAGGACACTAGCAGCTCATCCTCAACTTCCCAAGGGGACTCGGCGAAACTCAGCACGTCAACCATTCCTCGCCGCCACCCCATCTAAGGCCTCCTTCGAGCCCTGCGAAGTTCGCAGAGCCACCGCAGCAGCTGCACCCGCCGAAGAGTAATGCCGGGGTCGCTGTTTTTGCTCACATCGCGAAGGAAGCGCAGCCAGGCGCGTTCGTTGGGTGTCAGATCGCCAATCTTGTCACACATGGTTTCTATCTCCCGAAGATCGCGTTGATCGCAGCCTGTGACCTGTTCGTAAGCCTAGGGTCGGTGTTGTTGGAAGCCTCACGGATCGCTTGTAACCAGCCAACTTCGTTCGCCGTGACGGGCTCCCCGAATACCTCCAAGACTGCTTCAGCTGCTGTCTTACCAATCGCCTGTTCTAGAGCTAGCTGCATAACGAAAGCAGGGTCCGCGTCTAAAGCAGTAGCCAGTGCCGGAACGCGATCGAGCGCAACCTTGGAGCGACCCTGCTTGATCATCGTGATCATGTTCTGGTTCACATAGCCGGCCAAGGCGGCAATCTCAGCCTGGCTCTTAGTCGGTTTCAATTCGAGCACCCTGCGCTCGACGTATTTTGCCAACCTTGTTTTTTCATGTGGTTTATTTGTCATCGCTATCCTCTCAGAAGTGATGCAGCACGCGCTGCACGTCTTTGATATAGCGACGGTGAGAATGGGAAATTGCGGAAAGAAAAAAGTCAATCAAATAAATGTAAAAACGATTGGCAACAACTCATTCTAACTGGGTCCATTTATTCGGGCGGAAAAACGGCGGTCTTTTTTACTGTTCCATAGACAAAGCTGGTATCGATCGAGGCTATGCCGCCTATCGGATGAATTCGGTGACGAATAAATTCCTCGTAGGCCTCGAGATCCGATACCAAAACCCGCAACTGGTAGTCCATTGCGCCGGTAAGAACGTGGCATTCAAGAACTTCATCGATCATCCGAACGCGTTTCTCGAAGTTCTGAACGTCCGTTTCGTTGTGTCGCTCCAACCTGATACGCACGAAGACGGTAATGGCCATCCCATATGCGGCAGCGTCAACGTCGGCGCTGTATCCCTTTATCACTCCGTTGGCTTCAAGGTTTTTGACCCGGCGCAAACACGGTGAGGGAGACAAGTTCACCTCGTCGGCAAGATCCTGGTTCGTCATGCGCCCGTCACGCTGCAGAGCTCGAATGATTTGCCTGTCCTTAGCGTCCACTTTACCCTCATCCTTAGCATAATCTGCCAACATTTACTCTCATGTTGGCATACTTCGCAATCATTGGCTCAAAGCTAAGGCGCAAACTAGCTTCAACATGATTCAGGAGCTTGTAATGACTCGTTCAACCGGATTTGCCACCCGCGCCATTCACCATGCTTATAACCCTCTGGAAAATGACGGGGCGCTGACACCACCGCTGCATTTGACGTCCACGTTTACCTTTGAAACCGCAGAAGCTGGTGGAGAGATGTTCGCGGGCGAGCGTGAAGGTCATATCTACAGCCGTATTTCAAACCCCACATGCGACCTTCTTGAACAACGCATTGCCGTGCTTGAGGGGGCCGAGGCCGGGCTAGCTCTTTCAAGCGGCATGGGGGCGATCACGGCAGTGCTCTGGACCCTGCTGTCGCCAGGTGACGAAGTCATTGTGGACAAAACACTCTATGGCTGCACCTTCGCCTTTATGCGTCATGGTTTAGCGAAATGGGGGGTCACGATCACACATGTCGACATGACAGACCCTGAGAACCTGAAAGCGGCCGTTTCTGACAAAACCCGCGTTGTCTATTTCGAAACTCCAGCCAATCCGAATATGCGCTTGGTGGACATCGCCGCGAGCGCCGAAATTGCGCATTCGGTCGGTGCAACGGTCGTCGTCGATAATACCTACGCTAGCCCGTATTTGACCCGCCCGATCGAGCACGGGGCAGATATCGTTCTGCACTCCGCCACCAAATACCTCGGTGGGCATGGCGATGTGGTTGCCGGTCTGGTTGCCGGGTCCGCCGAACAGATTGCTGAGATCCGCCTTGTTGGGATGAAGGACATGACCGGCGCGGTAATGGCCCCTTTCAACGCGATGTTGATCCTGCGTGGTCTGAAGACACTGAACCTGCGTTTGGATCGCCACTGTGCGTCCGCCAAGGTCGTCGCAGATTTCCTCGAAGCACATCCCGCTGTCGGAGAAGTTTATTTTCCCGGTCTTGAGAGTTTCACCCAGCATGATGTCGCGCAGCGCCAGATGTCCCAACCCGGCGCTATGATAGCGTTCGAGATCAAATCCGGTCTGTCCGGAGGAATTGAATTCATGAACCGCCTGAATATGATCCAGCGTGCGGTGTCGTTGGGCGACGCGGAAACACTGATCCAACACCCAGCCTCCATGACTCATTCGACGTATACCCCGGAAGAGCGGGCTGAGCATGGGATAAGCGATGGCCTGATCCGTCTGTCTGTCGGGCTAGAGGATGTCGAAGATATCCTTGCAGACCTAGAGCAGGCTTTGCCCTACCCTGCTCGCAGCGCCGCCTAAACCCGGAGACCACCATGCTCATTGATCCCACCCAAATGAAGATCGTCGAACAGCGCCTGCTGTGGTTGTCTCATTGGATGATCCACCATGCCAACCATGTCCGACCAAAGGTGGATGGGATCAAGATTGGTGGCCATCAGGCTTCGTCTGCTTCGATGGTATCGATTATGACCGCGCTCTACTTCTCGGCCTTGCGCCCTGAGGACCGGGTTGCAGTCAAACCCCATGCGTCGCCGGTGTTTCATGCGATGCAGTATCTCATGGGTAATCAGACTCGCGAGAAGATGGAGAATTTCCGCGGATTTGGGGGTGTGCAAAGTTATCCCAGCCGGACGAAGGATATAGATGATGTTGATTTCTCGACCGGGTCTGTGGGTTTAGGTGTCGCGATCACCTCGTTTGCCTCGATCATTCAAGACTACATCAAGGCCAAAAGCTGGGGCTCAGACGCGCCAATGGGACGTATGGTAGCCCTGGTAGGCGATGCCGAACTGGATGAAGGCAACGTCTATGAGGCATTACAGGAAGGATGGAAGAACGACCTGCGAAACACGTGGTGGATCATCGATTACAACCGACAGTCGCTGGACGGTATCGTCCGGGAAGGCTTGTTCGAACGGATCGAGAAAATCTTCGATGCGTTCAGTTGGGATGTCGTTCGTGTGAAATATGGGGTCTTGCAACGCGCTGCCTTTGAAGAGCCCGGCGGCGACCGCCTGCGTGACTGGATCGATGCTTGCCCCAACCAGGACTACTCCGCTTTGACTTTCATGGGTGGTGCGAATTGGCGACAGCGTCTCTTGGACGATCTGGGTGATCAGGGGGATGTGACCGCTCTGATCGAACGGCGCACGGATGCAGAGCTCGCAGACCTTATGGAGAACCTCGGCGGCAACTGCGTCGAGACAATGGCCCAAACATTTGCCGCCATCGATCATGATCGCCCGACATGCTTCCTAGCCTACACCGTCAAAGGATGGGGCACCCCTATTGCAGGTCACAAGGACAATCACGGCGGGCTAATGAACAATAGCCAGTTCGCCGCGTGGCAGTCGCATATGGGTGTGCCGAAGGGCGAAGAATGGGAGCCGCTTGCGACAGTGCAGGACCCAGACGCATTCAAAGATTTTCTGGCCAGCACGCCGTTCTTTGCTAAAGGTCCGCGCCGCTATTTTGATGACAAGCTGGAAGTGCCGCCAATCGAAATCGACACCAGCCGCGAAATCTCGACACAGATGGCGTTTGGTAAGATCCTTGACGATCTATCAAAAGGCGACGGCCCAATGGCCGAACGCATAGTGACGACCTCCCCAGATGTGACAGGCACAACAAGCCTTGGTCCTTGGGTGAACCGGCGCAAGCTATTTGCCCGATCCGAGCAATCCGACGCCTTCATAGAACACCGGATCCCTTCGACGGCGAAATGGGAATTCACGCCGGAGGGGCAGCATATCGAACTTGGTATCGCCGAAATGAATCTCATGTTGCTTCTTGGAGCGGCGGGTCTTTCGCATTCCGTATTCGGTAAGCGGCTGATCCCAATTGGCACCGTCTATGATCCATTTGTCAGCCGCGGCCTCGATGCACTGAATTACGCCTGCTATCAGGACGCGCGCTTCATGCTGGTTGGCACACCATCGGGCGTCACACTCGCACCCGAAGGTGGAGCACACCAATCCGTTGGAACACCGCTGATCGGGATGAGCCAAGACGGGTTGGCAGCATTTGAACCCGCCTTTGCTGATGAGTTGGCAGTGATCATGGAATGGGCCTTTGACTACATGCAGCGCGATGGTGAAGGGCAGCCGGACGAGCGCACCTGGCTACGCGATGAAACCGGAGGCTCCGTCTATATGCGCCTGACCACCAACCCGATTGAACAGCCCGGAAAACGTGTCGACCAAGAGTTCCGCCAAGGTGCCATTGATGGGGCCTATTGGTTACGAAAACCCGGGCCCAATTGCGAAGTTGTAATCGCCTATCAAGGAGCAGTCGCGCCGGAGGCAATCAAGGCTGCCGGTATGATTGGTGAAGGCCGTCGCGACATAGGTGTATTGGCCGTGACATCCGCAGATCGCCTGAATGCTGGATGGACCGCCGCTCAACGAGCGCGTTCGCGCGGCAATCGAGCGGCACGCTCTCACATCGAAACCCTGATGTCCGACCTTCCGTCACACTGCAAGCTCGTCACCGTTATCGATGGTCATCCTGCAACTCTATCCTGGCTCGGGGCAGTGCTTGGACATCAGACTATCCCAATGGGTGTCGAGCATTTTGGTCAGACCGGAACAATCGGCGATCTATATCGCCACCACAGCATTGACGCAGACGCAATCTTGGAGAAAGTGAACGGCCTGACTCATGGCAAAGCTCTTCACCGTGCATAAGTGGGCTGGATCTAGGCAATAATGTAGAGAACAAACTAGCACTGAACATAGACCACGATAACTAGCGGACCATGTAGACAGTGCTCTGAGGTTCAATGAACCTGCCGAACCTGAACTTGGCTGGTTTGATTGGCGATAACGCCTGGAAAACAGGGCTCCTTTGACTAAAATTCAATAACTTGGCCCTCTGCACCGGTCTTCGGGAGGCAGGGGTCGGAGGTTCGAATCCTCTCACTCCGACCAATAAACAAGGCGTCAAATGCAGGGATAATTAGCCTTTTGACCAGTTAACTTACCGTTTCGCCAATTAAAGTTACCTGTGGTGGTCAGATTTTTTGCCAGTTCCAGCGCTCGTTCTAAAAAATCGGCTCTGCCCGGACCTTCGACTAACTTACAATTGCCGCGGTGGGGCCGACCAATCCGGCCATTCGCGACGCATGGAAAATCTTAAACTGGCAAATTCACGTTCGGCGGGCCAAATCGGAGTCTTCAAAGCGGCTCTGGTAGACAGGTTTACACGCGTCGCACTCAATAATTCCTTGGAGGCAGGTTATTTCAGCTAGGTCGCGACTGATCTAGCAACTGAGTTGCTTACGGCGACCAGGAAAAACAGTCGCCGGATAGCCAAAAAAGCAAAGATAGTTTTTTCCGACCTTTCATAGCGCTACATAACCGGCGGCCCTTGGAATCGTCACATCACAATTTTCGTAAATAGGCCCAAGACACATATCCCTTAAGCTGACGTGCGCGATCAAGCGACACTCGGCACCAACGCGTGCCACCAGTTTGTTCGCAACTGTGAACCCGCAGAGCGGTTCCATTCGGAAGCCCAACGATAACGATATAGCCTGTCCCCGGCCCAGCACGCATTTTCAGCATGTCACCCTCTTCGACCGCAAAAACCTCGTATCGTCCAAGTGAGGCCGCTGCTGCAGTCTCAGTGGTCATAAAAATCCCTAGAACAAATGCCGCCAGGGGGAAGAAGATTGTGTTGCGCATCGGGTTTTCCTGCTTGTTGCCTCGGGCACCATCTTAGCGAACCGGATCGACAAGCGGAACAATTCCCAGCAATTACTTTAGACGCCGTTCGGCATCCAAAGTGTTCTAAGCCCGAAATAGCACTTCACAAAGACAAAACGGATGTTTGGTTTGTCGATGCTCTTCCGGCGCAAGGCACTTCGACTGCATCCTGCAGTTGCCGTGTTCTGACCTCATCCCAATGACCTGAATTGTTAGACACCATCGGGGTCCGGAATGTGACGCCATCATAGTCACCGTACTTGAGAGCGTTTTACCAGAACCGTGTCCGTCCGGTGAATGCGACCTAACGCGTTCGATAGAGTGTGTCTAAGTGTCCACCATTGATAGTGGACACTATGAGGCACTCTATGAGCATGCGTAAGAAGCGGTTTTGGTCGGATGAAGAGAAGCGGGAGATTTGC